>DASSGZ010000350.1:0-17918 GCA_035693165.1 Chloroflexia bacterium | reverse complement strand
TGCCCGGCGAGGCAGCCGGGCTACGAAGGAGGAATAGACCCATGACGATTGACCTGACGCGCGCCCGGCGGGAGACGCCCGCTGTCGAACACCTGCTGCATTTCAACAACGCCGGGGCGGGTTTGATACCCCAGCCGGTGCTCGACGCCGTGCTGGACCACCTGCGGTTGGAGGCGGCCATCGGCGGCTACGAGGCCGAGACGCAGGCGGCGGATGCCTTGGAGCATACCTATGACGCGGCGGCGGCGCTGCTCAACTGTGCCCGCGACGAGATCGCCGTGGTCGAGAACGCGACGCGCGCCTGGGACATGGCTTTCTATTCGGTGCCGCTGGGGCCAGGCGACCGCATCCTGACGGCGCAGGCCGAGTATGCCAGCAACTATATCGCCTACCTGCAAGTGGCGCGCAAGACCGGCGCGACGGTCGAAGCGATCCCCAACGACGAGTCGGGCCAGATCTCGGTCGAGGCCCTGCGCAACGCCATCGACGACCGGGTGAAGTTGATCGCCATGACTCATGTGCCGACGAACGGCGGGTTGGTCAATCCGGCGGCGGCGGTGGGCCGGGTGGCGCGCGAGGCGGGGGTGCTCTATCTGCTCGACGCCTGCCAGTCGGTCGGGCAGATGCCCATCGACGTGCAGGCCATCGGCTGCGACATGCTGTCGGGCACCGGGCGCAAATACCTGCGCGGGCCGCGCGGCACGGGGTTTCTCTATGTGCGCCGCGATGTGCTCGAACGGCTGGAGCCGCCCCTCCTCGACCTGCACGCCGCCGAGTGGACGGCGCCCGACCGCTACACGCTGCGCCCCGACGCGCGCCGCTTCGAGAACTGGGAGACCAACTTCGCGGGCAAGATCGGCCTGGGGGTCGCCATGGACTACGCGCTCGGCTGGGGCCTCGACGCCATCTGGGCGCGGGTCCAGGCGCTGGCTAACGACCTGCGCGCCCGCCTGCGAGAGATACCAGGTGTCACCGTCACCGACATCGGCGCCGAGCAGTGCGGCATCGTCACCTTCACCGTCGCCGGGCACGAGCCGGCGGCCATCCGCGAGGCGCTGCACGCGCACCAGATCAACGTCTGGATCTCGACCCGCAGCTCGACCCTGCTCGACATGACCGCCCGCGGGCTGGACACCGTCGTGCGAGCCTCCGTGCATTACTACAACAGCGAGGAAGAAGTAGCGCGCTTCTGCGCGACGCTGGCCGCGCTATACGCGTAACCCGGCAGCAGCGGCGGCCCAGCGCCTGGATCGCATGGCGCCTGGCAGCGGCTAGGCGCCCGCTGCTTGCGGCGCCTGGGGAGCGCGCACCGCGAACCGCCGCGTGGCGTAGACGCCGTAGGCGCCGATGCCCACCATTGCCAGCAAGAACACCAGGTAGACCCAGACGTTGGGCGCGGCCCATTGCAGCGTCCCGGCGAAGCGCGCCAGTACGAGCAACTGCAGCCCCCCGGCCACGATGTCGCCGATCATGGCGATACCGATCAACTCCCAGTCGTTTTCCCAGGCGGCGTGGGCCACGGCGAAGCCCAGCCCGATCAGCCAGGCGCCCACGGCACGCGCCGTCAGCGGAGTCAACGCCCACGGCCACAGCCCGGCGAAGGTGGGCGGCGCCAGGAACAGGGCAATGCCCAGCCCCATCATGATCACGGCCTGCGCCACCAGCACGCCGCGAAACCAGGACGGCAGGGGCGCACGGTGCGCGGGGTCGCCGCCCGGCGCGCGCAACTGGTAGACCAGCAGCGCCAGCATGACCGGCGGCGCGAGCGCGTAGATGATGAGCCAGGCCCAGGCCGTGAATTTGGCGAAGAGGCCGGGCGCGGCGAAGTGGAACTTGTCGAGATGCAGCAGTGTAGCGATCAGGGTCACGGTGGTAAAGAGGATCATGCCGGGATAGACGACCCGTGCCCGCGCCCAGATGCGCTCCCGCGCGGCCAGCAATTCAATGGTCAGCGCCGTCATATACGCGCCGCCGAGAAAGGCCGCCGTCACCGGGGGGTTGATCGTCCAGGCGAAAAGGCTGTCGGTGCGATCGGGCAGCAAGAAAAGCAGCGGCCCGACCACCAGCGCGAGCACGCTGATAATCCGCGTCAGCCGCCGCACCCCCGATGAAACCATGCGCACACTGCCGGTTTGTGTAACATCCATCCGCGTGTACCTCCTGAAGACATGGGCCATCCGGCCCCGACAGGCAGGACCGATCTGTTCACGCAGCGGCGGGGTTTCAACACGCAGAGGGATGCCGGCTAATGCCCGCCATGGCGCAACCATATCATACAAAATGCACTACCGCAACCAGGGTAACGGGCGTTTGGGCAATTCGGACAGTACGCCCTCGGCGCGTGCTATAATAGCCGCAGCGGCGCCGGTGGATCCCGTTCTGGCCTCTCGCGTCCCCGCCCGGCGGCGCCGACGTTGAGGCCCGTGGATATGCAAGCGGAGGTGCATATGGAGCGCGAGATCGTGATCGCCGGGGCCGGGGTGGCGGGATTGACCGCCGCGATTAACCTCAAGCGCGCGGGGCGCGCCGTGCGGGTGCTGGAGCGCAGCGCGGCGTCGGGGGCGCAGCGCTTCCCCGACTGGGACGCCGTCGAGAACTGGACCTCGCTGGAGGATTTGCCGCGGTTCCTGGAGCGCATCGGCGTCGAAGGCACACGCTTCCGCCATGCCGGCCAGACCGACTTTTCGGTCATCGATCCCTATGGCCGGCGCTATGACCTGCGGACGCCGCGCCCCTTCTTCTACCTGATCAAGCGCGGCGCCGTGGACGGCGGCCTGGAACATGGGCTGCAGGCGCAAGCCGAGGCCATGGGTATCCCCATCGAGTACGGCACGCCCTGCCCGCCGGGCCGCGCCGACATCTGGGCCGGCGGCACCTTCGGCCAGGGATCGCTCGTCGTGTCGGCGGGATTCACCTTCCATACCAGCCACCCCGACTGGACCTGCGGCATCGTCGACGCGCGCCTCGCGCCCCGCGCCTACGCCTATGTGGTCATCGTGGAGGGCGAGGGCACGCTGGCCACGCTCGTGACGGAGCGCGCCGCCCGGCGCGAGGCCAACGCCCTGCTGGAGCGGGCCGTGACCGTATTCCAGCAGCACGCCCCGGCCCTCGACATCCGCGACCGGCACCGGGCGGGCGGCAGCGGCGGCGACCTGGCCGCCTTCTGGCAGGGCCGCCGGGAGTTCGTCATCGGCGAGGCGGGCGGCTACCAGGACTTCCTCTGGGGCTTCGGCATCCGCCACGCGCTCACCACGGGCTACCTGGCCGCCCAGGCGGTGATCAGCGGGCAGGACTGGCAGCAGGTCGCCGACCGGGAAATCCGCCCGCTGGTGCGCGCCTCGCTGGTCAACCGCTGGCTCTACGACCGCATGCCGCCCTGGGGCTACGCTCGACTGATGCGCCACTTCGCCGGCGCTCCCGACCTCAACACCCTCATCAGCCGCTGGTACCACCCGCGGCGAATCCACCGCGTGCTCTGGCCGCTGGTGGCCCGCACTTACCAGCGGGAGACGGCAGCCCTGGCCGGGCACGAGCGCTATACCAATCGGACACGTCCGGCGACCACCCTGCCCGCCGAACCCGACGGGCCGCCCGCCCCGTCCGCTGTCGCCGACTGATCGGGCGATCGTTCAACCGGCAGCCGGGCTGCCGGCGCGGCCAATGCTCGCCGCCTTGCGCAGCCGCCCGGCCACCAGCTCACGCGCCGCCGCGAACAAAGCGTCCTCTTCGCCCGGCGTCAGGCGCAGGATGCGCGCGAGTGCGGCGTTGAGCGGAGCGAACGTGGCCTGGTAGGCGGGATCGGGCAGCGCCGGGAGCGGCGCGTCCCAGACGGCGCGCAACCCGTCGCGCAAGGCGGCCTGCTCGGTGGCGGCCAGGCGCGCGGGGTCGAGGACGCGCAGGCGCCGGGCGTCCATGGTGGCGAAGTCGAGCACGCCTTGGCCCAGGTTGGTGCGGCCCTGGAGTTCGATGCAGAGCACGGTCAGGATCGTGTTGAGGATGGCGGCCAGCGTTTCCTGATCGGCGGGTGGGGCGGCGGAGGCCAGCATGTGGAAGCGCCGGTCGCTGAGCAGCGGCACGGGGCTGTAGGGCTGGCCGTGGCGGGTGCCGATGCCGTAGAGCAAGAACAGGTGGGCCGGGGGCGGGGGCGCCAGCGCCCACCAGCCGGGATGGCGCCGCGCCACCGTGGGCACGGCGGGCCAGGGCACCCCGGCGGGCACCTTCTGCCGCGCCCGCGTGACCTGCGCCTCGCCCCAGGCGATGTAGGCGAGCGCGCCGGCCCGGCCCCGCGCCGCCAGCGTCGCCTTGTCCTCGCGGCACACGAACAGCCAGCTAGCGAGGGCATCGGCATCGATGCGCAGCCGGGGCACAGCGCGCGGCGAGCGGATCACCGGCGCCAGGAACTCCCCTTCAATGCCGAAGGCGGCGATGCGTGCCGCATCCAGGTAGAAAAACTCGTTGATCCCCGTGTAAATACCGGGATGCACGGGCGCGAGCGCGGCCAGCGGCACCAACCGGTCGCCGGCCCTGTCAAGCACCAGGCGGAGAATATCGGGCATACGCAGGTAGGTGCCGCCCCAGCCTGCTCCGATTGCCGGCGCGGATTGCGCGGGCGGTTCAACGGAGCCGGATAGCTGCGCCTGCCGCACCGGGACCAGGCTGTATTCCGCCGTCTGCTCAGGCGTAGTAGCGGCGTCGATAGCGGCCCAGGTCGCCGGGGCGCGGAGGGTGGCGAAGGGCACGGCGCCGCGCACGAAGTGCACCCAGGCATCGGCCGCGGGCAGCGCGCCGCGCAGCAGCACGATCACTGTGTTGATCTCGGCGGCAAACGAGCGCTGTACCTGGTCGTCGATCACCAGGCGAATGTGTGCCGTCTCGGCCAGGAAGGCGCGCAACCGGGCGCCGTAGCGCACGTCGAGCCAGGCGTTGGAGGTCAGGAAGCAAAGCGTGCCGCCGGGCGCCAGCCGGGCCAGGCCCTGGAAATAGAAGTACAGGTACAGGTCGCCCCGCGCGTCGAGCGGATAGGCGGCGCGATCCCGCGCCGCGTCGTAGCCGAAGAAGGCGGGGAAGCGGCGGTAGACGGCACGGCGCACCGCGCTTTTGTAGGCGCGCGGGCCGATGGCCTCCTGGCGCACATAGGGCGGGTTGCCGATGACGATGTCGAACCTGGGTTGATCGGGGAACGGCTCGTCCAGCAGGCTGTCGGCGGCCCGCAGATGAAAGGCCGCCGGGGCCGGCAGCGCACCGCCGGGCGCCATCGCGGCCATCTGGAGCCAGAGGCACAGCGCAGCGACCTGCACGGCCTGCGGCTGAATATCGACCCCATGAAGCGCCGCCAGGGCGAGGTCGGCAGCCGAAAGCGGGGGCATGTCGCGGCCCGGCGCGGCCCACTGCGCCAGGTCGGCCAGCACGGCCAGCATCCCCACCAGGAACGCGCCCGCGCCACAGGCGGGATCGAGCACGCGCACCCGGCCCAGCCACGCCCGAACCGCCGGCCCCAACCCGGCGCAGGCATCCGCATCCCCGGCAAACACCGCCGCGTAGAGCCGGGCGCGGTGGACCTCGCCCACATGGTGCGCCAGGCTATCGACCACCGCCAGCCGGCACATCAGGTCGATTTCGGGCCGCCCCGTGTAGATCACCCCGGCGCCGGTGGGGGCCAGGCTTTCGTACACAGCCGCCGGCAGGTCCGCCCCATTCGCCACCGCTGGGCCGGACTCCAGGAGCGCGAAGAAAGCCGCGGCGTCGGCATCCGTGAGCAGCGCCGCCGGATCGGGCCCGGCCGGGTCGGGCACCAGGAAGGTGCCGCGCAGATCGGGCGGGTCGGGCAGCAGCGCGCGGATGGCGGCGATGGGGGGTGGGCGGGCGGCGGGGCCGGCGCATGCGGCTTGCAACATCGGGAGCCATTCGGCGAAGAAACGGTCGCGGGCGCCGCTCGCCTGGTAGGCCGCCCACAGCGCGGGCAGGAAGCGACCCTCGCCACCGCGCCCGACGGCACGGCCCACTAACTCGAAACCCAGCAAGCGCAGCAGGGCCAACCCGGCGGCAGCCTGGCTCGGCCCGGCAGCGCCGCTGCGCTTGCTGGGTGCCCGGCCCCACGCGCGGGCCAGCGCCACCCACCGCCGCGCGATCACCGCGGGCGCCACCTCAGCCGCGCCCCCGCCCGCCTGGGCCGCGCAATCCGCGCCCGGACAGCGGCCTGGCACGGCACATAGCGTGTTGGATACCGGCAATCATAGGCGTACTGCGCGTGTGTTGGGCGGGCTGCGTAACCAATGAGGCTATTATACGGGATACGTGGAGCGGGTGGGCTATCCAAAGTATGGGCGGGCGCGGTGCCGCGAACATAGCACGGGCCGGGCGATGACGCCCGGCCGGGTAGCATAGGCCCACGGATAGGATCCCGCGGGCCGGACGCGCCTTACTGGCGCTGGCCGGATTCGTGAGGGCCGTGGCCCACTTTGCCGGCGGGGCCGGTCTCATGCTGCAAACGGCGGCTCAGGTGATCGCGCAGTTCAGTGGCTTTCTGCATATCCTGCTGCTTGAAGCGCCGCCACATCTCCTTGGCGTCGTCATCCGAATCCTGCTGGATGTACGTGTCATAATGCCAGCAGGCATCCACGATGTTGTGCAGCGCCGAGACCATGTTATAGGTCGCATCAGTCAGGGGCGAATCGTGGCCCTGGGTCTGCTGCCCGCTATACTGGCTACTGCTCGGCATGCCGGTGTTGGGTGTATTCATCACGCTTTCTCCTTCACTTCCTTGTGGCGATTGGTCACGCACCCATCAGGTGCTAATCTTGTTTCAGCAACTCCGGTGCCAGCACGGCGGGCCGGTTCGCACGTTTGTCTATTAGACGGGCATTTTTCCCAGGAGGACTACCGATGAGCGACCATCCCTTGATCGGCACCTGGCGGTTGGTGTCGTACGAACTAGAGAGCGCAACCGGCACGATCAGCTACCCGTATGGTCATGATCCCAGCGGCTACCTGATCTACGCGGCGGACGGCTACATGAGCGTGGCCTTCATGACCGGGGACCGCACCCCCTATGCCGGGGGCGACCGGCTGCGCGGCACCCCCGAGGAGCGCGCCGCCGCCGCCGGCACATATGTCTCCTACTGCGGGCGCTACGAGTTGCGCGAGGACCGGGTCATCCACCATATCGAGGTAAGCCTGTTTCCCAACTGGGTGGGTGTGGCCCAGACCCGCTACTTCACGCTGGCGGGCACGCAGCTTACGCTGCGCACCCCGCCGCTGCTGATGGGCGGCAGCACGCAGACGGCGCGCGTGCTCTGGGAGCGGGCGACCGACATTCACCCAGGAGCATGAGCCATGACTGAACCCAACAGCGACCTCGCCTTTGAACAACCGCTAGCCGAGTTGCCCGTGCGGGGCTACGAAGGCGATGAGACCGATAGCTTCACCCTGCGCCTGACGGCCACGACCCTGGCCCTGGTGCCTGACGCGGCCACCGCGGAGCGCATCCGGCAGGATTTCGCCGCCGGGGAGGAGGGGCTGGAAAGCGCGCCCGGCTTCATCCGCGGGTTGGTCTCGCGCATGTTGCGGGTCGGCATGCAAGGCATCGAGGAAGCCTTCCGACCGCACCCGCTCGCCGACACCGCCCTGACGCTGGGCGGGCCGTACCTCCACGTGCGGATCGGGCATTTCGACGGCGAATACGGGCCGGGCGAGGTCGATCCGGACGCCGCCGCCCGCTTCGTCGCCACCTACCAGGCCGCCCGGCAAGCGCTGGAGCGGTAACATTGGCAGTACGCCGCCAAGCCGCGGGCAATCGCGGACGGTAGCGGGGACAGCACGCGGGACACCGGGCGGCTACCCTTATACCGGAGAGGGTCCATCCTTCCCCGGTAAGGAGCATCACATGACCAACAACATACATGGCCCGCACCAGGGCCGGCCCGTCCTGGCGGCGGGCGCATCGCTCGACCAGGCCCAGGCGGCCATGATCCTGATCCACGGGCGCGGCGCCACGGCGGAGAGCATCCTGGACCTGGCCGCTGCGGTGAACCGGACCGGCTTCGCCTATCTGGCCCCGCAGGCCGCGGGCAACACGTGGTATCCGAACAGCTTCCTGGCGCCGATTGCCGGCAACGAGCCGGGGCTGTCCTCGGGGCTGGCCGTGATCGACGACTTGCTGGCGCACGTGGCGGAAGCCGGGCTGCCACCGGAGCGCACCATCCTGCTCGGCTTCTCGCAGGGCGCCTGCCTGACGCTGGAATATGTGGCGCGGCACGCCCGGCGTTATGGCGGCGTGGCCGGGCTGAGCGGCGGCCTGATCGGTCCCGACGGCACGCCGCGCGACTACGCCGGGTCGCTGGCCGGCACGCCCATCTTCCTGGGGTGCAGCGACGTGGACTTCCACATCCCGAAGGAACGGGTCGAGGAAAGCGCCGCCGTGCTGCGCCGCCTGGGCGCCGACGTGACGATGCGGCTCTACCCCAACATGGGCCACACGATCAACGCCGACGAACTGGCCGCCGTGCGCGCCCTCATGGCCGGCATCACCGGCGAATAGCCCGGACACCCGGCGCCCCCGGCCCTCTGCCGGGGGCAAGTTCGGTCTGGGGATTGAGGCGCAGTCCGGCCCCGGCCCCATCCTGCGCGGCGGCAGATCGGCTACACTGGGCGCAGTACGTATCCGTCTCAGCACAGGAGCCATGCGCCATGTCTATCCTCAGCGCCGCCAACCTCGGCCAATATTTCGGCACCTACGATGTGTTCCACGGCATTTCCGCCAGTGTCCCTAACGACGCCAAGATCGGGCTGGTCGGCCCGAACGGCGTGGGCAAGACGACGCTGCTGCGGATCCTAGCCGGGATCGACACGCCGACGAGCGGCAGCGTGCATCGGGCCAAAGGCACACGCCTGGGCTACCTGCGCCAGGAAGCCGTGGACGCCTTCGCCGAGCGCGACAACACCGTCTACGGCGAGATGCTGACGGTGTTCGCGGCCCTGCGTGCCCAGGCCGTGCAATTGCAGGAAATGGAAGCGCGGATGGCCGGTGGCGACATGACCGAAGCCCTGTTTGAAGAATACGGCGCGGTCCAGGAAGCTTTCGAGCACGCGGGCGGCTACGAATACGAGATCCGCATCGCCCAGGTGCTCGAAGGGCTGGGCTTCAGCGCCGCCGAGTGGGACATGCCGCTGGGCCACCTGAGCGGCGGGCAGAAAACCCGCGCCCTGCTGGCTCGCCTGCTGCTCGAAACCCCCGACCTGCTCATCCTCGACGAACCGACCAACCACCTCGACGTGCAGGCCATCGAATGGCTCGAACGCGCGTTGCGGGCCTGGAAGGGCGCGCTGCTCGTGGTCAGCCACGACCGTTACTTCCTCGACAACGTGGTGGACCACATCTGGGAGATGAGCCGCACCGGCATCGAGGTCTATCGCGGCAACTACAGTGCCTACGTGCAACACCGCCAGGAGCGCTGGGATTACCTGGAGCAGACGTTCGAGGCCGAAAAAGCCCGGCTGGAGAAAGAGTTGGACTTCATCCGCCGCAACATCGAGGGCCAGGGCGTGGACATCGCGCGGGGCAAGCTCAAGCGCCTCAGCCGCGAACTGGTCGCCATCCAGCAACTCGGCTTCGCGGGCGTCCAGGGCAAAAGCTGGATGGAGACCGGCGTCGGCGGCGTGCGCATGATGACGGTGGACGAAGCGGCGCGGGCGATCAAGGGGCTGGAGCGCCCGGTGGGCCGCCCGCCCACGCTCAACATGCGCCTGCAAGCCACCGGGCGTAGCGGCACCCTGGTGCTGCGCACCCGCAACTTGCAGGTAGGCTACCCCGGCAAGTCGCTGTTCGAGTCCGCCGACATCGTGCTGGAGCGGCTGGAGTGCGCCGCGCTGATCGGCCCCAACGGCGCGGGCAAGACGACCTTCCTGCGCACCGCGCTCGGCCACCTGCCGCCGCTGGACGGCGAAGTGACGCTGGGCGCGAGCCTGAAGGTCGGCTACTTTGCCCAGGCGCACGACTCGCTCAACCCGGAGCAGCAGGTGATCGAGGCGCTGCTGGCCGAGCGGCCCGGCATGGCGCCCGCCGAGGCGCGCAACTACCTGGCCGGCTACCTGTTCCGCGGCGACGACGTGTGGAAGCCGGTCGGCGCGCTCAGCGGCGGCGAACGGGCGCGGCTGGCGCTGGCCCTGCTGGCGCTCGACGGCGCGAACTTCCTGGTGCTGGACGAGCCGACCAACCACCTGGACATCCACGCGCAGGAAGTGTTGCAGGCGGGGCTGGAAGGCTTCGGCGGCACGCTGCTGCTGGTCACGCACGACCGCTACCTGGTGGACCGGCTGGCGACGCAGATCTGGGAACTGCGCGACGGGTGCCTGCATGTGTTCCGTGGCACCTACAAGGAGTTCCTGGCGGCGCGCGAACAGGCGGCCCGCCGGGCGAAGGAAGCGGCGCCCCCCGCACCCCCGGCGCCCGCGCCCGCTGCGCCGGCCCCCGCCAGGCCCGGCAAGGCCGCCCGTCGCGAGGCCGAGACGCTGGCCGCGCTCGAAGCCCGCATCAGCGCGACCGAGGCGGCCCTGGCCGAGTGCGAGCGCCACCTGCAAACCGCGGGCGACGCCGGGCACTACACCGACCTGGCCCGGCTGGGCCACGAGTACACCGCCACCCAGGCCGAACTCGACCGGCTCATGGCCGAGTGGGAAGCACTCGCCACGGTGCCGGTTTAGCGGCATGTGCTAAGATATGTTGGGGGAGGCGGGTCGGATAGCGGCCTGTCTTATGAGGCCCTATCGCCCGCCCGGCCCGTGTTCAGGCACGCGAGCCGGACCGCCAACCAAGGAGAGCAATGATGCTACCGACCACACAAGCAGATAACAGCGTGCTGAAAGTCTTGTTCGCTCATAACACCTGGGCCAACCTCAAGCTGCTCGATTTTTGCGAAGCCCTGAGCGAGGAGCAGCTAGATGCTACGGTTCCCGGCACCTACGGCGCCATCCGGGATACACTGCACCACCTCATCGGGGCGGAAGTGAGCTATGTGGCGCGCGTGAACGGTAAGCTGCCGGACGCGCCGCTGTCGCGCGACCAGTTTCCGGGGTTTGCCGTGCTGAAGCAGGTGGCCCGGTGGACCGGCGCCGAATTGCCGGCGCTGGCCCTGTCGGCCCAGGCGGATACCCTCGTCGAGGAGACGGAGCCGCCGGTGGTGGTCCGCTACCCGCTCGCCAGCCTGATGGTCCAGGCGGTCAACCATTCGACCGAGCACCGGACGCAGGTATCGACCATCATCACGCAACTCGGCCTGGAGCCGCCGGACATGACCGGCTGGGGGTACATGGAGGAAACGGGCGAGTTCCAGGAAACAACGGCAGCCGAATCGTAGCATTGCACAAAGTCGCCGGTAGAGGCGTGTTTCCAACACGCCGTACTGAGCTAGATTTATGGGGGCGGGTTTCCAATACGCCTCTACCGCTGAGATAGATTTGTAGGGGCGGGTTTCAAACCCGCCTCTGCCATGATTAGCGAGAAACATTCAATGTCGACCGTGGAAGTCGTCGGGGAGCCCCGCAAAGGACTCTGGCAGCACCCCGACTTCATGAAGTTGTGGACCGCGCAGACGATCTCGCAGTTCGGGTCGGGCATCGGCGGCACGGCGCTGGAATTGACCGCCGTGCTGGTGCTGGCCGCCACGCCCGCTGAGATGGGCCTGCTGGGCGCCATCGGCAGCGCGCCGGTGCTGGTCATCGGGCTGCTGGCGGGGGTCTGGGTAGACCGCCTGCGCCGCCGCCCTATCCTCATGACCGCCGACATCGGGCGGGCGTTGCTGCTGCTGTCGATCCCGCTGGCGTTCGTGTTCGGCGTGCTGCATATCGCGCAGTTGTATGTCGTGGCCGCGCTCGTCGGCGTGCTGACCGTCTTCTTCGACGTGGCCGACCAGTCCCTGCTGCCGACCCTGGTTCACCGCGATCAGTTGGTGGAAGCCAACAGCAAGCTGGGCACCAGCAGTTCGCTGGCCGAGATCGGCGGCCCGGCGCTGGGCGGCGTGCTGGTGCAGGTGCTCAAGGCGCCCTTCGCCATCCTCATCGACGCGGTCTCGTTCCTGCTGTCGGCGCTGGCCCTGGGCCTGATCCGCAAAGTCGAGCCGGTCCCCGTGCCGGAGGAGCATTCGAGTGTGCGGCGCGACGTGCAGGAAGGGCTGCGCGTGGTGCTGGGCAACCCGGTGTTGCGGGCGCTGGCCGGCAGCAGCGGCATGTTCACGTTCTTCGGCAATTTCATCGGCACGATGTACACGCTCTACGCCGTGCGCGAACTGGGTGTGCCGCCGGCCCTTGTCGGCAGCCTGATCGGCCTGGGCGGCATCGGCGCCCTGCTCGGCGCGCTGATCGCCGGGCGGGTCACGCAGCGCTTCGGGCTGGGGCCCACGCTCATCGGCACGCTCGGCTTTGCCGGCCTAGTCTCGCTGATGATCCCGCTGGCGGGCGGCCCGCCCCTGGTGGCCGGGACGATCCTGGGCGTGAACCAGCTCATCAGCGATGTGGCGATTGCCGTCTACCTGATCAACGACGTGAGTCTGCGCCAGGCGATCATCCCGGAGCGCCTGCTGGGCCGGGCCAGCGCCAGCATGCACTTCCTGGTGGGGGGCGCCGGGCCGGTCGGCGCGCTGGTGGCCGGGGCCGTGGGCGAAGCCTTCGGGCCGCGCGTAGCCCTGGTGATCGGCTCGTTCGGCATCATGGCCGCCGTGACCTGGCTGGTCTTCTCGCCGGTGCGCCGCCTGCGCACCACGCCGGAGGCGCCGGAAGAACCGAACGTGTGAGCCACGCCACGTCTACCAATCACCACCACTTGATTGCTCTTATAGCGAGGCTCTTATGCACACCTACAATGTCACGCCACCAAGTTGGGGCACCGGCCGAGTGTGGGGACCGGGTATGCTAGCCAGCGACCCGGAACTCCACCATGTGTCAGCAGGAAAAGGTTTTACGACATTCATCATTGTTCGGGATCCGCTAGACGACAAAGCAGATCCGAAACAATGGGACATTTTAACATCATGGTACCGTATTCGGGCCGAGGCCAATTTAGCCATAGCTTGCAACAAGTACCTGCACAAAGGCTGTAGGATCTATTTTGAAGGATTATCGGAAATCTCTTTCTGGGAAGATCGCCAGGTACAGCGGCGCTTTATCGCCATCGAAGTAACCGCCATGCAGATCTGGATGCGCGATTCGCGTAAAAGGATTTGGGTCGATCTGGCGACGCTGACGGGCGTGGATGACGGCGATGTGCGGCCCTGCTAACCGGCTTGTCGCCAGTTCGCCCTAGAAAGCAATCGGCGGCAATCCGGACAGATATTTGCCACCGGCCATGATTCGGGACGCCGCCGAGGACAGGCGGCGGGACGGCCTTTCTCTATGATAGCAGCATCGACTGTATAATGTGGATGCGAGTGGCGTCCGCGGGGGTGGCGCCGGCCGTAGCTCATTAGGGGCTGTGGAGCGGCCCCGAAAGCGAGTAACACCATGTATGAGACCTGTATCGGGCACGTCCATCTGAAAGTCCGCGATCTCGACCGGGCGATTGCCTTCTACACGCGGTTCCTGAACCTGCGGCTGGTCGAGCGCGTGGGCGATCAATACGCCTTCTTGAGCGGCGGGGTCGTCCACCACGAGATCGCGCTGCAAAACGTCGGCCCGCGCGCCCCGCAACCGCCGCCGCACGGCACGGGGCTGTACCACGTCGCCTTCGAGGTGCCGAGCGCCTGCGCGCTGGCGCAAGCCTACCAGGCGCTGACCTGCGCCGGGATCGCCGTGGCGCCGGTCGATCACCTGATTAGCTGGGCGCTCTACTTCGACGACCCGGACGGCAACGGCCTGGAAATCTACTGGGACCGGCGCCACGAGCCGGGCGGGGCCGAACTATGGCGGGGCCGCAACGTGGCCCTGACCCCGGCCAAGCTGCAAGCGGCTCTCACAGCGGCGACCTGATCCCCGGTCGCCGCCGGCGGCTCAGGTGATGATGTCGACCTGGCCGGTATCGAGATCATAGCGCGCGCCGGCGATTCGCACCCGGCCCGCGCGCACGGCGGGCGCCAGAATCGGCTCGCTGCGCGCCAGTTGCGCCACCACCAACTCGACATTGGCGCGCACGGCGTTGTCGAGCAGATCGCCCAGCGACCCCTGGACCTGCGCCACGGCGGGCCGGATGGCCTTCACCAGGCTGTCGATGTGGCCGGGCGGCGTCACACCCCGGACTACCGCCTCGACCGCCGCCGTCACCGCGCCACAGCGCTTGTGCCCCAGCACCAGCACCAGCGGCACCTGCAACTCGGCCACGGCGAACTCGATGCTGCCGAGCACCTCCCCCGAACTGGCGACGTTCCCCGCGACGCGCACCATGAACAGGTCGCCCAGGCCCTGGTCGAACACGATCTCCGCGGGCACCCGCGAGTCCGAACAGCCCAGGATGCAGGCGAAGGGGTGCTGCGCGTTCGCCACCTCGATGCGCCGCTCGGCGGTCTGATCGGGGTGGGCAAAGTTGGTGGTCACATAGCGCTTATTGCCGTCGAGGAGTCGTTGCAACGCCTGCCCGCTGCTGAGGCGCGGCGCGGTGTGCCCGGCGTCCGGTGTGGACGCCCGCTCATTTCCCGCCATAGTCTATCGTGGTCCTTTCCCCCGGAATCAGGAGAGTCGAAAGCCGGCGCTGCCGGTGGTGTTACGGGACTATAATCAATGAGCAGCACGGCTGGAACATAGTCAGGGTTATCAACCGGGATAACCGTGAGCACGAGAGTGGAACGGTTTCTGCCGGAACACTGGTCTGGGCAAATAGAAGGAGGATGACAGTAACGGACTTCCTCACAAATCGATCCAAGCGTCATCCTCTTGAGCCGTAAACCAATCGGCAGCCAGTATCTCTTCACTCGCCAGCGCATAGCCGAGATCGTCGGACTCTTCGGTGTCGGTGCTCGCCAGCGCTTCAGCGAACAGCCGTGCGCCAGGGTCCTCATCCAACTCCAGAGCTGGCGGAGGCGGCGCGTTACCGGGCTTACCGGGCTTTAGTATCTTCATCCTGATTCACCACGCTGTGCCGATCCACAGGGCTATAGCAAGGCCGTGCCTGAGCTAGCTGTGGCCGTATTATACGCACCCGCTCCGGCAATTACAATATACCGCTCGTCCTGCTTTCTCCGCAGGTTGCTTACGAAGCAGCTACAACTACCTGGCCCCGTCATTCCTCTCCAGGTGGGTGCGCGCCCGATTAGACGCGAGTGCGGGCTTGCCGGTATAATAGCAGCTATGGCACCGCTCCGGCTACACTTCCTGGGACCCGCGCGCTTCGAGCGCGACGGCGTGCCGATTGAACTCCCACCCGCCAAGGGCATCGCGCTGCTGGGCTACCTCGCCGTGACCGGGGCGCCGCAGACGCGCGAGCATCTGCTGGCCCTGCTCTGGCCGGAGAGCTTCGCCGACGCCGCGCGCAAGAACCTGCGCAATACGCTCTGGACCATCCGCAAGGCCCTCGGCGACGACGTGCTGCGCGCGACCGAGGATCGCCTGGAGATCGACCCGGCGACCTGGGTCGACGTGCGCGAGTTCGAGGCGCGGGCCGGCGAGCCGGCCGATCCGGCGGGTGGGACCGCCGAGCGCCGCGCCGCGCTCGATCTCTACGGCGGCACCCTGCTCGACGGCATCTCCTTCGCCGAGACCGCCGACTTCGACCTGTGGCTGACGACCGAACGCGAACGGCTGGAGCAACTCTACCTGCACCTGCTGGCCGCGCTGATCGAGACCTACCGCCGGGCGGGCGAGTGGCGCGAGGTGATCCCGCCGGCCCGGCTGGCGCTGGTGCGCGACAACCTGCAAGAGCCGATGTACCGGGCGCTGATGGAGGCGCACGGCCGGATGGGCGAGCGGCCCGAAGCCCTGCGCCAGTATGACACGCTGCGCGCCACGCTCGACCGCGAACTGGGCGTGGAGCCGCTGCCCGAAACCGAGGCGCTGCGCACCGCGATCCTGGACGGGACGTTGCAGCCGGCTACGGCGCCGGCCATGCCCGCCTCCGCTGAACCGGCGCGCGCCGGGCGGCGCCCGGCGATCCCCGGCGGGCCGCCGCAGGCGCCCTACATCGGGCGCCAGGCCGAGCGGGCGGCGCTCGACGCCGAACGGGCGACGGCAGCCGCGGGGCAGGCGCGCGTGGTGCTGTTGACCGGCGAGGTGGGCATCGGCAAGTCGCGGCTCTGGAGCGAGTGGGCGGCGACCCTGCCGCCGGACGAGCCGGTGCTGGAGACGCGCTGCCTGGAAGCGACCCAGGCGCTGCCCTTCGCCCCGCTGATCGAACTGTTCAGCAGCCGCGCCTACGTGAGCCGCCTGTTCACGCCGCCGTCGCCCGTGCCGCCGATCTGGCTGGCCGAGGTTGCGCGTATTCTGCCCGAGGTCCGGACCCTGGTGCCGGATCTGCCCGCGCCCGCCGTGCTGCCCGCCGCCGAGGAGCGGCGCCGCCTCTTTGAGGCTTTTGTGCAGTGCGTCCTGGCGCTGGGCGGGCGGCCGCTGGTCTTTTTCATCGACGACCTGCACTGGGCCGACAACGCCACGCTCGACTGGCTGGGCTATCTGGTCCACCGCATGCGCGAGGCCGCGCTGCTGCTGGTCGCCGCTTACCGGCCCGCCGAAGCGCCGCCCGCGCTGGTCCACCTGCTCGCCGGGTGGGGCCGCGAGGGCCTGACCCGGCGCATCGCCCTGGCGCCCCTCACGCCCGCAGAGTCGGTCGCGCTCGTCACCGAGCTCGGCGGCGACCCGGCGCTGGCCGAGCAGGTGCAGGAGCAGAGCGCGGGCAATCCCTATTTCCTGATCGAGTTGTGCCAGGCCGCGCCCGGCGACGTGCCGCCCGCGCTGGCCGAACTGGTGCGCGCCCGCCTGGACCGCCTGCCGGAGACGGCGCGCCAGGTCGCGCAGGCCGCCGCCGTGCTCGAACCCGATTTCGACTTCCCCACCCTGCGCCGCACCAGCGGGCGCGGCGAAGAAGAGACGCTCGACGCGCTCGACACGCTACTGGAGACGGGCGTGCTGCGCGAAGTGGGCGGGCGCTACAGCTTCAGCCATCCCTTCGTGGCGACGGTGGTGCGCGACGGGTTGAGCGGCGCCCGGCGCGCCTTTATCCACCGCCGGGCCGCCGAGGCGCGCGAAGCCGAATACGCGGGCCGCCTGCCGGTCATCGCCGGGCGGCTGGCCGCCCATTACGAGGCCGCGGGCGACCCGGCCCGCGCCGCCGCCTATGCCGAAATGGCCGCCCAGCGCGCCCTGGCCCTCGCCGCGCCCGCCGAAGCCGCCGACTTCTACCGCCAGGCGCTGGCCCTGGAGCCGACACCCGACCGGCAGATGAGCCTGGGCCGGGCATTGATCCGGCAGGGGGACATGGCCGGGGCGCAGGCCGCCTATCGGGCCGCGCGCGCGGGCTTCCAGGCGGCGGGCCGCCGCGCCGATATGGCCCGCGCCGCGCTGAGCATGGCCGAAACCTACTTGCCCGCGAGCCGCCCCGACGAACTGTTGCACTGGGTGGAACTCGCCCTGCCCGATCTCGACCCGGACGCCGACCCGGCGGCCCATGCCCGCGCCCACTTCCTGCTGGGGGCCGGGCACCTGGCCCGCGAAGTCGACACCGCCGAAGCCGAGCGCCACCTGAGCGAGGCGGCGGAACTGGCGACCGCCAACCACCTGCCCGACCTGGCCGGTCAGAGCCGGTTTGAACTGGGCAACCTGCGCGCCCAGCGTGGCGACCTGCCCGGCGCGCGCCGGGCCTATGACGAGGCGATTGCCTTCGCCCAGGAGGCGGGTGACCCCTTCCAGGAGGTGCTGGGCCACAACAACGCCGCGTATCATGCGCTGCTGGCGGGCGACCTGGCGGCGGCGCAGCGCCATCTCGACACGGCGCTGGCGATGTCCGAGCGCGGCGA
>DASSGZ010000349.1:0-9809 GCA_035693165.1 Chloroflexia bacterium | reverse complement strand
GCCATACCGGCCTGGTGACCCGCGCCGTCTGGAGCCCGGATGGCCTGGCGATCGTCACCACGAGCACCGACCGCACCGCGAAAATCTGGGATGTGGGCAGCAGCCTGCCGCGCGCCACGCTCACCGGCCACACCGACAGCGTAACCAACGCGGCCTGGAGCCCCGACGGCCAGGAGGTGCTGACGGCCGGCGAGGATCAGACGGCCCGCATCTGGGATGCCCGCAGCGGCTTGCCGCTCTATACCCTGGCGGGCCACAACAGCGCCGTGCGCCGGATCGCGTGGAGTCCCGACGGGCGCCACATTCTGACCGGCGCCGAACAGGAGACCAGTGTCCGGCTCTGGGAAGCGGCCCGCGGCTACGAGCGGGCCGGCCTGCAGGGAACGCCGGGAACGATCATACAGTTCACCTGGAGTCCCGATGGGAATAGTGTGCTAACCATCAACGACGTGGGGGTAGCCAGAGTCTGGGATACGGGCACCGGGCAGGCGCGCTTTGCGCTCAATCCGCAGGGCCCGACGATCAATTATGCCGTGTGGAGCCACGACGGCCGGTATATCGCCACCACGGCCGATAACGCCACAGCGGCAATCTGGGATGCGGCCAGGGGAACCGTGGTGCAGGCCCTGAGCGGGCCGGCGGAGATCGCCCCTGGCGTGGCCTGGAGTCCGGACGACAAGTACATTGCGGCGCTCACTGGAGATCGTCAGGTCCAGGTCTGGGATGCCGCAGGCGGGCAGCAACGGGTCGCGGTCGCCGCAACCGCAGCCTGGGCCGCGCTGCCCGTCTGGAGTCCCGACAGCCGGAGCCTGCTGGTCGCCAGCGACGACGGGACGGCCACCGTGTGGAGCATCCCCGACGGGCGCAAGCGCTTCATGCTGCCCAGCCCCGAACCGCTAGATCCCGGCGCGGGCCATAATCCGAACTACGCGGCCGGCATGGATTGGAGTCCGGATGGCCTGCTGCTCGCCACATCCACGTCCGACGGCACCACGCAGATCTGGGACGCGACCACCGGCCAGGAACGCTTCAAACTGGACATCAGCGTGACCACGGAGAACGGCGTGCGCTGGAGTCCCGATAGCCGCTATCTGCTGACCGTGAACGACGATAATACAGTCAGCCTCTGGAACGCCGCCGACGGCAAGGAAGCCGTGACCCTGGCCGGGCACACCGATGCGGTGCTGAGCGCCGCCTGGAGCGGCGACGGCCGGCGCATCTTGACCACCAGCGGCCGGGCCGACGGCTCCGCCCGCGTGTGGGATGCGGAGACAGGGCAGGTACGCTTTATCCTTCCCGGCTATACCGGCCGTGTCACCGCCGCCGCGTGGAGTCCCGACAGCGGGCGTATCTTCAGTGCGGGCGCCGACGGCACCACCCGCCAGTATATGGTCGGTATCGGCGATCTGCTCGCGCTGGCCCAGAGCCGGGTCACGCGCACCCTCACGCCGCAAGAGCGCTTTACCTACTTCCTCGAACCGCTGCCGACCCCGGCCCGGAACGCCACGCCGTCCGCGACACCCTGATCCTCCGGTAGAGGTACCAGCCTGTGCGGGCCGGTGGATTACTCTCCCGACCGGGCAAGCAACTTGCTCTAGCGACGGCAGGCACTGCAAGCTACAAGGGCGCGCCCGCAATGCACACACGCCGCACTACGGCGCCATGCCGTGCCGCACGACCACTGATCTTATTGGGCGGCGCCGGGCGCGCAGATAGGCCATGCAGCCAGGGGAGAAACAATGCCGGCAACGAACTGGGAATACAAGATCGTCTTGCTGACAAGCCTGGGCGATTACACGGAAGCGGCGGACAACCACGCCGGCACGGGCCACATCAACGACCTCGGCGCGCTGGGCTGGGAACTGGCCCAGGTGCTCAACTGGGATGCGGAGGCCGCACAGGGCTGGGTGGTGTTCCGCCGGGAGCTAGCCCCGGCCTCCGGCGATCTGCCGCCGGCATAGGGGTCAGGACTCGGTGTAGGTCACGCCGCCGTCCGGGCGGGGATTCCACCACTGGCAGTGGGCACGCAGTGGGCAGAACAGGCAGACGGGCTTAAAGGGCGTGCAGACCTGCGCGCCGAAGTCCATCAGGGCCTGGTTGAGCAGGTAGCCGTGGCCGGGCGGGATGAGCGCCGTTGCCAACGCCCAGAGTCGCTTTTCGCGCACCGTGGCGCTGGGCCGCCCGGCGTGCAGATCGAACAGGCGGCTCAGCAGCCGGTCCACGTTGGTGTCGACAATCGGCGCGTCTTGCTGAAAGGCGAAGCTGAGCACGGCACCCGCCGTGTAGCGCCCGATCCCCGGCAGCGCCAGCAATCCCTCCAGCGTATCGGGCAGACATCCGCCGAGTTCATCGGTCACGATGGTGGCGATGCGATGTAGCCACTCGCCGCGTACATGATAGCCCAGCGGGTCGGTCACCTCCTTGACGGCGTCGAGCGGCGCGGCAGCTAGAGCCGCGAAGGTGGGCCAGCGCGCGAGGAAGGTCTCATAGACCGGGATCACGGTCGCCACCTGGGTTTGCTGGAGCAGGATTTCCGAGACGAGGACCGCATAGGGATCGGTGGTGCGGCGCCAGGGCAGGTCGCGGCCGGTCGCGACGTACCAGCCGATCAGGCCCCGTTGCAGCGCCACCCGCAGCGCGGGGTCGATATTCGCAAGCATAGGGGCATTATACCCGATATGCCGATCGGCCCCACCCCGCGGTTGATATGCAATTGTTACCTTACCAGAACCTATCTCGCGGCGGCGCGCGCCGTTCTTTACGGCAATGGAGGGGTTTTCGGACCGATACGCGCCGCTCCGCCGCTCGGGCGCAGGCACCGGCGGGGCAAGCGCTACGGAGGACCTGGGACTTGACGACACACGCGAAACATTCCGCGCGACAACGCATCACCCGTCTAGGTATTCCGCTGCTGGTTATGGTCGCGCTCCTGGGCGCGCTGGTGATGTTGGGCGCCACCCGTGCCGCGGGCGCGCCGCTGGGCAGCCCCGCCGCCTATGCCCCGCTGGGCGACAAAGGCGGGAACGGCGGCAGCCAGGGCAATGGCGGCGGCAAGAAAGACGGCAAAGGCGATGACCAGGGCAAGGACAAAGGCAATGGTCAAGGCAACGGCAACGGTAATGGTAACGGCCAGGGTAACGGCCAGGGTAATGGTAACGGCAATGGACATGGCAATGGTCAGGGCAACGGCAACGGCAATGGTAACGGCCAGGGTAATGGTAACGGCCAGGGCAACGGCTCGCCGGGGCAGTCCCACGGAACGGTGAGCAAGCGCGCCGACCGCGCGACGGCCGCGCCCGGCGACCAGATCCAGTACACTATCACCCTGCGCAACGGTGCGACGGCGGCCACGGTGGTGCTGAGCGACAAAATGCCGCCGCACACCAGCTTCGTCAGCGCGTCCGGGCCGTGCACCGTGACCGGCGGCAACGACCAGAAGCTGGACTGCCGCGTGACCCTGCCCGCCAACGGCACGGCCACGGTGCAGGTGAGCCTGCGGGTGGACGCCAACGCCCCCTGCAACAGCATGCTGACCAATGTCGCGCATGTGAACGGCTGGGGGTCGGCGCAGGCGCAGACGCGCGTCGTCTGCGCGGCGGCCACCGCCACGGCCGGTAGTGGCGCCACGGCCACCAGCACCGCCGTCGCGGCCACCGCGACCAGCACGGCGGCAGCGACCACCGCAACCAGCACCCCACCGCCGGCGACGGCGACCAGTACTGCGCCGCCGGCCACCGCGACGAGCACCCCACCGCCGGCCACCACCACGGCGACCGCCGAGACGGAAGCTACGGCCACCGCCACGCCGGAATCCGGCGCGACGGCCACCGCCACGGCGACGAGCACCCTTGAGCCGCCGCCGACCGTGACGCCGGGCACGCCAACGGCCACGGCCACGCCTGTCCTGGGCGGCAGCGCGCCCACCCTCGTCGCGGGCAGCCAGGACGGCACTATCTGGGGCGTCGTCGGCACCGTGCTCATCCTGCTGGGCGTGGGCCTCGCCTTCGCGGCGCGTAGCCTGCGCAGCACCCCGTAACATCCCGCGCTGTCTATATGGCGACGGCCTGCCCTGTGGGGCAGGCCGTTTTGCATTCTCGCCCGGTGGCGGAGAGAACCGGCAATCCGTATAATTAGTGATACACGCACGTCTGCGCGCCGGTGACGATTACGTACCGCGCAGACGCGGAGAATGCGAAGAATAAGACCTATATCAATAATCTTCGCGTTCTTCGTTCCCTCGCGGTGAAATTATGAACAGGTGGGGACCATGACCAAGACCAATGCAAACGGGGAACTAAGCGCAGTGCAGGCCGCCGACCTCGAACGGCTGGCCGCCTTTGTGCGCGGCACGGACCGGCTGGTCGTCCTCACCGGCGCGGGCTGCTCGACCGAATCCGGCATCCCCGATTACCGCAGCCCCGGCGGCCTGTGGACCAACCACAAACCGATCTTTTACGCCGACTTCGTGCGCAGCGCCACGGCCCGGCAGCGCTACTGGGCGCGGTCGATGGCCGGCTGGAACAGCTTCCACCGCGCCGCGCCCAACCCGGCGCACATCGCTCTGGCCCGGCTCGAAGCCCTCGGCCGTGTGCAGTACCTGATCACGCAGAATGTGGACCGGCTGCACCAGGCGGCGGGCAGCCGCAATGTGCTGGAACTCCACGGCAACAACGACGCTGTGGTGTGCCTGGGCTGCGGCCACGAGATGACCCGCCAGGCCATGCAGCGCGCGCTCCAGGCGCTCAACCCCACCTGGAACGCGCGCCCGGTGGCCGTGGCTCCAGACGGCGACGCACAACTTGACACCGAGGCGTTCGCGGCGTTCGAGGTGCCCGGCTGCCCGGTGTGCGGCGGCCTGCTCAAGCCCGATGTGGTCTTCTTCGGGGAATCGGTGCCGCTCGCGCGGGTGGGGCAGGCGACGGCGCAGGTCGCCGCATGTGATGGGCTGATGGTCGTCGGCTCGTCGCTGACGGTGTGGTCGGGCTACCGGTTCGCGCACCAGGCGGTGACGGCGGGCAAGCCGCTGGCCCTGGTCAACATCGGCCCCACGCGCGCCGACCCCATCGCCACCCTGAAGATCGAGCAACGGGTGGGCGAGTTCCTGCCCCATCTGCTCGACCACATGGGGCCGCGCGTGCCCGCGCCCGCCGGGTAGGTCAGGCCCCGCTCCCGGCGGGCCGCACCAGGCGCACCTCGTCCAACCCGTCGATCTCTTGCAGCCGCACGCTGATGTACTCCGTGCGCGCCGTCGGCACGTTCTTGCCGGCATAGTCGGCGCGGATGGGCAGTTCGCGGTGGCCGCGGTCCACCAGCACCGCCAGTTGGATAGCGGCGGGCCGCCCGGCGCGGATCAGCGCGTCGATGGCTGCGCGCACGGTGCGCCCGGTGTAGAGCACGTCGTCCACCAGCACGATGCGGCCTCCCTCGACCGGCAAGGCGGGCAGGGCTGGCAGCGCGGGCGGCGGCCCCCCGGCCTGCCGGGGCAAGTCGTCGCGGAAGGGCTTGGCGTCGAGTTCCAGCACCGGCACTGGCATCCGCTCGATGGTCCCCATACGCTCGGCCAGTCGGCGCGCCAACGGCACCCCGCGCGTGCGCACCCCCACCAGCAGCAAGTCACGGGCGCCCCCGTTGCGCTCCAGGATCTCATGCGCCATGCGGGTCAGCACCCGCCGGATCTGCTCGCTGTCCAGGATAACGACACTCTCGCCGCGCACACCCCGCCTCCCATCGCGGCGCATCGTAGCATAGCCCGCCGCTGCGTGTCAAGGCGCGAGCAGTGGTCAGTGGTCGGTGCTCAATGGTCAGTTTTGGGCCGGGACCCAGGCGAACCGGCGCCGCCCTGGTCAGGAGGCGCCCGGTAATGGTATACTCGCAGGAATGTACGTACACTATGCGTGGGACCCCCTGCCCCATGCAAGACTCACGACTGACCACTGACTGCTGACTGCTGACTACCATCCGTGGCACAACCGTTGCAGTGGTAGAGAGCCGATAGGAGAACCGAAGCGCCATGACCCAAGAAACCCCGCTGCCGCCGGAGCCCGCCCTGCCCACCGCGATCCCGCCCGTCAACGACCCGCAGGCTATCCGCGTCTTGCTCAACCTGCGGACCATCGCCGTGGTCGGGCTGTCGGACCACCCAGGGCGCCCTAGCTACGATGTGGCGCGCTATATGCAAGGCCAGGGCTACCGGATTATCCCGGTGAACCCGACCATCCGCGAATCGCTGCGCCAGCCGAGCTATCCCTCGCTGCGCGCCGTACCGGAGCCGGTGGAACTGGTCGATATCTTCCGGCGCTCGGAGTATGTAGCCGGCATTGTGGACGAAGCGATCGCCATCGGGGCGCGGGGCGTCTGGATGCAGGTGGGCGTGATCGACCACGCCGCCGCCGAGAAGGCGCGCGCCGCGGGTCTGCTCGTGGTGATGGACCGCTGCCTGAAGGTCGAACATTCGCGGCAATTTTCCCTGTAGGGCGCAAGGAGGACGCAGCAACGTGAGCGGTGCCGAGGAAGCGCACGCCGCCCGCCCCGCGGGAGAGGCCCCGCGCATCGGGATCATCGGCGGCTCCGGCTTCTATAATATGCCGGGGCTGACCGGCGTCGAAGAGGTGCGGGTGGACACGCCGTTCGGTCCGCCGAGCGACGCGATCATCCTGGGCACACTGGCCGGGCGGCGGGTCGCCTTCCTGCCCCGCCACGGGCGCGGCCACGTCATCAGTCCCAGCGAGTTGCCCGTGCAGGCCAACATCTGGGCGCTGAAAAGCCTGGGCGTGCAGCGGCTGCTGTCGATCAGCGCCGTGGGCAGCATGCTGGAAGGCATCGCGCCCAGCGACCTGGTGGTGCCGGACCAGTTGATCGACCGCACCGTGAGCCGCCCGCGCACCTTCTTCGGCGAGGGCCTGGTCGGCCACGTCGCGCTGGCCGACCCCTACTGCCCGCAACTGCGCAGCGCGCTCGTCGCCTCCGGCCATGCCGCCGGTGCACCGATCCATGACGGCGGCACGTACATAGTGATCGAAGGGCCACAGTTCTCGACACGGGCCGAGTCGCGGCTGTTCCGCTCGTGGGGCGTGGCCGTGATCGGCATGACGGCGATGCCGGAAGCGCGGCTGGCGCGCGAGGCCGAACTGTGTTACGCCAATCTGGCTCTGGCAACCGATTACGATAGCTGGCACGACGTTCATGAGTCGGTCACAGCCGACCTGGTGATGCAGAACCTGGCCCGCAGCGTGCAGGCGGCCCAGGCCACCGTCACCGGGTTGGTGGCGACCCTGGTGGACCAGGCGGCCGCCGGCTGCCAATGCGCCCATGCGCTGGACGGCGCGATCATGACCGCGCCCGACAAGATCCCGCCCACCGTCCGCGAGCGCCTCGGCCCCATTCTGGGACGTGTGCTGACCACCCACCCATGATCGCCTTACAACGCGCAACCGATACTATCCGCCGCTGGCGCTGGACCGAGTTCCAGTTGCTGATCGTGCCCGCCGTGCTCAGCCTGGTCGGTATGCTGATCGTCATCGTGGTGCCGACCGGCAACCTCAGCTTTACCTGGCGCGACCTCTGGATGAGCCTGCTGTTCATCGGGCTGCTCTACGGCACGCACTTCTTCCTGGGCGCCACGCAGCGCCGCGCCGACCAGGTGCTGTTGCCGCTGGTCGCCGGGATCACCGCCCTGGGCACGATCATGATCCAGCGGCTGCAGTTGAGCCTGGAGCGCACCTACCCCGGCGTGGGCTACGAGGGCGTCGCCACCAAGCAGATGCTCTGGGTCGTGCTGGGGTTCGCCGTGCTCTGGGCCACGCTCATCCTCAGCCGCGATCTTGTCTGGCTGCGGCGCTACAAGTACACCTGGGCCGTGCTGGGCATCGGGTTGGTCGCGGCCACGCTGGTCTTCGGGCAGGATCCCAACGGCAGCGGCGTGCGCCTCTGGTTCCAGTTCGGCTTCTTCAGCTTCCAGCCGTCGGAACTGCTCAAGGTGGTGCTGGTCATCTTCCTGGCCGGCTACCTGTACGACATCCGCGACCTGCTCTCGCTGAACACGCGCGTCGGCCCGCTGAGCCTGCCGCCCCTGCCCTACCTGCTGCCCATGGTCGCCATGTGGGGCCTGGCGATGGTGCTGTTCGTCATCCAGAAGGACCTGGGCAGCGCGTTGCTCTTCTTCGGCATCTTCCTGGCGATGCTCTATGTCGCCACGGGCAAGCCGCTCTATGTCGTGGCCGGCGGGATCGCCTTTCTCGCGGGCGCCTTCGTCATGTACCAGTTGTTCGACATTGTGAAGCTGCGCGTCGGCATCTGGCTCAATCCCTGGCCCTATGCCTCGGGCCGCGGCTACCAGATTGTGCAGGCGCTCTACGCCTATGCGACGGGCCAGGTGCTGGGCACCGGATTCGGCTACGGCAGCCCGGCCTGGGTGCCCGCCGTGCATACCGACTTCGTGTTCGCGGCCATCGGCGAAGAACTGGGCCTGGCCGGCACGCTGGCGACGATCTGCTTCTATGTGCTGCTGGTCTTCCGCGGCTTCCATATCGGCCTGCGCGCCCGCGACCATTTCCACCAGATGCTGGCTGTGGGCCTGAGCACGATCCTGGGTCTGCAAACCCTGATCATCCTGGGCGGGGCCACCGGCATGATCCCGCTCACCGGCATTACCCTGCCGTTCATCAGCTACGGCGGGTCGTCGCTGATCACCAACTTTATCATTATTGGCCTGTTGCTGCGCGTTTCGGCGCTCAGCGAATCCGAACCACGCAAACCACCGGCCCGCCCCGCCGAGGCACCGGTCCGGCCGCCCCGGTCCTTTGCCGGGCAGGCCCCAACCCCGTGACGGGCGCCGCGCCGCCCATGAAAGGAGTCCGTTGTTCATGGACAAATATTTGCCGCATCAGCACCAACCCGACCCGCATCACTCTAACAACGATGCGGCGATGCCGCTGGAAGACGACGAGGAATGGGAAGAGGTGCCCGTTACCGAAACGCTGATGGAGGCGCTGGCCGACGTAATCAGCATGGACCCGGAGACCGGCGAGATTGCGGGCTGTGCCGACGATTTCCGCGTCACGCAGGCAGTGCTCACCCGGCACGGCCAGGAACATGTCGCCGAACACGTGCTGGCCTTGTTGCGCGCGCAGGGCGCCATGTGCGACTGTGGGGTGCTGCGCTACAGCCAGGTCGATCTCGTCTTCCTGGAAGATGACCTCGAAGAAGAGGATCTCGAAGAGTACGAAGAAGAAGACGAAGAGGAAATGGCCACCTGAACCGGCGCATGGACACAGTACACGCTTTCTTACGCCCCTTTACCGCCTTCCTCGCCTTCGGGGTGACGGTGGCGGGGGCCCTGCTCGCCAATGACCAACTCTGGCTTGTCTGCCTGGGCGTGGTGTTCCTCTGCCTGCTGTACCTGGTCTGGAGCCTCGTGCCGCCGGTGGCCCCGCGTGCCCGCGCGGCCCTGGCCGGCCCGGCGACGGCGGAGGAACGCGAGCAGGCCCGCAACGAGGCGCTGAGCCACAGCGTGCAGATGCTGGCCGGGTTCCTGCTGGCCGGGTTCGTGCTGCTCAGCGCCCACCTGCTGCGCGAGCAGTTCGTGCAGGCGGGGGCCATCGCCGGCAGCCGCGTGCTCAACGAAACCGTGCAGATCGGCCCCGACCAGTACCAGCAGGACACGACGCTCATCCGCAACGGCAACCCGATCACTTTCACCCGCACCATCAAGGCCAGCGGGGTGCAAACGGGCACCGACTCGCTGCAAAATCCCCGCCTGCTGGCGCGCGACCTGCGCGTGCAGCGCGGGCGCATCTTCGACGCCGCGGGCA
>DASSGZ010000348.1:0-5434 GCA_035693165.1 Chloroflexia bacterium | reverse complement strand
GGCAACAGCCGCCAGATCGCCAACTACCACGCCAACCTGAGCCTGGCCCACCGGGCGCAGGGCGATCTCGACGGCGCGCTGGTCCTGCTCGAACAGGCCCAGGCCGAGGCGGCGCCGTTGATCGCGCCGTATCTGCAAACGCAGATCGATCTCTGGCGGGCCGAGCTCTACACGGCCCGCGGCGAGTATGCCGCCGCCGAGGCGGCCCTGGCCCAGGCGACCGCGCGGCTGGCGAACGCCGCGCACCCGCACCTGCTGGCCTGGGCCGACCGGCTGCGGCGCAAGGCGCTGCCCGGAGCGACGAGCCCGTGCTAGCCCTCCCCGCCGCCCTGGAGACGGCCATCGCCACGGCGCTGAAGGATGTGCCGGCGTCGCAGTGGATGAGCGCGGCGCGCGCCCTGAGCGAGCGCTACCGCGCCGAGCGGGCGGGTGGCGAACGCCCGCTGGCCCGCGGGGCGCCCGCCGCGCTCGGCTACGCGGCCCTCATCCTGCCCGCCGCCTACGCGCAATTGCGCGGCGCCATGAGCGCCACCGCCGCGCGCATTCCCGACTGGCGCCCCACCACCATGCTCGACCTGGGCAGCGGACCGGGCACCGCCCTCTGGGCGGCCCTGGAGCAGTGGCCGTCGCTGGGCACGTTCCAGGCGTGGGAGCGCGAGCAGGCGTTCATCACGCTGGGGCAACGGCTGGCCGCTGCCGGGCCCCGCGCGCTGGCCCGCGCCACCTGGCGGCAGATCGCGCTCGACGGCTCCTTGCCCGCCGATACCCCCCGCTTTGACCTGGTGGTGCTGGGCCATGTGCTCAACGAACTCGACGAGCCGGTGCGGCAGCGGCTGGTCGCCTGGGCCTGGGACCACTGCGCGGGCCTGCTGCTGATCGTGGAGCCGGGTACCTCGGCGGCCTTTCCCGTCGTGCGCGCCGCCCGCGACCAGTTGCTGGCGACCGGGGCGCGGACCATCGCCCCCTGCGCCCACGACGCCCCCTGCCCGCTGCGCGGCGACTGGTGCCACTTCCCGCAGCGGCTGGAGCGGCCCGCGTTCCAGCGCCGCGCCAAGGACGCCTCCGCGGGCCCGGAGGAGAGCCAGTTCTCCTACGCCGCCATGGCTCGCTTCGGCACCGACCCCATCTGGGGCCGGCTCATCCACCAGCCGCAGATCCATAAGGGCTTCGCCGAGCTTGTCGTCTCCAGCCGCGAAGGCATCGTACGCCCGCGCGTCTTCAAGCGCGAGCGCGAACGTTACCGCGAGGTCAGCGACTATCGCTGGGGCGACGCCCTGCCCTCCCCGGTCGAACCCACGCCTCCTACCTCTAAATAGCACGCCGGCTTCCCCCGCCATTCCGAGCGCAGCGAAGAATCTCGTCGCCCGCGGGCAACCGCCCTCCCCCTTGTCATTCTGAGCGCAGCGGAGAATCTCGTCTCGTTCCGGTCCCGGACGAGACTCTTCGCTGCGCTCAGAGTGACACCGGACAGGGGAAGCACCCCGCTAGGAGACCACGGCGTGGCCGCCGCACTGTCCCAACCACAGCGCACCGTGCCGCGATAAGTTGGGACCCTGCCGCGTCTGGTAAGGACACGGGCGAGGACATAGGCCGGGACAAACGGTTGCTACACTGTAACCATTGAAGGCAGTCCCCCGGTAGGGGATTATCCCACCGGGATAACAGCAGATCGGCCCGGAAGCCGGTCCAGTATAAGGAGAATTACAATGACCTGGAATATTGACGCCGCCCACAGCGCGGTGGAGTTTTCGGCGAAGCATATGATGATCTCGACCGTGCGCGGCCGGTTCACGGAATTTACCGGCACGGTGAATCTGGACGAGAAGGACCTGACCCACTCGTCCGTCGAGTGGACCCTGCAGGCGGCCAGCCTGACCACCGGCAACGAGCAGCGCGATGCGCACCTGCGGTCCGGCGACTTCCTCGAAGCCGAAACCTACCCGACGATTACGTTCAAGAGCACGCGGGTGGAGCGTACGGGCGCGGATCGCTACACGATCTACGGCGACCTGACGATCAAGGACGTGACCCGCGAGGTGAGCTTCCAGGCCACCGACGAGGGCCAGGGCAAGGACCCGTGGGGCAACACCCACTGGGGCTTCACCGTCACCGGTTCCCTGAACCGCAAGGAGTTCGGCCTCAACTGGAACGTGGCGCTGGAGACCGGCGGCGTGCTGGTCGGCGAGCAGATCAAGATCGCGCTGGACGTGGAGTTGGTCGCGGTGCCCGCGCCGGTCGCCGCCGCGGTCGCCGAGCAGGAAGCGGTCGCCGGCCCGGTCGCCTAATTCGCCCATGCAGCAAATGCCGGGTCGGCCCGGCGTGGTTATCCGGCAAGTGGACCGCGGGGCGCCATCGCTCCGCGGTCGCTTTGTCGTTGACTCTGGTGAGGCCAGAGGTGTGTACAGCAGGAGGTTGTATCATGACGAATTTTGGGGAAGCCGCGGCGCCCGCGGTGTTACATCCCGACACGGCGATGGGCCAGGTCGCGCTGACGGTGGCCGATCTCGACCGATCCATCCGCTTCTACACGCAAAGCCTGGGCTTCCAGGTCCTGGCGCGCGACGCCGGGACGGCGACTCTGGGACCGGAGGGCGGCCCCGGCCTGTTGCTGCTGACCGAGCAGCCGGGCGCGCTGCCCGCGCCCCGGTCGGCCACGGGGCTGTATCACTTCGCGATTCTGCTGCCCACGCGCGCCGACCTGGCTCGCGCGCTCTACCGCCTGATCGAAACGCAAACCCCGCTGCAGGGGTTTGCCGACCACCTGGTGAGCGAGGCGATCTACCTGGCCGACCCCGACGGCAACGGGATCGAGATCTACCGCGACCGCCCGCGCGCCGAGTGGCCGCGCATCAACGGCGCCATCCAGATGGCAACCGACCCTATCGACCTGGACGGCCTGATGGCCGAACTCGGTCCGAATCCGAGCGCCGGGCCGGGCCTGCCCGCCGGGACGCGCATGGGCCATGTCCACTTGCAGGTGGGCGACATCGCGCGGGCGGCGGCGTTCTATGTGGGCGTGCTGGGCTTCGAGGTGGTGACAAGCATGCCGAGCGCGCTGTTCGTGTCGGCGGGCGGGTATCACCACCACCTGGGGCTGAACACGTGGCAGAGCCGGGGCCGGGGCGCGCCACCCGCGGGCCGGGCGGGCCTGCGTGACTTTATCGTCGTGCTGCCCGATCGGGCTGAGCAGGATCGCGTCGTGGCGCGGCTCGAAGCGGCGGGCATCCCCGTGACCCGCGAGGGTGGCGCGGTGGTCGCGCCGGACCCCTGGGGCACGCAGGTGCGCCTGGTCGTCGCCCCGGCACCCACCGGCGCGGAACCGGCGGCCACCCTGGCCGAAAGCCGCTAAGTAGGCCGTCACAGGAGACTTGTCATTCTGAGTGCAACGAAGAATCTCCGTCTCGTAGGCCAAAAGACGAGACTCTTCGCTGCGCTCAGAGTGACAAAAGCCTTCTGGCAGATCACTAAGCCACGGCCAGCGGGTCGGAGGCCGCGGGCACGTCCGCGGGCGGCTGCGCCTCCGGCCCGTCGTCCGGCACCTTATCGCGCAGCGTCAGCGCGGGGAGCAGCGCCCAGCCCAGGGCGCCCGCCCCCGCGCAGAAGATGCCGGCCAGCAAGAAGACTATCGGAATGCCGAGGAAGGTTGCCGCCACTCCGGCCAGGCCCATGGACAGCAGCAGCGTGGTATCCATGACCGTGCCTAGTCCCCCGCCCACGCGGCCCAACTGCCGGTTGGGCACCACGATCTGCATCAGCGTCGTCGCCCCCGTGTTGATGGGCCCCACCGACAGGCCGACGAAGCCCATGGCGCCCACCAGCAACCAGTAGGCCGGCAGCGCGCCCATGATCATGGTAATCGCGCCTGCAACGATCAAGCCCCAGGCGATCAGCCACTTGGGCGCCACGTGCGCCGCGAAGTTGCCCACCAGCACACTGGACAAGACCATGCCCCCCGCAAAGGCAATATCGACTACGCTGATGCGCCAGGCCAGATCGGCGGCGGTGAAGCCGAACTGGGTGCGCAAGAAGACGATCCAGAGCACATTGATCGCCCCGATGCCCAGGTTCAGCACGGCGAACACCACGGCCAGGATGACGATGGTGCGGTTCAGCACCAGCGCCTTGAGGCCCACCAGGAGATCCTGCCCGACCTGGCGCAGCGCCGACCCGTCCGCGCTGCCGGCGGCGGGGTGCGCGGCCGTTTGGGCGCCGGGCACGCGAATCAGCAGGATCGCCACGGCGGAGATGAGAAATGAGAACGCGTTGACGGCAAAGGCCACCCACTGGTTGCCCGACCCGGCAGCAGCGAAAGTGGCCCCGGCCAGCGCCGGGCCGATGAACTGGGCCAGCATCATCGAAGTCTGCGACAGGGCGTTGGCCGCCGTCAACTGCTCGGCGGGCACCAGGCGCGGGATGAGCGCGCCCTTGGCCGGGTTGAACAGTGTGCCGACAGCCGCTAGGGCAAAGGCCAGGGCGTAGAGCACCAGCAGTTGGTGATTGAGGAAAGCGGGGATCAGGCCGAGCGACAGCCCGGCGCGGACCACATCCGAGACGATCATCGTGCGCCGCCGGTCCCAGCGGTCGACAAAGACCCCGGCCAGCACCCCGAACAGCAACCGCGGCAGGGTCAGCGCGATCATCAGACCCGAGACCGCCTGGGTGGTGGCCGCGGCCTCCGACTCGAACCCGCTGACGACAACCATCAACGCCAGGAAGGCGAAGTAGTCGCCGATCTGCGACACCACCTGCCCCAGCCAGAGGTTGCGGAAGCCGCTGTGCCGCAACACGGTGGCGAAATTGGCGCGCGGCAGCGGTCTATCGACGCCGGGGGCGGCATCCGGCCGCTCGGTCACGGCCACGCCACCCTGTTCTCGCTCGTCCATACTGCTTATCTCCAATGCACTACCTGAGCCCATAGCAGATGACTATACCCGGCGAGGCCGGTCACGCCAACCGGCCCCCGCTATGTTGGATCATCTATATCTGCCCCACCTTGCCAAAAGCGGAGGCCCTCTCCCGGAAGTGTGCGAGTTCGTCCGAGTTGAATACACGCACCGCGTTTCCCAGGTTTCGCCCGCCGCGGCCCGGCCCCTAGACCGGCGACACGGGCCAGGGCGGATCTAGATCAGGCCGCGCCGGCGGCCTTCGTAAGCATAGCCGGCGGCTTGTGGGGTATATCCCATCCGCGTCAAGTTGAGGATTTCACAATCTGGTGGAGGAGCGATCCGGTGGGCGGCTTGGTGGGATTCCCCGCCTGCTCCCCGCCCGGCCAAGCGTATTTCCGCTGCGGTCCGGCCAGTGGCGTGGTCGGGGCAGCGCCAAGGTGGGGCAACCGGCGGCCCCCATTGCGCCTAGGGCGACGGCCAGCAAGCCGCGCCAGGCACGCAAAGATTGTGAAATCCTTAACTTGACGCGGATGGGGTATACGCCAGCC
>DASSGZ010000347.1:0-20544 GCA_035693165.1 Chloroflexia bacterium | reverse complement strand
AACCGGCCCCTACAACAGTCCCGTCTGTAGGAAGGTTCAACCGGCCTGCGAGCGCGGTGTAGGGGCCGGTTGCAACCCGGCCCGGAAAGAGACGGAAGCCGGACAATCCTTGCGGATCCTCCGGCTTCCCTACCCCAATATATAGTTCCGAAGAACAATTTACTGAAGCACCTTCATCATAGCACCGACGCCCGGCGCCGTCAAGCCCCTTTATCCACCACTTTATGCACCAGGTTATCCACCGTGACAGTGGATAACCGCAGCGTGCCGGTTGCCGTGCCCCGGCCCCTCCGGTATAATTAGCGTTGCACACTTTCGGTAGGTTATACAGGAGAACTCTATGGCAGCATCTGAATCCGAAACGAACGGATCGCCTCCAGCCGCGACCACGCCCCAGGCGAGTAGCCCCTTCCTCGAACGGTTGCGCCGGCCCGGCGTGATCGTGGCCGACGGCGCCATGGGCACCATGCTCTACAGCAAGGGCGTCCCGGCCAACTATTGCTTCGACGAGTGCAATCTCACGCAGCCGAAGCTGGTGCTCGACATCCACCAGGCCTATATGGAAGCCGGGGCGGAGATCATCGAGACCAACACCTACGGCGCCAACCGCTTCAAGCTGAGCACCTACGACCTGGGCGACAAGGTCGAGCAGATCAACTTCCGCGGCGCGAAGCTGGCGGGCAACGCCCGCGAGATCGTGGGCCGGCCCGTGTTTATCGCCGGGTCGGTGGGGCCGCTGGGCCGCCCCATCCAGCCGCTGGGGCGCATCGCCGCGACCGAGGCGCGCGACATTTTCCGCGAGCAGATCGAGGGCTTGTTGGAGGGCGGGGTGGACCTGCTCGTTCTGGAGACGTTCAAGGATCTGCGTGAGATGTTGATCGCGTTGCGCGCGGCCCGCGAGTCGTGCGATCTGCCGGTCGTGGCGCAGATGAGCTTCGAGGAAGACGGGCGCACCCAGGCCGGCAACACGCCCGCCGAGGTGCTGCGCGCCCTGGAAGACGCCGGGGCCGACGTGGTGGGCGCGAACTGCTCGACCGGGCCGGTGCGCATGGCGCGGGTGCTGGCCGACATGGCCGCCGTGGCCCGCGCGCCGCTGAGCGCCCTGCCCAACGCAGGCTGGCCCGAGGTGGTCGCCGGGCGCATCGTCTATGTCTCCGGTCCCACCTACATGGCCGAGCAGGCCCAGCAGATGGCCCGGATGGGCGTGCGCATCCTGGGCGGCTGCTGCGGCACCACGCCCGAGCATATCCGCGAACTGGCCCGCCGCCTGCAAGGCGAAACTGCCGAGGAATCGGCCACGAGCGCCCATGCCGTTGCCGCCGCCGTGGCCAGCGTCCACCACGACCCGATGCTGGTCACGCCGTACAGTGCGGCCAACGGCGAGACGCAGGGCACGAGCGTGGTGGCCGACGAGGGCGAGGCGCGCAGCGTGCGCGAGACGGCGCAGCCCGGTACGTTTGCCTGGAAGCTGGGCCGCGAGTTCGTCACGACCGTCGAACTCGAACCGCCGCGCGGCATCAACCCGGCCAAGCTGCTGGCCGGGGCGCAGATGCTCTACGACCGCGGCGTCAGCGCCGTGGACATCACCGACAGCGCCCGCGGGCGGGCCTCGATGAGCGTCATGGCCGTCAGCAACATGGTGCGCCAGCAGGTGGGCGCGGAGGTGATCATCCACTTCTGCACGCGCGACCGCTCGCTGCTTGGCTTGCAGGCCGAGTTGCTGGGTGCCCACGCCATGGGCCAGCGCATCATCCTGGCCCTCACCGGCGACCCGCCCAATCCGGTCGAGAAGATCGCCTCGTCGGGCGTGTTCGACATCGACAGCATCGGGCTGATCAAGCTGCTGCGCAAGATGAACGCGGGCTACGACGTGGCGGGCAACACCATCGGCGGCCCGACCAGCTTCTTGATTGGCGCCGCGTTCAATCCCAACGCGCGGGACCTGGACCTGGAGATCGACCGGCTCTATCAGAAGATGGAAGCGGGCGCCGACTTCGTGATGACCCAGCCCTTCTTCGACCTGGAATGGCTCGACAAGACGCTCGACCTCGTGGGCGATTTCAAGCTGCCCATCCTGATGGGTATTTTGCCACTGCAAAGCGGGCGGCACGCCGAGTTTCTGCACAACGAGGTGCCGGGCATCACCATCCCCGATTGGGCGCGCACCCGCATGCATGCTGCCGGGGCCAACGGCCGCCAGGAGGGCATCGCCATGGCCCAGGAACTGTTGAGCTATGCCTATAAGAAAGTGGCCGGCGCCTACCTGATGCCCAGCTTTGGCCGCTACGAGGTCTGCGCGCAGGTGCTGGAAGCGGCGCCCGAGTTCCGCCCGCGCGTGGTCGCCGAAGCCGCCGAATAGTCCGCTGCTCGGTGGCGGTGTAGGGGCCGGTTTGAAACCGGCCCGCCATCCCAGCGCCAACAAAAACCCACCCCGGCGATGAGCCGGGGTGGGTGCGTTTTAACAGGGCGGGGATCAGCCGGGCGCCTGGCCCAGCCGGACCTGGACCGTGCCCTGCTTGCCCGCGCGGATGATGGTCATCGTCACCGTATCGCCGGCATTGTGATTCGCCAGCACATCGCCGAGCGTGGTCTGGCTGTCGATCTGCTGGTTGTCCACGCCGACGATCACGTCGCCGGGCTGCAAGCCGGCGGCCTCGGCGGGCGTGCCCTGCAACACCTCGGTGACCAGTTCGCCGCGATTGAGCAACTGGCCGTTGGTGTCCACCAGGTTATAGTAGGACGCCAGACGCGGGTTGACCAGTTGCACCCGCACGCCCAGGTACGGGCGGTTGGATGCCTGCTGCCCTGTGCCGCCGCCCTTCATGATGCGCTGCGCGACGTTCTTGACAGTATTCGACGGGATCGCGAAGCCCAGGCCCTGCGCGATATCACCCTGGCCGGCGCTGGTAACACCGAGGGTATTGATGCCGATCAACTCGCCGTCGAGGTTCAGCAGCGGGCCACCGGAATTACCATGGTTGATCGCAGCGTCTGTCTGGATCAGGTCGGAAATGGTCACGCCGTTGCCTTCATCCAACTCACGATGGAGACCGCTGACAACGCCGACAGTCACGCTATTGACGAACTCGCCGAGGGCCGACCCAATGGCGACGACCGTTTCACCCGGCAGCAGCTTATCCGAGTCGCCCATCGGAATGACGGCGGGCATGGTGCCGCTGGCTTTGAGCACGGCCAGGTCGCTGTCCGGCGCGGTGCCCACGAGTTGAACCTGCTGCTTCTTGCCGTCGGCGAAGATGACGACGAGCGATTGCTGGCCTTCGACGACGTGATTATTGGTGATGATGTAGCCTTGCGGGTCGATGATGGCGCCGCTGCCGCGGGCCTCGCCGCCATAGCCGCCGGTCGCCGCGGGGTTGAGGCTATTGACCACCGTGACCACGCCCGGCCCCATGTGCTGCACCATCTGCACCACGGGCTGGCCGGAGGGGTCCGTCGAATTCACTGGAATAGCCCCCGCCATCTTATCGAAAATGGCGGTGGAGGGCCCCGGCTGGCTCACCGCCCCGCTGTTCTGCGTGGCGGTCGCGGGCGTGTTGTCGCTGCTACCGGTGCCGCCCCCGAGGCTGCCGCCGTTGCCGCCGCTGGGGTTGCTCTGCCCGCTGCCGGGAGCCGTGGTGGCCGGCTGTTGCGCGGATGGCGGCTGCGTGTTACTCGCCGGCGGGGAGCTACCGCCCAGATCGCACGCACCCAGCAGCAGGCTACTGACCAGGAGTAAAACCACAATTACCGAATGCTGCCACCGCCGCCCAGCGCTGCGGGAGCGAAGAAACGTGCCCATCACCGAGTACCTCCAGGAGAATCACAGCCGTATGGCCGTCGTGCCGCTGCAAGTCCGTGCCGCGCCCAGGGGGGCTATCGCAACCTACAGCGAATGTAGTGCGGAAACATCTTTGCTGGTAAAGGAGCAATGTCTGTGCCAAAACGGCAGGAGGATGCGCGGGATCGCCGCAGCCTCGGGCTGCGATCCCGCGCGACGGCATGACCGGCGATTGCGGATGGTGGGGAGAGGTCAGACGCTACTTGAGCCGCGTACAGATGATGGCGCCGCGCAGTAGCGCGGCATCGCAGCGATAATCGCTAGCCACCAGTGTGCGCACCTTCGGCACCTCGGTGATCGGCACGGCGCGGGCGAAGTAGAGATGGGGATGGTTGACGCCGATGATCAACTTGGGCGGCTCGGCCTGCAGCGCGGCCAGCGTGCGGTCGAACCAGGGGTCGGCCCAGAGGAAGGTGAGCCAGTCGGCCTGGGGATCGGCGGTGGCGGGCGGGCGCCCGCTGAGCATGTTGATCTCGGGCGCGTCGTAGTAGACCCAGACCGGGTCGGTGGGGGCGGTGTGCGTCTTGATGTAGGCGACGATGCCGTCGAGATCGAAGTGCGTGCGGTCCTCGTCCAGGTAGTAATCCCGCGTGGCCACGCCCGGATAGGCCAGCAGTGCCTGGGCCTGGAATGCCAGGTAGGCCAGGGCCAGCGCGAAAGTGAAGCTGCGCGCCAGCCCCTGGCGCCCGCGCGCTCGCAGGTCGTCGAGGAACAGCCCCATATAGCTGCAGACGGCGAGCGCCATCAGCGGCACGATAGGGATCAGGTAGTGCAACAGGGCCTGGCCGGGCAGGTAGCCGATAAAGAGCGCCAGCACCGCCAGCAGTACCATGGGCAGCACGCGCTGGGCGGTGGTCGGGGGCCGGCCGCGCAACCGGCGGCCCACCAGCACGGGCGCGATCAGAAACAGCACCGCCAGGATACGCGGGATGCCCAGCAAGAGCGCCGGGACGCGCACGATCAGCGGCGGGCCGACCGCGTAGCTGGAGTTGAGATCGAGCAGGTTGAAGCGCAGTTCCGCCAGCGTGGAGGGGCGCAGCACATAGGGCGCGAACACCAGGACCACCGGCAGAGCCGCGCCGAGCACGAACGCCCCCACCGCTCGCGCCTGCGCGGGCAGGCGTTGCCGGGGCGGCACTGTGGCCGGCCAGAGCATCAGCAGGCTCAGCACGCAGACCGGGCCGGCCAGGATGGCGCCCGGCTTGATCAGCACGGCCACAGCCCAGGCCAGCCCGGCGCCGAACAAGCCCCAATCGGCGTGGCGGGGCCGCTCGCCCCCCACCCCGCTGCCCCAGGCCACCCCATAAAGGCAGGCCAGGATGAACGGCAGTTGGAAGTACTCCAGCTTAGCCCCCAGCCAGAACTCGCCCAGGATCGTCGGCGCCGTGAAATAGCCGGAGCCGGTCGCCACATAGAAGGCCGACAGCAACGCCGCCACCAGGCCGGTCAGCGGCCCGCCCAGGAAGCGCCGCGCGAAGGCGATCAACAGCCAGCAACTTATGATCAGCGCCAGCAGCACGAAGACGCGCACGATCAGGATGGCGTTACCGGGGTCGATCAGTTGCGCGATCAGGTAGGGAACCAGGCCGATCTGGGTCTTGGTTTCGGTGCGGTAGAGATAGGCGTAGGCGAACGTTTCCCATGAGTGCAGCCGCGCGGCCTGCAGCAAATAGGCCGGCTCATCTGTTGTGAGCATGCGGTTTGACAGCGTGGGCCAGCGCAGCAGCACGGCGGCCACCGTCGCCACCAGGTAGGGCCACCAGGCGGCGCTCAGGATGCGCAGTCCCGCGCGGGGGATTACGGCCGGGACAACATTGGGGGCATCCACGGAGGTGGGCATACCGGCATACTCGATCTGCTGGACCGGCGGACAGCCCGGCCGGCTGGTAGAGTACAGGAGGATGCGGGGGCGGGCGACAGGTAAATCGTCAGTCCGGCATAGTCGCCGCGGCCCCCGTACTTACCGTACATTATCACATGGGACGCCATAACTTGCCAGGGACTAACGGCCCGCATTACCGGTACCCACCTGTCCCGGATCGCCCGGCTCAGCAGGCCGTCACACCAGGCTTGTCACTCTGAGTGCAGCGAAGAGCCTCGTCGGTTGGCCTACAAGACGGAGATTCTTCGCTGCGCTCAGAATGACAATCCCCGTTGACAGACTGCTCAGCCCACTTGCAGGCGGACAAAGCTGCGCCGGCCAAACTTGATCAGCATGCCGTCGCGCGGCAGCACCGTCGCGTTCACGTCGGTGACGCGCTGCTCGTCGATCTCGACGCCGCCCTGCTCGATCACGCGGCGGGCCTGGCCCTTGCTCGGCGCCTGGCCGGTCGCCAGCAACAAGTCGACCACGCGCGTCTCGACGGCGGGCACCGTCACCGCCGGGATGTCGCTCGGCGCGCTGCGCTGCTCGAACACTTTCTCGAACTCGGCCTGGGCAAAGTTGGCGGCATCGGCCCCGTGATACAGGTTGACGATCTGCCAGGCCAGGAACTTTTTCACCTCTTTGGGATGCGCCTTGCCGCTTTGTAGATCGGCGGCGATGGTGCGCACCTCGGTCATCGGCACGTCGGTGCAGGACTCCAGGTAAGGCACGATCAGATCATCGCTGGCCGACATCATCTTGCCGTACTGGTCCACCGGCGCATCGTTGATGAAGACGCCGTTGCCCCAACTGGTGCTCATCTTGCGCCCGTCGAGGCCCAGCACCATGCCGGTCAGCAGGATGTTCTGCGGCTTCTGCTCGAACACTTCCTGCAGCTTGCGCCCGGCCATCACATTGAACAACTGGTCGGTGCCGCCCAGTTCCACGTCGGCTTTGATCGCCACCGAGTCGTAGCCCTGCATCAGCGGGTAGAGCAACTCGTGCAGCCCGATACGCTCGCCCTCGTCCCAGCGATTGCGGAAGTTCTCGCGCTGGATCATCTGGGCCACGCTAAAATGCTTGGCAAGTTGGATCACATCCTTAAAGCTGAGCGCATCCAGCCAGGTGCTGTTGTACTGGAACTCGGCCTTGTCTACGTCCACGACCAGGCCGATCTGTTGGACGTAGGTGCGCATGTTTTCGCGCACCTGCTCGCTGGCCAGCATGGGCCGCTCGGCGTCCTTGTCCGAGGCGTCGCCGATCAGCGCGGTCATATCGCCCACGATCAGCACGGCCTGGTGGCCCAGGCGCTGGAACTGGCGCATCTTGCGCAGGGTCACGGCGCGCCCGATGTGGATGCGCGGGCCGGTGGGGTCGATGCCCAGCTTGACGCGCAACCGGCGCCCGGAGCGCAGTTCCTTCTCCAGGTCGGCGCGGACCTCGATAATCTCGACACCGCGTTCCAGCACCTCGCGGATGCCGGCTTCGTCGGTGCTCACCTCCCCGGCGGGCCGCGGAGGCGCGGTTTGTGGCTCTGTCATTGTCTTCTGCTCCTGTTCGGGGGCACGCGAGGTGCCCGGTATCGTCACTTGTGGCGCCCCGGCCAGGCGCGCGAACTGGGCGCGCAGGTCGCCGGCGATGGGCAGCGCCCGGATGTCCGGCGCCGTCACGTTCGGTATATCAACCAACTCGACGGCCCGGCATCCGGCGTCGAGCCGGTACAGGGCCAGGCTCGCCGGACCGAGGCTGCTGAGCAGATCGTACAGATCCTGTGCCGCGGCCAGCACCACGCCGTCGGTCTGCCCATGAAACCCATCGATCGGGAACAATAGCCGCGTGGTCTGCGCGGTGATGCGGCCCTGGTCGGCCTGCCGCCAGATCCAGCGGCGCGTGCGCACGGACCGGCCCGCGGCATAGACCGGCTCGCCCGGCGGGACGGCCTCGGTTGCCCCGTCGGTCGCAAACGTGTCGCCCGCCCGGCTCAGCCGCACACCCAGGTCGGCGGGCAGCGCATCCAGGTCGTGCGCGCCCAGCGGCACCACGTGGCGCAAGGCTACCGCGTTCGCCAGGTCCACCAGCGCCGTCACCGACGGAACCTGGCCGCCCTTGACCACGCGGCTCGCCAGCGCCTCGATGCTGCTCGGGTAGCGGTTGGGGTTGATGGCGAACCCCTGCATCGCCTCGCGCCAGACGGCCACACGCGGGTCGGCCCGCACCAGGGCGACCGGGTTGGTCGCGTCCACGCCGGGCGCGGGCGGTGCCAGCCGCTCCGGCAGCGTGGCCGCGGCATCGGCCAGCAACCCCGCGGCCCACTCCGCCGCCGCGGCGCCGGGCGCGTTTGTGAAGCGCGCCACCACCAGCGCCACCATATACTCCGGCGCCCGCGCCAGCAACTCATCGCCTAAAAAGAACTGCATCGCTGCTCCTGTCCAGGGCAACAAAAAACCCCGCCCGCTGTTGCGCGGACGAGGGTCAGAGACCGGCTCGTGGTACCACCGTGCTTGCATCCCGGCCTCGCGGCGCGGGACCTCACCGCGTCTTCCGACGCGGGGCGCGGTAACGGGCGCTCCCGTGAGCAGCCTACCGGCGGCATCTGCCGCGTTCGGCCACAGGCTCCAGAGGGTAATTCGCCGCCGGAGGTCGCCGCGCGCTCGCACCACCCGCGCGCTCTCTGCCTGGTTGCCGCTCCGGCCCTACTGAGTCTCCGTCATTGCCTTCTCGGTATTCGGTTGCCTCTGTTATAGCACAGCGCCCAGGCCGCTGTCAATCCGTCGCGCGACCTAGCGGCAGGCCGCCCTGCGGCGGACGGGCATCGGCGCGCCGCTCCTCGATGAACGGACTCTTTGTCTTGATGGCTCCGAGTGGCCGGCGGTTTTGTCGCAGGGCGGCACAAAAATTGATCTGCGCCCTATCCGGCAGCGCATCTCAGGAGGCCCACAAACGCCCGGCGCACCAGACCACGCCGCTCGGCAGGCCCACGCCCACTCTGCTATACTGGGGCGAGCGAATCACACAGGCAGGAGGCACACGCAAGTATGGGCATCCCGACCCATGAAGACGCTAAGCTAATGTTGCAACTGTTCCGTACGCGGCAGGATCCGCGGTTCCTGGAGAACGAGAACTGGTTCTTGCGCGAGTTTCGCCCCGGCCCCTGGAGCGAGGTCAGCCACCGCTATCCCCCCGGCACCCAGGAACGCAACCGGCTGGACAGCGTCCTGGGCTACTGGGAATTGGTCGGCTCGCTGGTCGATCACGGGTTGCTGAGCGAAGATCTGCTGTTTGATGTGCTGAACAGCATGGAGCCGGTCTGGGAACGCATCGAACCCTGGGTGATCGAAGCGCGCACCGCGCAAGGCAACGATACCTACGAGAATATCGAGATCCTGGTTGATCGCCAGCGGCGCTGGCGGCAACTGCATCGGCCCAAATCGACGCGGCTATAGCAAACGAAGGAACGGCGTATGTCATCGGAAGTGGCGGTGGGCGTCTTCGCCGACCGGGCGAAAGCGGCCGCCGCGATCCAGGCGCTGCAGGCGCACGGCTTCGCCCCGGCGGATGTCAGCGTGATTATGAACGACCCGGTGGTCGAGGCGGAAGAGGAAGCCGGCCATGAGGGTGCCGAGACCGGAGCCACGCTCGGCGGTGTGCTGGGCGGCATCGGCGGCTGGCTAATCGGGGCCGGCGTGCTGATGATTCCGGGGCTGGGGCCGCTGCTCGCCGCCGGACCGCTCATGGCCGCGCTCGGCGGCGCCGTGGTCGGGGCGGGCACCGGCGGCATCGTCGGCGTGCTCACCGGCGTGGGGCTGACCGAGGCCCATGCCCAGCAACTGGAGCAGCGCGTGCGCGAGGGCGGCGTGGTCGTCACCGTCGGCCCCACGCCGCGCCATGAAGAGGTGCGCGCCCTGCTGTGCGAGCTGGGCGCGACCGAAACCGATTTCAGCCTGATCGGCGATGAACGGCCCGCGCCGCCCCCAGCGGTAGAATAAGCAATCGCAACCCGAAAGGAGGCAGTGCGGTTCCCCGCCCACGGGGACCGCAAAATTGGAATGGCACAATCTGAAAGTAGCGAAAGCGTTGCCGGGACCGGCGATGTGAAGGATACCACCGGGGTCGCCCCGGCGCAGGCGGCGACGTTGCCCGCACCCGCCCCGCTGGAGGTAGTCGGCCCGCCACAGGCACCGCCCGTCGAAGGCCAGCCGGAACGCCCGACCACGGTGCTGTTGATCGGCGCGCACCCGGACGACGCCGAGTTTAGCTCCGCCGGCACCATCGCCAAATGGGTGGCGGCGGGCCGCCATGTCGTCTACGTGGTCGTCACCAGCGGCGACAAGGGCACGCCGGACAAGACCATGACCAACGCCCGGCTGTCGAGCACCCGCGAGCAGGAACAGCTTGCCGCCGCGCGCGAGGTGGGCGTGGAGGAAGTGGTCTTCCTGCGCTACCCCGACGGCCTGGTCCAGCCCGACCTGAAGCTGCGCGGCGACATCACCCGCCTGATCCGCCGCTACCGGCCCTACGCGGTCATGGTCCACGACCCGTTGACGCTGTTCTATAACAACCAGTTCATCAACCACCCGGACCACCGCGCCGTCGGCACGGCGACCGTCGACGCGATCTACCCCACGGCGCGCGATCCCCTGCAATACCACGAGCAGATCACCGAGGAGGGCCTGGAGCCGCACAAGGTGAAGGAGATCTACCTCTGGGGATCGGACCAGCCGAACGTGGTCAGCGACATCACCGAGACGCTGGACCAGAAGATCGCGGCGCTCAAGCACCACGCCAGCCAGATCGGCCCGCCGGAGGAACTGGCCGAGCGTATCCGCACCCGCGCCGCCGAGACCGGCGCCCTGGCCGGCGTGCCCTACGGCGAAAGCTACCGCCGCGTCGTCATGCGCAGCTAAGCAGCACACGCTAATTGCGGAAAGCGAAAACGCGCCGCCCCCGCTGTCCTGTCCCGGTTCTCTGACCGGTTTGTGGACGGCGGGGGCGGCGCGTTGTAGCGAGTAGACTACTTGTTCAAAATGCTCTTGATCGCGTAGAAGTTGACCTGGCGGTTCATCTCGGCGATGCTGTCGGTGAGCGGGATGCCCTTGGGGCAGACGCGCACGCAGTTCTGGTCGTTGTCGCAGTAGGCGATGCCGCCCTCGTCCATCAGCGCCTCCAGCCGCTCCTCGGCGATCATGGCGCCGGTGGGGTGGCTGTTGAACAGGCGCACCTGGTTGAGGGCGAACGACCCGATGAACGGCGTCGAGTCGTTCACGTTGGGGCAGGCTTCCAGGCAGGCACCGCAGGTCATGCAGGTCGAGAGCACATAGGAGATCTGCCGGTCGGCCTCGTTCATCTTGGGGCCGGGGCCGAGGTCATAGGTGCCGTCGATGGGCACCCAGCCCTTGATCTTCTTCAGCGTCTCGAACATGCGCGAGCGGTCCACGATCAGGTCGCGCACCACCGCGAAGGTGTGGCACGGCTCCAGCGTGATCGGCTGGGTCAGGTTATCGACCAGGGCCGAGCACGCCTGGCGCACCTTGCCGTTGATGACCATGGTGCAGGCGCCGCAGACCTCTTCCAGGCAGTTGCTCTCCCAGACCACGGGCTGGGTCGGCTGCCCGGCCTTGTTCACCGGGTTGCGCTGGATGGCTTGCAGGCAGGAGATGATGTTCATGCCCTGGCGATAGGGCACGCTGAATTCTTCCCAGCGCGGATCGGCGCCGGTGGCCCCGGCGGGTTTGTCCTGGCGGAGAATGCGTAGTTCCACCATGCGTTGGGCGGGTCCCGTCGGGGCGGCGGCGCGACCCGCCGGAGTGGTTGGCGTAGCCATGACGATTGCTGTCCTCCTCGGTGCCCCACCCGGTCCGCGCGGACCGGGGCGGCACAGTTACACGCGCGCTTAGTCGCGCCCCGACTCGATCTTTTCTCCGCCGGTCGCCGCAGCCGCTGCGCCGTTGCCTGCGCCCTTTGCGGTGGGCGCCAGCGTGACGGTCGTGCCGCCGTTGCCCGCAGGCGCCGCAGCGGGCGCGGGCGCGGGCGCGGGCGGCGCCTCCGGCTGCTTGGTCTTGCCACTATAATCGCGCGACCGCGGCGGGAGAAGCGAAATATCCACCGCCTGGTAGCTGAATTCGGGTGCTTCCGCCGGCCCGGCAAAGTGGGCCAGCGTGGTTTTCAGCCATTGGGCGTCGTTGCGCTTGGGGAATTCCGGCTTGTAGTGGGCGCCCCGGCTCTCGTCGCGGCGCAGCGCACCGAGCGTGATCACGCGCGCCAGCACGAGCATGTTCCAGAGCTGGCGGCTGAACAGGAGCGGCTGGTTCGACCACTCGCTCTTATCGGGCACCGCGAGGTTGCGATAGCGGCCCATCAACTCCTGGATCTTGCCGTCGGTCTCGCGCAGCTTGTCGTTGTAGCGTACCACGGTCACGTTGTTGGTCATGATTTGGCCCAGTTCGCGGTGCAGCACGTAGGGGTTTTCCTTGCCGTTGGCCCGCTTGAGCCAGTCGTTGTTCTCGTTCTGCCGCGCCACTTCAGCGTCAAAGACGCTCGACGGCACGGAGTCGCTGCCGCGCGCCGCATCCTTTGCGTACTCCGCGGCATTCGGCCCCACCACGTGCAGGCCGGTGTAGATACAGGACAGCAGCGAGTTGGCGCCCAGGCGATTGGCCCCATGGTACTGGTAATCGGCCTCGCCGCCGGCGAACAGGCCGGGGATGTTGGTCATGCCGTGCTCGTTGTCCACCCAGAGGCCGCCCATCGAGTAGTGCACGGCGGGGAAGATGCGCATCGGCACCTTGACCGGGTCGTCGCCCACGAACTTGCGGTAGATCTCCATCACGCCACCCAGCTTGACTTCGAGCATGTGCGGGTCGAGATGGCTCACGTCGAGGTAGACCTGGTTCTGGCCGTCCACGCCCAGGCCCAGATCGACGCAGACGTGGAAGATCTCGCGGGTGGCGATGTCGCGCGGCACCAGGTTGCCGTATTCAGGATAGGTCTCCTCCAGAAAATACCAGGGCTTGCCGTCCTTGTACGTCCAGACGCGCCCGCCCTCGCCGCGGATCGACTCGGACATCAGCCGCAGCTTGTCTTCGCCGGGGATCGCGGTGGGGTGGACCTGGATGAACTCGCCGTTGGCATAGAGGGCGCCCTGCTGGTAGACAGCGCTCGCCGCCGTGCCCGTGTTGATCATCGAGTTGGTCGAGAGGCCGAAGATGAGGCCCGGCCCGCCCGTCGCCAGGATCACGGCATCCGCCGGGAAGGCGCGGATCGCCATGCTCTTCATGTCCTGGGCCACGATGCCACGACAGACGCCGTTGTCGTCGATCACGGCGCTGAGGAACTCCCAGCCCTCGAACTTGCGGACCATGCCCGCGGCTTCCTCGCGGCGCACCTGCTCATCGAGCGCGTACAGCAACTGCTGGCCGGTGGTCGCCCCCGCAAAGGCCGTGCGGTGGTGCTTGGTACCGCCGAAGCGGCGGAAGTCGATGTTGCCTTCGGGCGTGCGGTTGAACATCACGCCCATGCGGTCGAGCAGGAAGATGATCGAGGGTCCGGCTTCGCACATGCCCATGACCACGCCCTGGTTGGCGAGGAAATCGCCGCCATAGATTGTATCGTCGAAGTGCTGCCAGACGGAGTCGCCTTCACCCTTGGTGTTGACGGCGGCATTAATGCCGCCCTGCGCGCAAACCGAGTGCGAGCGCCGCACCGGCACAATCGAGAAGAGATCAACCGGTATCCCCATCTCGGTGATTTTGATCGTGGAGGACAGGCCGGCCAGGCCGCCCCCGACGACGATAATTTTCGGCATCTGTCGTCTCCTTTACAGCGTGAAGCCGCCCCGGCTGGCGACAATCGCGATGATAATCGCCATGCCCAGGACACTCATCGCCACCGAGATGGCCGTCGTGACCCACTGCGAGATCCGTTGCGACCGCTTGCCCACGGTCAGGCCCCAGGTAATCAAGAAAGCCCAAAGCCCGTTACCCAGATGGAAGCTTGCGCTCAGGATGCCGGCTGTGTAGAAAGCAAAGATGAGGGGATTGCTCAAGTGCTGGGCCATGATGTCATAGGAGGCAGCGCCCGAGGCGAAGGCCCCGAAGCGCAACACCATCACGTGATAGACGATATACAGCACCAGGATAATGCCCGTGACGCGCTGCCACATGAACAGGCGGTTCCGCGCATAACCGTAAGCGGCGACGTTCACGCGCGCATACGACGCGATAAAGAGGCCGTACAGCGCATGATAGAGGAGGGGCAGCAAAATCAGCCCGAACTCGACAAAAAACAGCAGTTGAATATCGCGGGCGTGGACCGCCATCTCGTCCCACTTGGTATTGCTTTGCAGAGCGGTGGCGTTTTCCCAGAAGTGATAGATCAAAAAGCCGCCGACCGGCACCACGCCGGTCAACGAGTGCAGGCGGCGCAGCCAGAAGTGGTTGCGCTCGAACCAGGTGCGCGGGCGCGTCCGTGACGACGACCCTGTCGCAACTTCCGCCGGCGCGACCTTGCCGGCCGGCTCTGAAACCGTTGCCATTCCATGCCTCCGAAGCACAAGTTGGGCAGTGATGCGGCCCGGACAGGGGCAGTGCGGCCGGGCATCATTGCCCCGGCGGCGGAAGCGGTCGATCCCGCCGGGCGACTCACTACTCTGATTCGATTGTACTACAATCGCCTGATCCTGTCCAAGAAAGCAGGCAGCGACGCCAATAAGGGGCGCAAAAACACCGTTCCCGGACGATCTTAGCACCCATCGGGCTATAAATCAAGATAATGGATGCTATAATATCGATAGAATGTTTTTATGGAGCAGGAACAGCGTATGGATATCGACCAGTTACGGGCTTTCGAGCGGATCGTGCGCGAGGGCAGCTTCAGCCGGGCGGCGCGCGCCCTCGACATCACCCAGCCCACGATCAGCGCGCGGATCGCCGCCCTGGAGCGCACGCTGGGCGGCCGGTTGTTCACGCGCGGCGGGCGCAATCTCACCCTGACTGAGCGCGGCGAGCAGTTCCTGCCCTACGCGCGCCGCGTGCTGGAGGTGCTGGAAGAAGGCGTGGAAGCGGCGCGCGCCACGCAGACCGGCGAACGGGGCCGGGTGACGCTGGGCCTGGTGCAATCGCTGACGGTCGGCTTCCTGACCGAGGCCGTGGCCCGCTTCTGCGTGCTGCATCCGCAGACCGAGGTGTTTGTGCGCGCCGCCCAGAGCAACCAGGTGGTCGAGATGCTAAACGACGGGCTGGTCAAGCTGGGCATCCTGAGCTGGCCCTTCTACGGCACCGACATGCTGCCCCTGCTGCACTTCCGCGAGGCGCTGGCGCTGGTAGTGCCCGCGAGCCAGGCCCCGGCGCCTGGCCCACTGCCCCTGGCCCAGGTGGTGCAGGCCCACCGGCCCTTCTTGCTGGTGCAGTGGAGTCCCAGCCTCACCGCCCTGCTGACGCGCGCCGTGGGCGAAGCCAGCCCGCTCGTCGAGGTGCCCGCGGGCACGATCCGCCACCTGTTGCTGCGCGGCATCGGCGCCGCCATGCTCACCCGCACCCTGGTTGCCGACGACTTGGCGAACGGGCGGCTGGTGGAAGTGCAGGTCAGCGACCTGCCCCCGCTCTACCGCGACAGCGCCGTGGTCCAACTGGCGCGCGGCGGGCGCCTGCCCCGCGCCGCCACGGAAATGGTCCACGTGTTGCGCGACACCGCCGCCGCCTACGGCATCTTGCAGGCGGAGGAGGCGCTCTAGATCTCCGCGCTGCTTGGCCTCACGCGAGTATCTCAGCAACCGATCTACGGCGCGTGCCTGGGCGAAAGGCGGCGACTTTGGTATACTGGTAGTTATGATCGAGCAAGATCCCAAGAGCCGGCTTCCGGCGACGGCGGCGGATCTGGCCGCCGTCTATACCACGCCGCTGGCCGACGACGAGGCCATCCGGGCGGCGGCGGCTGAGATCAGCCCGACGATCCAGGAATACCTGGAAGCGATCTACAGCATGCAGGATGAGGGCAAGACCGTCATCGGCGTGCGGCTGGCCGAGCGGATGCGCGTGGCCCCGTCCACCGTCACCGCCACCCTGCAGCGGATGGCGACCGCGGGGCTGATTCTCCTGTCGCCGCACAAAGAGGTGCTGTTCACCCGCGCCGGGCTGGACCTCGCCCGCATCATCATCCGGCGGCACCGGCTCACCGAGCGCTTCCTCACCGACATCCTGGGGCTGGAGTGGCACGAAGCGCACGAAGAAGCGGTGCGCTTTGAGCACGCGCTCAGCCCGCGCATGGAGCAGCGCATCATCAAGCTGCTGCATAACCCGACGCGCTGTCCGCACGGCAATCCCATTCCGGGGCTGGCCCTGCGCGCTCCCCGCAACCGCATGGTGCTGGCCGACGCTGCGCCCGGCGACGACCTGCAGATCGAGCGTATCTCGGAAGAGGCGGAAGTCGATCCGCAGTTGCTGGCCTTCTTGCAGCGCAACGGCCTGGTGCCCGACGCCCTGTTGCATGTCGACCTCGTGCTCAAGTTCAACCACACCTTCACCGTGCAGGTGGCCGACGACCCGGAGCCGGTGGTGGTCGGCGAAGAGGTCGCCCGCCTGATCTGGGTTTTCCCCCGCGCCGAAGCCTGAGCCGTCTGTCACCGGGAATCCGGCTTGTCGCTCAAACGACGAGACTCTTCGCCGCGTTCAGAGTGACAAGTAGTGAGGGGCGCCGAAGTCTGAACCAGGCCACCTATTGCATTTGCGGCAGTGCCTCGCTATAATGGCGGAAGTATCCTGCGCAGTTATGTCATGCCACAGCCGGGTTCGCACAGGCCGGCGGAGGTGAGCGACGATTGGATGTTGAAGCCGCGCGGGCGCTGGCGCCCTGGATCAGCGCACTGGCGAGCGGCCTGGCCTTTGCCGGGCTGGCCATCGCGGTCTACCTGACCTTCCGAGTTCTCGACTTCCCCGATTTAACGGTCGACGGCAGCCTGGGTTTCGGCGCCTCCGTCACCGCCGCGTTGATCAGCTTCGGCCACTGGAACCCCTGGCTCACCCTGGTGGCCGCCACGGTAGCCGGCGCCCTGGCCGGACTCGCCACCGGCCTGCTGCACGCCGCGCTGAAAATCAACGGGCTGCTCGCCTCCATCCTCGTCGCCATCAGCATGTTCACCATCAATCTGCGCGTGATGAACGGGTCCAACATCTCGCTGTTCAACGCCGACACGATCTACTCCGGCGCGAACGGCGACGCCGGCCCGCTGGGCGCCTGGCTGGCCCCGGTCTTCGGCGCGCTGGCGGGGCGTGGCGATTTCCGCGCCAGCGTGGTGTTGTTGGTCATAACCGTGATCATGGTGGCGCTCTGCTTCTGGTGGCTCAACTCCGAACAGGGCATCGCCCTGCGGGCCACCGGCGATAATCCGCGCATGATCCGCGCGCTGGGGGTCAACACCGACCGCATGAAGATCCTGGGGCTGGCGGTGGCGAACGGGCTGTGCGGGCTCTCCGGCGCGGTGCTGGCCCAACAGTTGAGCTACTCGGATATTACGCTGGGGCCAGGCGCCATCCTCACGGGCCTGGCCGCCGTCATCCTGGGCGAGGCGCTGATCCACGGCAGCGGGGTGCTGGCCGGGCTGGCCGGCGCCGTGGTCGGGGCGATTGTCTTCCAACTGATCATCGCCGCCACTCAGGTCCAGCAAGTCTTCACCATCGAGCCGACCGACTACAAGCTGGCGAGCGCGCTCATCGTGCTCATCGCGCTGCTGGTGCCGGCGGTACGCAGCCGCCTGGGGATGCGCAGCCTGGCCCGCGCCCGGCGCAGCTCGGCGGGGAAGGCCGGCGCCCCATGACCACCTCGCCCACCACCGCCCAGCCGGCCCCCGCGCCCGCCCCCCGCCCGGCGGGCCGGCCCGCCCTGGCCCTGCGCAGCGTCGTCAAGACCTTCTACCCCGGCAGCGTCAACGAAGTCCGCGCCATTCGGGGAATTGACCTCAGCCTCCAGCCGGGCGAGTTCGTCACCATTATCGGCGGCAACGGCGCGGGCAAGTCCACGCTGCTCAACCTCATCGCCGGCGTGTTCCCGCCCGACAGCGGGACGATCACCGTCGGCGGGCACGAGTGTACCAACCTGAGCGAGGACCGGCGCGCGCGCTGGATCGGGCGCGTTTTCCAGGATCCGCTGGCCGGCACGGCGCCCAACCTGACCATCGAACAGAACCTGGCCATGGCGCTGCTGCGCGGGCGCGGGCGCGGGCTGGGCCGCGGCGTGACCGACAGCCGCCGGGCCGTCTTCCGCGAGCAACTGGCCCGCCTGGGCATCGGGCTGGAGAACCGGCTGCACACCCGCGCCGGGCTGCTGTCGGGCGGGCAGCGCCAGGCCCTGACCCTGCTCATGGCGACGTTGCAGAAGCCCGATGTTCTCTTGCTGGACGAGCATACGGCGGCCCTGGACCCGGCCACCGCCGCCACCATCGTCGATCTCACCGCCCGGCTGATCGCCGATGCGCACCTGACCGCGTTGATGGTCACCCATAATATGAGTCTGGCGTTGCACGTGGGCACGCGCACGCTGATGATGCATGAGGGGCAGGTCATTCTCGATCTGGCCGGAGCGGAGCGTCAGGCCCAGACGGTGCGCTCGCTGGTCGACAGGTTTTTCGCCCTGCGGGGCACCGAAGTGGCGTCGGACCGCATGTTGCTGTACTGATAAGGTCCGCGGGGCTGGGCTATGGCTTTATGTGATAAGGAGGAACCTTCACGATGAACAGTGCACACACCAAAACGCGAGCCGGGCTGCCGCGCAAAGGCGCCGTCCTCCCGTGGTTGAGCTTGGTGCTGGCGCTCGGGATGCTGCTGTCCGCCTGCGGCCCCACCCCGGACACCGGCGGGCCGACCCCGCTGACCGGCGCCACCGCGACCACGGCCACCGGCGGCAGCGAAGCCACGGCGACCACGGCCACCGGCGGCGGCGAAGCTACCGCCACCACCGCCACCGGCAGCGAAGCCACGGCGACCACGGCCACCGGTGGCGCCACCGCCACGACCGCCCCCAGCGCCCCCACTGCCACGACGGCGACGGGTGGCACGCAGGCTACCGCCACCACCGGCTCGGCGACAGGCAAGCACTACACCATCGGCATCTTGCAGACGGCCACCCACCCCGCCCTCGACTTCACCCGCGAAGGGGCCAAGCAGGCGTTTATCCAGGCCGGCATGGTCGAGGGCCAGACCGTGACCTTCGATCTGCGCAACGCCGAACTTGACGCACCCACCGCCGCCAAGATGGCCGATGCCTTCATCGCCAACAAGGTCGATGCCATTATCACCATCGGCAGCCTCGCCTCGCAGGCGGCGCTGGCCGAGGAGCAGAAGCAAGGCAGCACGATCCCGCTCTTCTTCACCGCCGTCGCCGATCCCTATGTCGCCAAGCTGGCCGGCAAGCAGGAAGGCGACACCATTACCGCCGATCCGAAGATCCACCCGGCCTTCGAGACCGGTGTGCAGGCCTTCCCGCCGGTCGAAGACGGCCTGAAGCTCATCAAGGAAGTGAACCCCGACGTGAAGACGGTGGGCCTGCTCTGGAACCCTAACGAGCCGAACTCCAAGGCCACCACCGACGAAGCACGCAAAGTCGCCGATAAGATGGGGCTGACCCTCATCGACCGCACGGCCACCAAGCCGGCGGAGACCCTCGACGCGGCCCAGGCCCTCGTTCGCTACAACGTCGATGCGTTCTTTGTCAGCACCACGAACTCGGTGGTGAACGGCCTGGACTCGGTCGTGCGCGTGGCTCAGGAGAACAAGATCCCCCTCTTCGGCAACGACCCGCTGTCGGCCAGCCGGGGCGCCGTCGCCGCGCTCGGCCTCGACTACACCCAGAACGGATTGGAAGCCGGGCAGCAGGCGGTGCAGGTGCTCACCAACAAGGCGACCATCCAGAGCCTGGATATCCAGATGACGACCAAGCAGGCGCTGTGCATCAACACCAAAGCCGCCGAGCTGCAGGGCGTCGTCCTGCCTGCCGCCGTCAAAGATCGCGCGAAGGGCTGCACCTATACGGAAATCAAGAACCCGCTGCCGGCCCCCGCGGCCACGGCGACTAAGGCCCCCTGATTGCCGCATGGACGGGGCGGTGCGCCAGGCGCACCGCCCCGTTTCTTTCGGCGCTTGACGGCCGGCGGGCGATTCCGTATAATAACGAAGCCTCCAGGAAACGCTTCCTGAGCGCGAGATCAGAAACCGCAGCAAAATCGCCGCAATTAGCCGGCGAAAATGCTTGACAAGTCGAACCAGGTTCTGTATAATAATAACGCTTTGAGGGAACAGCCTCAGGCAAGCACTGAAGCGGAGATTAAGGCCACGCGTATGATGCAGGAGCCCACCACTAACTAAATATCAGTTACTGGAAAAGCCGAATAGCGCATGCGCGAGGCTTGAACAGTGTTCGAGCCTCTTTTGTTGCCTGATCTTGTACCTTAAGTTTTCATCGTCTTCCGTCGGACTCTCGGTCCGTGCCCGCTGAAACGGGCGCCGACCGGTGGTTCACCGGACCCGTCGCGTCCCCTCCGGACGCCCCCGACGGTGCACCTTCCCAACCGCATAGGTTTTTGTCGACATCATTGTTTTCTGGACACGGAGCTGCGGCTCGGTGTCCGCGTTTTGGCGTGCTGAATGGGGTAGTTCCTGGCCTCGCCGGGCAGGAGGCCCTCAATCAGCGCGCGTGGTCGTCGCCTCTGCTTGCGGTCCGCACTCCGTTCACCCCCGCTCTGCGGCGGGCAGCGGACCGAAGCCCTGGGCGACGTGGGCCACAAACTAGTAGGGGCGCAGGGTGGATGCCTGGGCGTCGAGGGCCGATGAAGGACGTGGCAACGCTGCGATAAGCCTCG
>DASSGZ010000346.1:0-7044 GCA_035693165.1 Chloroflexia bacterium | reverse complement strand
TCACACTACTGACCACTCGTCGTACTGACCACTGACCACTCGTCACCGCCCACCGCCGAGCACCACCAGCTTGTAGCCGCTGCCGCGCACGGTCTGGATCTCCAGCGTGGACTCCAGCAGGCGCTCGCGCAGGTGGGCGATATGCACGTCGACGGTGCGCGTGCCGCCGAAGTAGTCGTAGCCCCAGACCTGGTTGAGTAGCCGCTCGCGGTCGAGCACCAGGCCGGGGTATTGCGCGAACATCTTGAGCAGGTCGAACTCCTTGCTGCGCAACTCCACCGGCGCTCCGGCAATCGTCACCTCGCGTCGCGCCGGGTCGATGACCGTGTTGCCCAGCACAATCGCGGCCTCGGCGCCGGGCGCGGGCGCCGCCGTCCGGCGCAGGATGGCTTTGACCCGCGCCTGCAATTCGCGCGGATTAAAGGGTTTCGCCAGGTAATCGTCGGCGCCCAACTCCAGCCCGACGATCTTATCCACGTCGTCGGCGCGGGCGGTCAGCATCAGGATCGGCACGTCGCTCTCGCGGCGCAGGGTGCGGCAGACCTCGAACCCGTCGAGACCGGGCAGCATCAGGTCGAGCACGATCAACACCGGGCGCAGCGTGCGCGCCAGGCGTAGCGCCACGTTGCCGTCGTAGGCGGCTTCCACCCGAAAGCCCTCGGCCTCCAGATACAATTTCACCAGATCGACAATATGGCGCTCGTCGTCCACCACCAGGATCGTCTTCTCGCTCACGGCTACATTGCCTCCTGCCTGATTATAGCGCAGCCCCGGCAGCCGGGCAACGCGGGCCGGGATCGTAGCAAATTGGTCCTGTTCCGGTACCAGGACCGGGGGCGCAGGGTTGCGTGCGGGTAAAAGTGCTGGTACAATGAACCCAGGGGCGCCGATTGACGATCCTCCGATCCCAACATGCAGGACCTCCGCGGGGCAACGGCACCCGGACCCAACGCACAGATGTGGCGCGATGAACCACCGGCGGTACCCCCCGCCGGCCACCCCGAACTCTGCGGGGATTTAATGTAGTGCTGAAGCGAGTTTCTTCCGATCCGAACAATCTGGATAATTTGTCCGCCGACCTCATCGAGGAAGGCAGCCCCGTCCTGCTCAACGGCCTGCTGACGCTGTTGCGCTGGCTGATCGCGGGCGCCGCGGTCGCCACGCTCGGCGCGCTGGCCCAGGTGGGCGCCCGCCCCATCCCCTGGCAGGACCCGGTGCCGGCCACGCTCATCGTCTTCTATGTGCTCGGCGCGGCCCTGGTCTTCCTGACCAGCTATTTGCTGCCCCGCCAGTCCTACTGGCTGGTGGACGTGGGCCTGCTGTTCGACCTCACCGTCCTGATCGCGCTGTCGCTGGCGACGGGCGGGGCCACGGCCATCCTGGTCGTGCCGCCGCTGTTTGCTATCGGCATCTTGCGCAACATCTGGGCGGGGTTGCTGGGAGGCGTGCTGTTCGGCCTGCACCTGATCCCGATCTGGCCGCCGGCCCACGAACTGGCGATCTTGCCCCAGTCGAGCCAGGCGGTGCTGGTGGGGCTGTACACCATTCTGGGGCTGGTCTGGGTGAGCCTGGTCGCGGGCGGCAACGCGCAGTGGGTGCGCAAGCACGCCCGCGATGCCCGCCAGGGCGAAAAGCGCGCGCTCGACCGCTATCACCTGGCGCTGCGCCGGGCCAAAGGCATCTACCACGTCACCTATACGCTGAGCGCCACGCTCAACTACGAAAGCGTGCTGCGCGCCATCTTCGAAGAATTCGTGCGCGTGCTGCCGTTCGACGTGGGCATGGTGCTGCTGATCGAGCCGGGCAGCAACCTGTTCTATGTCTCCGGCTCCTATGGCCTGGGCAAGGACGAGGTGGACCGCAAGCTCGACGCGCGCACCGGGCGGCTGGGCCGCGCCGCCGCCAGCGGCACCCCGGTCATCGTCAACGACCTGGGCCATGAAGACGAGTTGATCGCCTGCTGGCCGCGGCTGGCGAACTTCAGCAGCGCGCTGATTCTGCCGCTGCGCTCGCGCTTTGAACTCTACGGCGTGGTGGTCACGGCGGTCGAGAAGGGCAAGTACGACGAGGACCAGTTGGAGCTGCTGAGCGCGCTGGGCAATAATGCCATCATTGCCCTGCAAAACGCCCAGCTCTATCAGGCGCTGCGCGAGGAGCGCGACCGGCTGCTGGGCAAGGAGGACGAGGTGCGCCGCCAACTGGCCCGCGACCTCCACGACGGCCCGGCCCAGACGCTGGCCGCCATCGCCATGAACGCCGAGTTCATCAAGAAACTGCTCGCCAGCGCGCCCGACCGCGTGCCCGGCGAACTCGACGAGTTGGCCGACATGGCCCGCAAGGCCAACCAGGACGTGCGCACGCTGCTGTTCGAGCTGCGCCCGGTGATCCTGGAGAGCAGCGGCCTGGTCACGGCGCTCAGCCAGTATGTGAGCCGCTTCCCCTCCACCGACCTGCCGCGGGTCCACTTCCAGGGCGAAGAGTTCGACCTGCGCCTGGCCCCCGCCGCCGAGAACACCGTGTTCAACATCGTGCAGGAGTCGATTAACAACGCCAAGAAGCACGCCCGCGCCCGCAACATCTGGGTCAGCCTGCGCCGCATCAGCAACAAGCTGATCATCGTGATCCAGGACGACGGGCAGGGCTTCGACGTGAGCCTGCAAAGCGACCAGGCCACCAAGCGCGGCTCGTATGGCCTGCTGAACATGCGCGAACGGGCTGCCGCCGTCAACGGCGACATCGGCATCACCTCAGTGCGCGGGCGCGGCACCACCATCACGTTGACGGTGCCGCTGCTCGCCGCCTGAGTAGCTCTCAGCCGCCGGCCCTCAGCCGTCAGGAGACGACATAATTTACCTGATAGCTGATAGCTGACGGCTAACACCCGACAGACGAAAGCGCCTCCCGGTTTGGGAGGCGCTTCGTTATGCCCGGCAAACCGCTGAATCAGCGGTTGGTGGCCGCGGGCTGGGGCACGTCGCGGCCCGCGCGCTGGGAGGCGGCCAGGGCCTGATCGAGATCCCAGAGGATGTCCTCGATGCTTTCCAGGCCCACCGACAGGCGCACCATCTCCGGCTGCACCCCGGCGGTCAACTGGTCGGCTTCGCTGAGTTGCTGGTGGGTGGTGCTGGCCGGATGGATCACCAGCGACTTGGCGTCGCCCACGTTCGCCAGGTGCGAGAAGAGCTTCAGGTTGTCGATGAAGCGGCGCCCGGCGTCGAGGCCGCCCTTGATGCCGAAGGTGAACACCGCCCCGGCGCCCTTGGGCAGGTAGCGCTCGGCCAGGTTGTAGTACGGGTTGCCGGGCAGCGACGGGTAGTTCACCCACTGCACCGACGGGTGTTCGGCCAGGTGCTTGGCGACGGCCAGCGAGTTGCTGACGTGGCGGTCCATGCGCAGGCTGAGCGTTTCGATGCCCTGCAGGAACAGGAACGCGTTGAACGGGCTGAGCGCCGGGCCGAGATCGCGCAGACCCTCGACGCGGGCCTTGATGATGAAGGCCAGGTTGCCGAAGGTCTCGGTGAAGCGCAGGCCGTGGTAGCCGGGGCTCGGCTCGGTCAGCAGCGGGAAGTTGCCCTCGGTCCAGGGGAACTTGCCGCTGTCCACGAGGACGCCGCCGATGCTGGTGCCGTGCCCGCCGAGGAACTTGGTGGCCGACTGCACCACGATGTCGGCGCCGTGCTCGATGGGCCGGCAAAGGTACGGCGTGGCGAAGGTGTTATCGATCATCAGCGGGATGTGGTGCTCATGGGCGATCTGGGCTACCGCGGCGATGTCGAGGATATTGATGCGCGGGTTGCCGATGGTCTCGCCGTAGAGCACCTTGGTGCGGGGGGTGATCGCCCTGCGGAAGTTCTCCGGGTCGTCGGGGTCGACAAAGATGGTGTTGATGCCGAGGCGGCGCAGGCTCACGTCGAACTGGGTGTAGGTGCCGCCGTAGAGCGTGCTGGCGGCCACGATCTCGTCGCCGGCGCCGAGCAGGCTGGTCAGGGCGATGAGTTGGGCCGCCTGGCCGCTGGCGAGCGCCAGCGCCGCGACCCCGCCTTCGAGCGAGGCGATGCGCTCCTCCAGCACCGCCGTCGTCGGGTTCATGATGCGCGTGTAGATGTTGCCGAACTGTTGCAGGCCGAACAGCGCGGCGGCGTGGGCGCTGTCCTCAAAGACAAAAGATGTGGTCTGGTAGATCGGCACCGCGCGCGAGCCGGTGGTCGGGTCGGCCTGCTGCCCCGCGTGCAAGGCGCGGGTGTCGAACCCGTATTCGTGGGCGGGCGCCGCGCCGTCCGCGCTGTGCCCGTTGCTGCTGGGCGCCTCGCCCTCGGAGGCCGGTTGCAGGGTCTCGTCATTCGCCATGTCGCATACTCCTATCTCATCTCAACTCACGTGGCATCCCCGGTTGCCGATTATCACACGCGTGGCGCCGGGCCCCGGCCGCGGAGTCCGGGCGCCGGCAACAAAAACGGCGCGTCTCCCACTGAGACGCGCCGGCACCAATGCAGGTCAGGGCGCGCCTATCCGGGACAACACGCCATGCCCATGCCGCAGGCGCGCGCCCGCCCCGCCATGGCCTCGCGGCCCTGCGTGGTCATCCGGCTCCGGCGGCGCGCTGTGGGCATTGTCTGCTCCTGCTGCACGGTCTCTCGCGCCCGGCCTACGGGCCGGCACCGGCGGCGGGCCGGGCGGGGCGCGCCTGCTTCCCCTGCGGAAGCAGTGCCCCGACTATAGCACGGAACCTCGCCGCGAGTCAAGATGTGGCGCTTACATTTGTATGTACACATGTTCATGCCCAGGGAACCTCGCCCGCGCAGATGCTTGATAACGGTCCTATTCTTCGCGTCGGGCGCGCCCGCGCGGTGCAGGAGCGGGGGCGGCTTGCGTTCTACCCTATCGTAATGTTATACTGAGGCCACACACCTCCGGGCTAATGCGCGAAGGAGATCCTTGGTGACCACCACCCAGCAGGGCAAGCCGGCAGGCGATCTCGATCCACCGCCCGCCCCCGCCGGCGCCGCACCCACCTTCGCCGGGCTGAGCGACGGCGATGTACAAGACCTCTATGACGCTGTGGGCCGCATCGCCGGCAAACAGTTGGTCGCCCTGCGCCGCTTGCGCCAGGATGCCGAGGGCCGGTTGCGCCTGGCGATTGTCGAGCAGCAACAACTGGCCCAGTTCCTGGACGAAGTCGATTACCGCATCCGCTACCTGAGCGAGGCGCCGGAGTCGGCGGAAATCACGGCCCGGCGCGCCCGGTTGGAGGCCCAGCAGCAAGACCTGCGCGAGCGCCAGGCGAGCCTGAGCAGCGCGCAACACCGGCTCGAACACCTCTCCAGCCGCATCGGCTGGCTGGTACGCCAGATCGAGGTCAGTGTGCAGCGCATCGACGCGCCCGCCGACGGGGCCGCCGGCAGCGACCCGTGGGACGTGCTGCTGCGGGCGCAACTGATCCAGGGCCAGGAGGCCGAGCGGTCGCGGCTGGCCCGCGAGATCCACGACGGCCCGGCCCAGGCGCTGACGAACACGCTGCTGCGCTTGCAGTTCCTGGAAGGCATTCTGGCCGCGCGCCCCGACGAAGCAGCGCGCGAACTGGCCCTGACCCGCACCTCGGTGCGCGACAGCCTGCGCGACGTGCGCCGGTTCATCTTCAACCTGCGGCCCGCGTCGCTCAAGGAGGTCGGGCTGGTCGGCACGCTGCAGCGCATGATCCGCGAGTACCGCGAGCATACCGAACTGGAGGTCCAGGTGAGCCTGCCCGAGACGTTGGAACTCGACGCGGACCAGGAACTGGTCGTCTTCCGCGTGGTGCAGGAAGCGTTGCACAATGTCCAGAAGCACGCGGGGGCCGGGCGCGTCGAAGTGGAAGTGGCGCGGCGGCCCGGCGGATGTGTCATTACCGTGGCCGACGACGGCCGCGGCTTTACGCCGGCCCCCGCGCAGGGCCGCCCGGAGATCGGGTCCGGGCTGGTGAGTATGCGCGAACGCGCCGCCATCGTGGGCGGCAGCCTGGAAGTGACGAGCGCCGCCGGGCGCGGCACCCGGCTGACCCTGACTATTCCCCTGCCGGATGCCGATCCGGCGCCGGGCGTTTCCGGCCCATCCCCAGCCGGCCCAGGAGGTTAAGAGCTATGGACAAATCGCGTGTCCTGATTGTCGATGATCACCCCATCTTCCGGCACGGGGTCCGCTACACGCTCGAAGCCTCGGGCGAGTTCGAGGTGGTGGGCGAGGCCGCCGACGGGCAGAAAGCCATCCAGGTGGCCGAGCAACTCAACCCCGACGTGATGCTGGTGGACATCAACCTGCCCGGCCTCAACGGGCTGGAGGTGGCCCGCGTCGTGCGCCGCCGCCTGCCGCAGACCGCGCTGATCATCCTCACCGTCTACGAGGACGACGAGCAGTTGTTCAACGCCATCAAGGTCGGCGCCGCCGCTTACTCGCCCAAGGACATCAGCCCCGACCAGTTGCTGCAAATCACGCGCCTTGTCGCGCAGGGCCATTATCTGATCAACGAAAATGTGCTGTCGCGGCCCTTCGTCGCCTCGCGCGTGCTCAAGCAGTTCCGTGAGCTGGCCTCCGTCGAGCAAGAGGGCCACATGGTCTTCGCCCCGCTCACCGGGCGCGAGGTCGAGATCCTCGACTGCATCGCCCGCGGGCGCTCGAACAAACAGATCGCCATGGACCTCAACATCAGCGACCAGACGGTCAAAAATCACATCACGGCCATCCTGCGCAAGCTGAACGTCAACGACCGCACGCAAGCCGTCATCTACGCCATGCGCCACGGCTGGATCCGCGTCGAGGAGAATTAGGCGAGCGGTCAGCACCCATTATGTGTAGCCGCGCGATTTATCGCGCGGTACTCGTTGGGCTTTAGCGCGTGCTGTCCCCCAACAGCTTGTTGGAGGCGAGCTATCAGCCGTCAGTGATGAGTGCTGGATAAGCCACAGATGGGCATCATAGATAAGAATGAGCAGGGCCGGGATTGTGCAAATCCCGGCCCTGTTATGTGTCCTTGAGGAGGTAATCCCCTGGCTAGGCGATGCGGATCGCCGG
>DASSGZ010000345.1:0-2824 GCA_035693165.1 Chloroflexia bacterium | reverse complement strand
CTGGTCTTCTCGTCTTCTCGTCTTAACTCAGCACTCAGCACTCAGCACTCAGCACTCAATACGCTACCAGGGCGGGCTCATCGTGCTGCTTCCAGCCCATGACGGTGGTATCATGCAGCCAGAAGAGGTCGCTTTTGCCCTCCTGGCTCGCTTTGGCGTCTTTCTCGACCAGGGGGCGGACCTCCCCGGCCAGGGCCTCGATTTCCTCCTGGCTCAGCGGCTGGAAAGCCGTCGCGCCGGCCACAATGGCGTCGATCTGCTGCGGGTTGTCCAGGCCGATAATCGCCAGGGACACGCCCGGCAGACCCAGCGAATAGCGCAGCGCCTGCCGGCGGTTGGTGATCGTGCCGTGCCCCAGCACCTTCATGGCGATCACGCCGGTGTTGCGCTCCTGCGCCACCGGCAGCACGAACGTCTCCGGGCTGGTCACCAGGCGGTCCACCAGGCCCAGCGCCACCAGCACGGTGTCGAAGGGATGCCGGCGCAGCGCCTCGCCCAGGATCTCGGGCCGGGCGTGGCCGGTGATGCCGATGAAGCGCACCAGGCCCTCGCTGCGGGCCTGCACCAGCCCGGCCACCACGCCGTCGGGGGCCAGCGCCTGCTCCAGGTCGGCCCAGGTGTTCACGGCGTGGACCTGGATCAGGTCCACATGGTCCGTCTGCAACTTGCGCAACGAGTCCTTCAGTTCGTCGAGCGCGCCCTGCTTGCTGCGGTTGTTGACCTTCGTCGCCAGAAACACCTCGGCGCGCCGGGTGCGCATCACTTCGCCCAGGTGCGGCTCGCTGCCGTAGTCGGGCGAGGTATCGAGGTAGGTGATGCCCTGGTCGATCGCGTGGTTCAAGCAGCGCACGGCATGGGCGCGGGTGACATCGGGCTTGCCGAGCGGCGCCGTGCCGTAACCCACCAGGGGCACGGTGACGCCGGTGGCGCCCAGCGGGCGCGCGGGAGTGAGCATGGGTGCCATCGAGAGGGTCCTCCCCAGTCTATGTCGGGCCGGCGCAGAGCGGCAACGTCTGCGCGGCCCGGTCGTCGCCGCCGGCTACCGGCGTATCATTCCGGCACGAGGCCGGTCACACGGCGCACAGGCGCATCGAGCAGGAACAATGCCAGCCCGGATTGTGCATTCCCGGCGAGACGAGCGACATTTCGGCGCCCGACCAACCTAACCCCCCTGCCCCCCTTCCCGCGGCGGGAAGGGGGGAATCGTCTATGTGATGGAAAGAGACTCCCCTCGCCGCCGCGGGGAGGGGCCGGGGGAGAGGTTGCCCGCCCACCGGGATGCCGATCATAGCGCCCCTTGTGCCGCGCGGCTATCTGCCCTATACTGCTGCACAGAGGCAGGCATCCCGGCCCCATCTGGCCGCGCCCCTCATTCCTCCTGCAAAGGTGCAGCGTGTTATGTCAACATATGAGACCTACAAGGCCGCGTTCCAGGGGCGGCAGATGCCCTTCGCCTATGTGGACCTGGACCTGCTCGACGCCAACATCCGCCAGATCGTGGCGCGGGCGGGCGGCAAACCGATCCGCGTCGCCTCCAAAAGCATCCGCTCCCTGCCCATCCTCCAGCGCATCCTGGCCGCCGGCCCGGCGTTGCGCGGCGTGCTCTGCTTTACCGCGCCCGAAGCCGTCTACCTGAGCCGGCAGGGCCTGGACGATCTGGTCATCGGCTACCCCATCTGGCACCCGGCGCAGGTCGCCGCGGTCTGCGCGGAGGTGCGCGAGGGGAAAACCATCGTGGCAATGGTCGACTCGCGCGAGCACGTGGCCCACCTGGAGGCGATTGCCTGTGCGCAGGGCGTGGTGCTGCCGGTCTGCCTGGACATCGACCTGTCCACCGACTTCCCCGGCCTCCACTTCGGCGTCTGGCGCTCCAGCATCTTCACCCCCAAGCAGGCGCTGGCCGTCTATCGCGCCATCGCGCGCAGCCCGCATTTGCGGCTCGACGGGTTGATGGGCTACGAAGCCCAGATCGCCGGGGTGGGCGACCAGGTGCCGGGGCAGCGATTGCGCAGCGCCCTCATCCGCACCCTCAAGCGCCGCTCCATCGCCCAGGTGGCCGAGCGGCGGGCGCGCACGGTGGCCCTGCTGGCCCGCCACGGCGCGCGCCTGCGCTTCGTCAACGGCGGCGGCACGGGCAGCCTGGAGTCCACCCGCGCCGAACCGTGCGTCACCGAAGTCACCGCGGGGTCGGGCTTTTTTGCACCCGCCCTGTTCGACCACTACCGCGCCTTCCGGCACGCGCCCGCCGCCGGGTTCGCCGTCGAGATCGTGCGCAAACCGAGGCCGGGCATCTACACCTGTAGCGGTGGCGGGTACATCGCCTCCGGCGCCACCGGCCCGGAAAAACAACCGCGGCCCTACCTGCCGCCCGGCGCCCGGCTCCTGCCGCTCGAAGGCGCGGGCGAAGTGCAGACGCCAATCGCCTACCAGGGGCCGGTGCCGCTGGCCCTGGGCGACCCCATCTTCCTGCGCCACAGCAAAGCCGGCGAACTCTGCGAACGCTTCAACACGCTCCTGCTGCTCCGCCAGGACTGGATCGTCGACGAGGTTCCCACCTACCGCGGCGCGGGACTCTGTTTCCTGTAGCGAGAAACGAGGTACGCTGATGCCTGTTGCCTGGCAAAACTGGTCCGGCTCCGTCCGCGCGACGCCGGCGGAGATTGTCCACCCGGCCACGCAGGACGAGATGATCGCCGTCGTCAACGACTGCCGCGCCCGCGGGCGCACGCTGCGCGTGGTGGGCACCGGGCACTCGTTCACGCCGCTCGTACAGACCGACGGCGTGCTCATGGTGCTGGACCGCTACACCGGCATCGTGTCGGTC
>DASSGZ010000344.1:0-20595 GCA_035693165.1 Chloroflexia bacterium | reverse complement strand
TCCAGCAGATCGAATTCTTGCTCGGCGCTGCCGTAGGGGCTGCGGATGTCGTCCGGCCCCAGCGCGATCTCCAGTTGCTCGCCGCACTCCGGGCAGGCCACCAGTCCGGCGATCTGGGCGCCGAAGGTGGCGGCATACACGTCGAGTAGGCGGGCATCGCGCCGGCCCGTGGTCCAGGCGTCCAGGGTGGACCGATCGGCCTCGGGCACGGCGTACCACAGGACGGCGTTGGCCCGGTCCAGCGGCGACCCGGCCTGGCCTGCTTCCCAGGCCGCCAGGATCGCCGCGTTGGACAGGCGTTCGCTCGACATAACCAGGCTCATGGCGCGAATTGCGGCTCCGCCGGCTCAACGACTTCGGGGTCGCGCTGCCAGCCCTCGTTCTCCAGCTTGATATGCTGGAGCGCGATGGCTCCGGCATTGGAGTCCAGATCGGGCAGGGCCTGGTACTCCGACACCCAGCAGCGGAAGACGCGGTAGGAGAGCACCTTCTGCCCGGCCTCGTTGAACACGTCGATGATGATATCCTTGCGGAAGTCCTTGAGCGAAACCTCCGCGCCCGGTCCGGCCCCGAAATTCCAGACCTTGCTGGCCCATTGCTCGAACTCCAGGTCGTGGGTCACGCCCCGCTCCAGCGTGATCGCGTTGAATTCGGTGCGACCGGGCGACTTGCGGCTGGTGCTGGGGTCGCCGCCCTCGCGGTGGGTTATGGGCGTCGTCGTGCGCGTGAGCGCGCTGACTTTGCTGATGCCCGCCACATAGCGCCCGTCCCACTTGACGCGGAACTTGAACGTCTTGTAGGGATCGAAGCGGGTCGGGTTCACGCTGAACTGTGCCATCGCCTACCTCCTTAGACCTGGACCTGGCCGGCCATCTGCTGAATCTGGATGACGACGAACTCGGCGGGCTTGAGCGGCGCGAAGCCGACCACGATGTTGACGATGCCGCGGTCGATGTCATTCTGGGTCGTGGTATCTTTGTCGCACTTGACGAAGTAGGCTTCGCGCGGGGTCGTGCCCTGGAAGGCGCCCCGCCGGAACAGGTCCTGCATGAAGGCGCCCACGTTGAGCCGGATCTGCGACCACAACGGCTCGTCGTTCGGCTCGAACACCACCCACTTGACGCCCTGGTAGAGGCTCTCTTCGATGAACAGGGCCGTGCGGCGGACGGGGATGTATTTCCACTCGCTGGCCTGCTGATCGGCGCCTTCCAACGTGCGGGCGCCCCAACTGATCGGCCCGAAGATGGGGAAAGTGCGCAGGGCGTTGATGCCCAGCGGGTTGAGCGAGCCGTTCTCCAGGTCGTTGATGGTCACGGCCAGGCTGGCGCCGCGCAGATCGCCGTCGGTGCCCGCGGGCGCCTTCCAGACGCCGCGCGTCGCATCGGTGCGCGCGTACACGCCGGCCAGCGTGCCGGAGGCGCCCACGTTGCGCGGGCGGTTCTCGTTCAGCGCGTCGGGGATCAGCACGCGGGGGAAGTAGACCGCGGCGTTACGATCGCGTAGCCCGTCGTTGGTGCCCATCCAGGCGATCATCCCGGCAGGAGTAGCGATATTGGCCGGGATATCGACGATGAGGAAGGCCCGTTTGGCGTCGCAGTAGGCTTCGGCGGCGGTGATCACGGCGGTCATGTTGCCCGCATCCATATTAGCCGCGGCGGGGATGCACAGGATATTGAAGATGAAGGGTTCGATGGTATCCAGCGCATACATGCCGGTCTTGGCGTCGGGATCGCCCTGCAAGTCATTCGCGGTGGGCGCATCGCCGTCGGCGCCGGCCTGGAAGGGCGCGCGGCCCAGCCAGAGGAAGTCGCCGGGCTGCGGGTTGTTGATCACGTCGGCGCCGGTGGCTTCCGGCAGTTCGCCGCCGCTGACATCGCTGACCGCGATCAGCGTGGAGCCGTCGTTGACTACGCTCTCGACATAACGCGAGCTGGTGGTGTCCATGCTGAGGTTGCGGTAGGTCTCGGTGGCCCGCACCTGCTGCCGGCCGTTGACCTCGACTACCTCGCGCACGGCCAGGTTGAACTCGACGGGCTGGCCGGTCCCCTGGGCGCGCCGGGTGCCGTTGTAGTCCACGGCCACCTGCAGGTTATTGCCCCAGGCGCCGGGGCTCGCCGCCGTGATGATCAGGCTGTCGCCGCCACCGCCGCCGCTGCCTCCGCCGGACGCGCCGGACGCATAGTAACTGGCGCTGCGCGGCAAGATGCGCGTGGCCGCCTCGGCGTTGCCGGCGACCGCGCGGATAACCCAGGCGATGCTGCCGCCGTTGAGATAGTATTGCTGGATGGCGTAACTCGCCTCGCTGCGGCTATCCAGCCCACCAAACTGGCGCTCGAAATCGGCGAAGCTGGTGCAGCGCACCGCCGTATCGACAGGACCCCGCGCGAAGAAATCGACGAAGGCCGTGTCGGACGTGCTGACCCCGGTAATGGTATGCACGCCGCTCGGGATCTCCTCGATGTAGACGCCGGGGAAGGTGTATGTGCCGGGCATAGTTCCTCCTTTACGAACTGCTTTCCAGGGTGCGCCAAAGGGCCAAATGGGCCGCTGCCGTGCGCGGCCGGCTTACGTCGGGATCGAGCGGCAGAAGTTCGACCCGCTTCGCGGGCCAGCGGGCCCGCAGCAGCGCGGCGTCGTCCGCGGTCAGCGCGACCAGCACGGCGGCGTCGCGCTCCCAGGGCCGGGCGACCGGCCCGGCCTGGTGCTCGGTGACGACGACCGGCACGCCGCTGTAGCGCGCCTGCTGCACGACCTGGGTGAGGGCGGCTTCGTCCCAGGCGCCGTCCTCGTGCTGGATGTGCAGCAGCCGCACGCTGCGCAAATCGGGCGGCTGCGCCGTCACCTGGACGGCGGGCAGGGCCGCCGCGAGGGCCGCGGTGTATCCGGCGGCGCCCGTCGGGGACGAACCGCCGGCCACCCAGACGGTGTAGCGCCGCCGCAGGGGGCGCGTGGGCCGGGTGTGGCACTCCATGGCCGCCAGCAACGCCGGCCCCATCGCCCAGATGTTGCGCTGGGCCAGGGTCCACTCGGAGGCCGCCCGGCCCAGGGCCTGGGCTTCGCTCCGGTGCTGCGCCACCCAGCGCAGCCGCTCCGCTACATCCTCGACGGACGGGATGCCGCGCACACCGCAGCGCCCGAAGGGTGCCTCGTCGAACACCTGCCAGCGTGCGGGCGGCACGGGCAGCACGCAATCGGCGGCCTCGCTGCACACATCGGACTGGCCCTCGGAGTCCAGGGCGATGACGGGCAGGCCGGTCGCCATACCCTCGACCAGCGGCAGGCCGAAGCCCTCGTTGCCCAGCGCCAGCAGCACATCGGCCTGGCGATACCAGTGGGCGATGCCGTGCGTGCGCTCCTCGGTGTCCACAAAGATGATGCGCGGATCATCGGGCACGTAAGGCGTTACGCGGAAGCGGGTCTTGATGATCAGCCTGGCTTCGGGGTCGCCCACGAACGCCTGTTTCCAGGCGGCGATGCCGATGTCGATGTTCTTGCGCGGCACAAACGTGCCCACGATCAGCGTGGTGACGCCGGGGCGCTCCGGGCGCACCTCGTAATGATAGACCTCGGGATCGACGCCGTGGGGCACCACCTCGACCGGCACCGTGACGCCCGACTCGCGGAAGGTGCGGGCCACGAAGCGCGAGGGCACCATGACGGCGCGGGCCGGGTTGATTACCTCGGCCCAGCCGGCGGGCAACGCGCTGGTCTCCCACATAGTGTAGATGAACAGGTCGCGGGCAGCGTGGAACGGGGCCAGGTTTTCGCGCGGCCAGGAGAAGCAGAGCGTGACGGCACCCGGTTCGGGCCGCGAGCGGGCCAGGATGGCCTGGATTTCGTCGGACAGCCCCGCCGGGTCGAGGCGGATCGGCGTGACATGGACGTTTGCTCCCGCCTGGACCATGCCACGCACCACATACTCGGAGAGGCTGCCGTAGCCGTCGTAGACCATGAACGGCGCGGCCACCGTAACCGGCTCCAGGGCCGGGCGGGCCGCAGGCGCGGCGCCGCGCCCGTTGCGCAGCGCGACGTAGAAGTCGCGGTCGAGGGCCAGCCGGGCGGTGACTTCCTCCAGGGGCCGGCGCTGCCAGCAGGGATCGGCCAGGTTGCGCGCGGCGGTATTGCCGGGATGGAGCAGGGCGATATAGTAGGACGAGTCGTCCGTGGCGGCGACGCGCTCCGCGGGAAATTGGCGCAGGAACGCGCTGTCCTCGCCGCGCCGGGTTTCGGGAAAGCGGTGCGCGGCCCAGGCCGACTTATGATAGACCAGGCTGCACCCGGCCACGCCGGGATGCGCGCCGGGCGGCTCCTGGAAACGCCAGGCGTCGCCCGCGTAGGGCCGGTAATAGAGCAAGTCGCGGACGCCGCAGACATCGGCCTCGGCGGCCAGCAAGGCGGCAACCTGGGCGCTGAGCCGGTGGGGTCCCATCCAGTCGTCGTCGTCCCAGTGGGCGATCAGGGTGCCCTGGCTCAGTTCGCAGGCCAGGTTGCGCTTGGCACCCAGCGCCATGCGCCGGTCGAGGCGGACGTAGCGGATGCGGTCGTCGTGGGGCACCAGGTCGGCGATGGCGTCGGCGCCGTCGTCCAGCACGATCAACTCGCGGGCGGGATAGTCCTGCCGCAAGAAGTACCAGATCGCCTGGCTGACGAAAGGCCGCCGATTGTGCGTCGGCATGATGCAACTGACGAGGGGAGTATCGGTCATGCTGCGTATCAATCTAATCCGGTTTGGATCCCATCGTGCCAACGCTGGGAGGATGTGTTAAGCCCCGGTTATAGCAGCGAGACTCGCTGCTGCGATCCTACTCCCGCGCCCTGAGAGCCGGCTGACCCGGCACTGAAGTCGGGCTGAGAAATCGCTGAAGTCTGGCTGAGCTTTCAGCCGGCCGGTGCCGCCCGGCGCTACGCTTGCTGATCGTCCACCACGGCGTCGCCGCTCACGACTCGCCGTAGCGTGTCCAGCAGGTTGCGCCATCCGACGAACCGGGCCTCCGTGTGGCCCGCGACATCCACGATTTCGCCGTGGACGCGGCCCCGCGCCGGGATCGCCAGGCGCACAAGCACGGTGACGTAACGGGTGGCGGACAGATTTTCTCCATCGGCGGGTGTGGACACGGCATCGCTCCAAAGCAGCACCATATGACCGCAGCATAACACTGCGGTCTGAACTGCCCCTGAGATCCGGCTGAAGTTTGAGTGAGATTTGGGAGTGAGTGTGGCTTAGGCGGGCGATCCGGCGGCGGGTGGTGGGATGCTACAGGCTCGCCGGATCGTGGCGGATCTGCTCGTAAAGCTGAGTGGTGGCCGGTTCGGGACTCATATCGAACTCGGCGCGCAGGATGTCCACGCAGAATTGGTACTGCCGCAGCGCCTGGGCGCGCTCGCCTTCGCGCACGTGGCAGCGCATGATCAGGCGGTGGGCGTCCTCGCGGTAGGGATCGGTCGCTACCAGGCGAAAGGCCGAGGCGAGGCAGGCGGGGTAGTCGCCCTGCGCGTAGTGATAATCGGCGATGCGGGCGAGCAGGGTCAGATAGGCGGCGCGCAGGCGCTCGCGCTCCACGGCGGCGTAGACATCGGTCCCGGCCAGGAGGTCGCCCCGATAGAGTCGCACGGCGCGCTCATAGCACGCCATGGCCGTGCCCGTCTCGCCGCGCCGGTGCGCGCGGTCGCCGTCCTGGATCTGCGCTTCAAAGTGAGCGAGGTCGATGCCGACCCCGGCCTCGGCATTGAGCCGGTAACATCCGTCACAGTGCACCAGCAGCCCGGCTCCGCGCAGCTCGGTCTTAAACTGCTTGCGCAAACTATGCACCAGGCTGTTCAACGATTGGGCCGCCAGCGCCGGATCGTGATTGGGCCAAAGCAAGGCGAGGAGGGTGTCACGGGGGACCGGATCTTTGTAGCGGATCGCCAGGATCGAGAGCAGGGCCTCGGTTTTGCCGTTGGTGGGCGCGGCCACGGGGCGCCCGGCTTTCAACAGCGCAAAACTGCCCAATAAGGCAATCCACACAGGGGCCTGACTTTCGGCGAGACGGATGTCGTCTCCCAGATCATGTGGCGGCATGGGACCCTCCCGGCTCGCACCTGCGCGGCCCTCGACAGGCGCAGATGCACGACGGCGCTACATGGCATGGGACGCAGCTAGCATGGAGTCGACCAGACGCGGTAGGCAGGATGCTGGGGCGAATGCTATTCCATTCAATATACTGGATAATGCCCCGCGGCGTGGTAAGGTTACGTCAGCCGCCCCGCCCGTGGCGAGCGGCGGGCCAGATCGAGGCAATAGGGTGGAGATCGAGTGGCATCTATAACGGATAAGCGATATTATCCGTCTTATCGGGCGATACCGGCACGGCTCACGAATCCGCTTTGCCGGCAACGGCCGCGATGATGCGGGCCGCCAGCGTGGGCCAGGGATGCGGCGCCAGCACCGGCAGCCCATAGTGCTGCGCCTCGCGCGTCAGCCATTGCCCATAGAGCCATTTAGCTCGTGCTTCGGCTTGTAGCTCGGCCTCCGTGCGATTCACGAGGCCCCGCGCGCGAGCCAGCATGTTCGCCAACAGCGTCGTTTCGTCTGCTTCCACGATAAAGACGGCCCGCACGCGCCTATCTTGCACGTAGCTGCGCAGCATCGGGCGGGCAAGCAGCGCGGGCACAATGCCGTCTCCTTCGAGCACGGCGGGCGCGGCCGTTTCGACGTGATTGGTGACGACGATCTCGATAGCCGCGCTTATGGCCTGGGCCACGGCGATCAACCCGTCGCACAGTTGCTCCGGGGGGCACTGCCACACATTCGGCGTGTCCCAGAACAGCCGCAAGGCCGCGGTATCGGCGGCATCGGGCAAGGCGGCTCTGCTGTGCTGCAAGGCCAGGCGCAGGTCATCCACCTGCAGCCAGGACACCCCGAACGCCAGCCCAAGCTGCCGGGCAACTACCGTCTTACCCGCGCCCGATACGCCGCCGATCAGCAGCACCGTCCAACAGCGTTGAGTTGAGTCCGGTACACTCATGTCCAAGTTACCCCAAGTTAATTTTATGTCATGTTCTCCCCCGACAGGTAACGGCCGTGCCCTGCCCGAGTGATACGTTCGTGCCCACAGTGCGCGCGTCCTCGAAATTGTGACCGAGGCGGCGCTATGGTATACTGATCCTCTTGGCTGCCAGGTCAGCCGGCCTGACCGGTGGCCGCGCTTACCGATGCGCCAGAGCCGGATCGGGATAGGACACGAGATCACCACAGATGCCGCCTAAGTCAAACAGCTATCAGCAGGATTTAGCCCCGTTGCTGGCTGCCGCGCTGGATCAGAACCGCCCGGACAGTCTGGCGAGCTACCTCACCGGCCATAGCGACCTACCCGGTCCGCGCATGAATCTCGCGCTGGTCACGGCGTTCGCCGGCGAGATCGCCCGGCGCGTGACGGCGCCCGATCCGCCGGTCGCGCGCATCGAGGCCCTGCTGGACGGCTGGGCGGCACTCCCGCTCGCCGATGCGCCGGCCAACGCCCCCCGCGAGATGCTGCCCGCCTGCGCCGTCCGTTCCTACGGGCAGGTGGCCGTGGTCCGCCCTGACTGGTGGGAGGACGAGATCACCAAGCTCTACCGGGCGGCCGGCGATCCCCGCTGGCGCGTGCGCGAGATCGTCGCCACGGCGTTACAGGCCATGCTGGCCGCCGATTGGGCGCGGACGTATGCGGCCCTCCGCACCTGGGTGGCCGGCGCGAACCCGCTCCCGGTGCGCGCGGCGGCGGCGGCGGTGGCCGAACCACCCCTGCTGACCGGCCGGGCGCGCGGCGAGGCTGCTCTGGCGATCCAGGCGGCCGCCGTCGAGTGGCTGGCCGAGCGCCCGGCAACAGCACGCCGGGATGAGGCGGTGCGCATCTTGCGACAGGCGCTGGGCTACACGCTCAGCGTGGCGGTTGCCGCCGCGCCGGAGGCCGGCTTTCCCGTGCTGGCCCGCCTGGCGGCATCCATGGACCCCGATTTGCAATGGATCGTCCGTGAAAACTTGAAGAAAACCCGGCTACACCGCTGGCCGGACCAACTCGCCGCGATCCATGCGCGGCACTCTACCGATTAATCTGGGCCGAGGAGTCATAATGCGCCTGTATGATACGCTCTCGCAAGACTGTAAAGACCTGACCTTTCCCGACGGCACCGTGAAGATGTATGTGTGCGGCGTCACCCCCTACGACACAAGCCACCTGGGCCACGCCCGCGTCGGCATCGTCTACGATACCCTGCGCCGCTTCCTCGAATGGACCGGCCTGCGCGTGCGCTATGTGCAAAACATCACCGACATCGACGAGCCGCTGTTAGAGCGGGCCAAGCGCGACGGCGAGCATTGGCGCGAACTGGGTGACCGCCAGACCGCCTACTACCTGGAGTCGCTGGCGCGGATCAACGTGCCCCGCCCGGAGATGTACATCAAAGCCACCCAGGAAATCCCGGAGATGATCCCGCGCATCGCCCGGCTGATCGAAACGGGGCACGCCTATCTGAGCAACGGCACGGTCTATTACAGCATCGCAAGCGACCCCAAGTTCGGCGAGATCGCCCACGCCGATTACCCTACCCTGCTGGCGACGGCGAACGAGATGGGCAACAACCCCGACGACCCGAACAAGCGCGACCCGCTCGATTTCGTGCTCTGGCAGCCGTCGCAGGAGGACGAGCCGGAGTGGCCGAGTCCATGGGGGCCGGGCCGCCCCGGCTGGCATATCGAGTGCTCGACCATCGCCACGGTGCACCTGGGGCCGCAACTTGACATCCACGGCGGCGGCGCCGACCTGATCTTCCCCCACCACGCCTGCGAGATCGCCCAGGCCGAGCCGGTGACGGGCGTGGTGCCGTTTGTGCGCGCCTGGATGCATGTCGGGCTGGTCAGCCTGGGCGGCACGAAGATGTCGAAGTCGCTGGGCAATATGGTCTTTGTGGACGACGTATTGCGCACCAACTCGGCCAACGCGCTGCGCCTGTCGGTGCTGGGCCGGCCCTATCGCGCCGAATACGAGTACAAACACGAGGATGTCGAGAGCGCCGAACAGCAGGTGGCGGCCATCGTCGCGGCGCTGCACGCGGGCGGCGGCACCGAGCCGGCCTTCGACGCCGCCCCGGCGCGCGCAGCGTTCCAGTCAGCACTGGAGGACGATTTCGACACGCCCCGCGCCATCGCCGCGCTGACCGATCTCGCAGCGCAGATCCAACAGGCCGCGGGCGCCGGGCAGGACGTACACACCGCGCAGGCCACGCTGCGCGAACTGGCGGGCGTGCTGGGCCTGGTATTGCCCGACTAAAGCGAGGCCCGCCATGACCATCGGCGACATCCAGCAACAGGCCCGCGACCTGTCGGCCCGGCAGGGCTGGGCGAATACAACTATCGCGGAACGAGTAACGTTCCTTATAGGAGAGGTCCAGGAACTGGCCGAAGAAGCGTTGCTGCTGGCGGCGCAGGATAGCCCCGCCGACCAGGCGGCCACGCGCACGCGCCTGGGCCTGGAGATGTACGACGTGGTCTGGAATCTCTGCGACCTCGCCAACATCGCCGGGGTGGACCTGGAAGCCGCCTTCGCCGCCAAACACGCGATCAACATCCAACGGACGTGGCCGAAGTGACCCTGCTCACTGTAGGGGCTGGTTTCAAACCGGCCCGCGCTCGCCGTGATTCGTTCACTGTAGGGGCCGGTTTGAAACCGGCCCGCGCTACCCGCCGCACTAGATAGGGACCATGAAGACCGATGTTACAAGATAAATCGCTCGCCCCGCCGCAGACCCGGCAGGAACCGGTCCGCGACAGCCTGCATGGCCGGACCATTGAGGATCCCTTCCGCTGGTTAGAAGACAGCAGCAGCGCCGAAGTCGCCGGCTGGACCGCGGCGCAAAACGCCTATACCGAAGCCGTGCTCGGCCAGGTGCCGGGGCGCGACGCCCTGAGCCACCGGCTGGCCCAGATGCTGGAGATCGGCACGGTACAGGTGCCGGCCGCCGGGGGCAACCGCTATCTCTACACGCGCCGGGACGGCACCCAGAACCAGCCGGTGCTCTACGTGCGCGAAGGTCTGGACGGCCCGGATCGCGTGCTGCTGGACCCCAACACGGCCAGCGCGGGCGGCACCATCGCGCTCGACTGGTGGTATCCGTCACTGGACGGCAGCCTGCTGGCCTACGGCTACTCGGACCACGGCGACGAAAAGAGCACCCTGCGCGTCCTCGACGTGAGCAGCGGCGCCCACCTGCCCGACGAGATCCCGCACACGCGCTATGCCGGCCTGGAGTGGGAGCCAGATGGGCAGGGCTTCTACTACACCCGCTACCCGGCACCCGGCACGGTGCCCGCGGGCGAAGAAGACTACCACCAGCACGTCTTCCACCACCGGCTGGGCACGGACCCGGCACAGGATCCGGAACTGTTCGGCGCGGGCCGCGACATGACCGAGATGGTACACCTGCACCTGTCGCCCAACGGCCGCTGGCTGCTGGTGTTCGTCGAGCAAGGCTGGACGCGGTCCGAGGTCCATGTGCGCGACCTGCATGACCCCGCCGGCACGTTCCAGCCGCTGATCGCGGACCTGGACGCGCTATTCGGCGGCGAGGTGATCGACAACACCTTCTACGTGCAGACGAACTGGGAAGCGCCACGCTACCGCGTACTGGCCATCGACCTGGAACGACCGGGTCGCGCAAACTGGCGCGAGGTGATCGCCGAGCGGCCCGACGTGGTGGTAGAGAGTATAGCGATCGTGGGCAAGCGGCTGGTCTTGAACGAGAGCAAGGACGTAACCTCGTCCGTGGGAGTCTACGCGCTGGACGGGGCACCACTGGCGCAGCCCGCGTTGCCGCCGCTCGGTTCGCTGATGGGGCTGGAAGGCGAATGGGACGGCGACGACCTGTTCCTGGGCTTCGAGTCCTACACCGTGCCGCCCACCGTCTACCGCTACCACCTGCCCAGCGGCGAACTAACCACCTGGGCGCAGGTGGAAGCGCCCATCGACCTGAGCCGGTTCCAGGTGGAGCGGGTCTGGTATCCGTCGAAGGACGGCACACAGATTCCGCTGTTCATCCTCAGCCGGCGCGATCTGGTGCGCAACGGCGCCAACCCCACCGTGCTCAGCGGCTACGGCGGCTTCAACGTGAGCAACAGCCCGGTGTTCAACCGCAACGTGCTGCCCTGGCTGGAGCAGGGCGGCGTCTATGCCATGGCGAACCTGCGCGGCGGCGCCGAGTATGGCGAGGAGTGGCACCGCGCCGGGATGCTCGACAAGAAGCAGAACGTCTTCGACGACTTCCACGCGGCGGCGGAGTACCTGATCCGCGCGGGCTACACGCGCCCCGAGCGGCTGGGCATCATGGGCGGCAGCAACGGCGGCTTGCTCGTCGGCGCGGCCCTGACCCAGCGGCCCGAACTGTTCCAGGCGGTCGTCTGCCAGGTGCCGTTGCTCGACATGATCCGCTACCATCACTTCCGCATCGCCAGGCTCTGGATCCCCGAGTACGGCGGCGCCGATGACCCCGAGCAGTTCGCGTGGCTGCTGGCCTACTCGCCCTATCATCGCGTCGAGCCGGGCACCGACTACCCGGCGGTGCTGTTCACTACCGCCGAGTCCGACAGCCGGGTGGACCCGATGCACGCGCGCAAAATGGCGGCCCTGTTGCAGAGCCACGGCCCGCGCCGTCCGGTGCTGCTGCGGGTCGAGACGGAGGCCGGGCACGGCCAGGGCAAGCCGCTGAGCAAGCGCATCGCCGAGCAGACCGACATCTGGAGCTTCCTGGCGCTGCAACTCGGCCTGGAGCGCCAGGATACGGGGGCCGGGAACGGCGGATTCGATCAACGATTGGACTAGCGGTGCGCGAGTCGTTGTGTTATAATAGGCGCTAAGTCCGCAGGAGCATATATCGTGGATTTTGTCCTGACCAGCCACCATAGCCACCACCACGCCCATTATCATGGGCGGCGGCCCCGGCATGGCCTGGTTTCGGCACCGATATCTGCGTAGCGCAGCGACAAAAACCAGGATACCAACCAGAGGCCGCAGCCGTCGCGCTGCGGCCTTTTTGTGTGCCCGCGGCCGGGGGCGCAGGTAGGAGGAGCAAACGATTGAGTTATCACAAAGCCAAAGAGTTCCCGACGGCGCTGGCCGCCCGCGAACCCACCGCCCCAGCCACATCCGACGGCACGCTGAAGCTGGCGATGCAGCGCAGCGGGCGGCTGACGGACGACACGCTGGCCCTGCTGCGTAGCGTGGGCCTGTCGGTGGAGAGCTACGGTCAGCGCCTCTTCGCCGATTGCCGCAATTTCCCATTGTCGCTGCTCTATGGCCGCGATGATGATATCCCGGAATATGTCGCCAGCGGCACGGTGGACCTGGGCGTGGTCGGGCAGAACCTGCTCTACGAGGAAGGCGTGGACGTGGCCGAGCTGTTGCCGCTGGGCTTCGGCTACTGCAAACTGGTGCTGGCGGCGCATAAGGACGCGCCCATCGCCGGCGCGGCGGATCTGCGGGGCAAGCGCATCGCCACGTCCTATCCGCGATCCGCGGCGCGCTTTTTTGCCGAACAGGGCGTGCAGGTCGAGATCGTCACCCTCAGCGGCTCGGTCGAAGTGGCCCCGGCGCTGGGCCTGGCCGACGCCATCGTGGAACTGACCGCCACCGGCAGCACGTTGCTGCTGCATGACCTGCGCACGGTCGAGGTCATCCTCGAATCGGAGGCGGTGCTGGTCGCCAACAAGCAGGCGCTCACGGACCCACGCAAGCGGCAGAACATCGACCGCCTGATCGTGCGCTTGCGCTCGGCGCAGGACGCGCGGCAGTACAAGTACGTGATGATGAACGCCCCGCGCGCCGCCCTGCCCGCCATCCAGACCCTGACGCCGGGCCTGAAGTCGCCGACCATCGTGCCCCTGAACGATCCCGAATGGGTGGCCGTGCACACGGTGATCAAGGAAGACGAGTTCTGGGACATCATCGAGCAACTGCGCGCGGCGGGCGCCTCGGAAATCCTGGTCACGTCGATTGAAAAGCTGCTGCTCTGAGCGGGCGATCTCACCTGTCACTCTGAGCGCAGCGAAGAGTCTCGTCTCTTGAGTAGGTGCGGAAGGAGAAAGCCGATGTTAGTACCGATCAAGCGCCTGGCGGACCTGGACGCCACCGACCGGGAGCGCATCTTGCGCCGGGCGCACGGCACCTTTGAGGATGTGCTGCCCATTGTCGAGGGCGTGATGGACGCGGTAGCCGCACGGGGCGATGCCGCGTTGCGCGAGTACACGGTGCAGTTCGACGGTGCGCAGCTAACCGACTTGCGGGTCAGCGAGGCCGAGTTTGCCGCAGCGCGGGCGGGCGCCGATCTCGCCTTCCTCGACGCGCTGGCCCAGGCCGCGCGCAATATCACCGCGTTCCACAGCAAGCACATTGGGCGCGAGGAGCCGGTGCAGCCGCAGGAGGGCGTGCGCCTCTGGCGGGTCTGGCGGCCCATCGAGCGCGTGGGCCTGTATATCCCCGGCGGGAAGGCGGCCTATCCGTCGTCGGTGCTGATGAACGTCATCCCCGCGCGCATCGCCGGGTGCCGCGAGATCGTGCTCTGCACGCCGCCCAACCGCCAGGGCCAGGTCAGCCCGGCCATCCTGATCGCCGCCGACCTGCTCGGCGTCCACAACGTGTTCAAGCTGGGCGGCAGCCAGGCCATCGCGGCCATGGCCTACGGCACCGAGAGCGTACCGCACGTCTACAAGCTGTTCGGCGCGGGCAACCGCTGGGTCACGGCGGCCAAGCTGGTCGCCGCGGCGCGCGGGCAGGCGGCCATCGACCTGCCCGCCGGGCCGACCGAACTGTTGCTGATCGCCGACGAAACGGCCCCGCCCGCCTTCCTCGCCGCCGACATGATCGCCCAGGCCGAGCACGCCGAGGACTCCGCCTCCGTGCTGCTGACCACGTCGGAGCGGGTGGCCGTGGCCGTCGTGGCCGAGTTGCAGCGCCAGTTGGCGCCCCTGCCGACGCGATCCATGGTCGAGAACTCGTTGGAGCGCTACGGCCTGATCGGGGTGGTAGACGACCTGGCCCAGGCCGTCGCCTTCGCCAACGAGTATGCGCCAGAACACCTGGGCCTCATGACCGCCGATAACCACGCGGTGCTCGACGGCATCAACAACGCCGGGTCGGTGTTCCTCGGCCCCTGGTCGGCGCAACCGGCGGGCGACTACGCGGCGGGCACCAACCATGTGCTGCCGACCGGCGGCTTCGGCGCGATGTACGGGCCGCTGTCGGTGGAGAGCTTTGGGCGCAAGCTGCAAGTGCAGGAACTGACACGCGAGGGCCTGGCCGGGTTGCGTACCACGGTGGGCACGCTCGCCACGCATGAGGGGCTGCCGGGGCACCGCGCGGCCATCGAAACCCGCTTCGCCGAGGAGACACCCTGATGGACACCCTGACCCGCATCCGCTTCCGCCCCGAACTGCGCGAATTCGCGGAATACAAGCCGGTGACGCCGCCGGAGACTCTGGCCGCGCAACTCGGCATCGACGTGCGGCAGATCGTCAAGCTCGACGCCAACGAGAACCCCTACGGCGCCCCGCCCGCAGTCGCCGCCGCCCTGGCCGCCCTTGACCCCAGCCGCTACCCCGACGCCGACGCGCGGGAACTCCGCGCCGCCCTGGCCGCCTATACAGGGCAACCGGTGGAGCGTATCGTCTGCGGTAACGGCTCGGACGAGTTGCTGGAACTGTTGTGCCGTCTGTTCCTGACGCCCGACGACACGGCCATCACCACCGAGCCGACGTTCGGTATGTACGCCATCGCCGCCCGCCAGCATGGCGCCCGCGTGGTGGACGTGCCGCGCGACCCGGAGACCTTCCGCGTGGACCCCGCCGCGGTGCTTGCCGCCTGCGACGACAGCACCCGGTTGATCTTCCTCTGCGCGCCCAACAATCCCACCGGCACCCCGCTGCCGGAGTCGGACCTGCGGGCGATCCTGGATGCGGCGCCCTGCGTGGTCGTGGTCGACGAAGCCTATGCCGAGTTCGCCGGGACCAACTACCTGGATCTGGTGGACGAGTACCCGCACCTGATCGTGCTGCGCACGCTGAGCAAGTTCGCCGGGCTGGCCGGGCTGCGCCTGGGCTACGGCATTTTCACTCCGGAGATCGCTGCCGCGCTCTGGAAGGTCAAGGCGCCCTACAACCTCAACCTCGCCGCGCAGGTGGCCGGGGTGGCTGCCCTGGGCGACCTGCCCTGGCTGCGCAACAAGGCCGCGCGCATCCTGGCCGGGCGCGCCGTGCTGGAGGCGGGGCTGGCGGCGTTGCCCGGTGTGCGCGTCTATCCCTCGGCGGCGAACTTTCTGCTGCTGCGGATGCAGGACGGCCCGGCGGCGGCGGATGCCGTCTACGAGGGGCTGCGGCAACGCGGCATCCTGATCCGCCGCTACGGCCACGGCCCGCTGCTCGGCTGCCTGCGGGTCAGCGTGGGCACTGAGGAGCAGAACGCGATTCTGCTGAAGGAGGTGGAGCGGCTATGTCGGACCTGGTGATGCGCGTGCGCCGCGCCGAGATCGTGCGCGAGACAAGTGAGACGAAGATCCGGGTCGCCCTCAATCTCGACGGCGGTCCTGTCCAGATTGCCACGCCGGTGCCCTTCCTGAATCATATGCTGGCCTCGCTGGGGCGGCACGGGCGGCTGGGGCTGGAGATTGAGGCGACCGGCGACATCGAGATCGATGACCACCACACCGTCGAAGATATCGGCATCGGGCTGGGGCAGGCGCTGGCCCAGGCGCTGGGCAACAAGGCGGGCGTCGCCCGCTTCGGCTCGGCCTACGCGCCCATGGACGAGGCGCTAGCGCGGGTGGTGCTCGACCTGTCGGGCCGGGCCTACATCAGCTACAACGCCCCCATGCGCGCGCCCACGCTCGGCGGGCTGCGCCTGTTCCACACCGATCTGGTCGAGGAGTTTTTCCGCGCGCTGGTGGGCAACGCGCTGATCACGGCCCACTTCGATCTGATCCGCGGCACAAACGACCACCACGCCATCGAGGCGCTGTTCAAGGCGTTCGCGCTGGCGCTGCACCAGGCCACGCGCCTCAGCGGACCGGCGGGCGCGATCCCGTCGACCAAGGGGGTGCTGTGAGATGGCGAAAACCATCGCGATTGTGGATTACGGCGCGGGCAACCTGCGCAGCATCTGGAAGGCGCTGGCCCGCGTGGCCGCCGAATCGAGCGCGGATGGCACGGGGCCGGAGGTCGTCGTGACCATGGACCCGGCAGTCGTAGCTGCCGCCGATGCGGTGGTGCTGCCCGGCGTCGGCGCAGCGGGCGCGACGATGCGCCACCTGGAGTGTCACGGGCTGATCGCGCCGGTGCGCCAGGCGGCAAGCAGCGCCCGGCCCTTCCTGGGTGTCTGCCTGGGCCTGCAACTGCTGTTCGAGGCCCATGAGGAAGACGCCGCGCCGGGGCTGGGCGTTTTACCGGGGCGCGCGCGACGCCTGCCGGGCGGCCTGAAAGTGCCACACATGGGCTGGAACACCGTGCAGCCCACATCCGCCGCCACTCCCCTGCTCGCGTCGCCCGCGCCGCAGGACGAGCACGCGGTGGATGGCGATCCGTATTTCTACTTCGTTCATTCATATTATGTCGAGCCGGCCCCCGAACTGGCCGGGGCCGTCGCCGGGACGACAGCCTACGGGCTGCAATTTTGCAGCCTGCTGGCTTACCGCAACATCTGGGCGACGCAGTTTCACCCGGAGAAAAGCGGCGCCAACGGCCTGCGCCTGCTCGCCAACTTCGTGCGGGAGGTAGCGGCGTGATGGCGATCCTGCCCTCAATCGACATTAAGGATGGCCGCAACGTGCGGCTGTACCAGGGCGACTACGACCAGGTGACCACCTTCCCCGACTCGGTACTGGAGGCTGGGCGGCGCCGGCAGGCCGAGGGCGCGCGCTGGCTGCATGTGGTCGATCTCGACGGGGCGCGGGCCGGGCACCCGGTAAACACCGACCTGATCCTTGAGTTGCGCCGGGAATTAGGTTTGCGCATCGAGGTGGGCGGCGGCCTGCGCACCGTGGCCGACGTGGACCGGCTGCTGGACGCCGGGATCGACCGGGTGCAACTGGGCACCGCCGCCCTGGAAGACCCCGCCTTGCTCGATCATGTGCTGGCCCGCGACCCCGCGGCGCTGTCCGTGGGGCTGGATGCCCGCGACGGCATCGTGCGGACCGGCGGCTGGCTCTTATCGAGCGGGAGGCGGGCCGAGGAGGTCGCGCGAACTCTGGCGTCGCGCGGGGTGCGCTGCTTCAGCCACACCGATATCGCTCACGACGGCGCCATGGGCGGCCCGAACTATGCCGCGCTGGCGGCCATGCAGGCGGCCTTGCAGACCCGCGACCCGGCAACCCGCCCGCTGCTGATCGCTTCCGGCGGCGTCTCGTCCCTCGCGCATGTGCGCCGGCTGCGCGACATGGGACTGGACGGGGTGATCATCGGGCGGGCGCTTTACACCGGCGTGATCGCTCTGCCCGACGCGCTACGAGTTGCCGCCGGGGCCGAGGAGAACGCCAATGCCGGCTGATACCGCTATCCTGAACGGCCTCACGCGCCGGATCATCCCCTGCCTCGACGTGACCGAGGGGCGGGTGGTCAAAGGCGTGAACTTCGTGGATCTGCGCGATGCCGGCGACCCGGTGGAACTGGCCGCCTTCTACGACCGCGCGGGCGCCGACGAACTCGTCTTCCTCGACATCACCGCGTCAAGCGACAGCCGCCGCACGGTGATCGACCTGGTGGAGCGCACCGCTGCGCAGGTCTTCATCCCGCTGACGGTGGGCGGGGGCGTGCGCGCCGTGGAGGACATCCGTGCGCTGCTGGGCGCGGGCGCAGACAAGGTCTCGCTCAACACGGCCGCCGTGCGCGACCCCGCGCTGATCAGCCGGGGAGCGGAGGCTTTCGGCAGCCAGTGCATCGTCGTCGCCATCGACGCCCGGCGCGACGCGGCGGCGCCGTCGGGCTGGGGCGTGTTCACGCATGGCGGGCGCACGCCCACCGGCCTCGACGCTCTGGCCTGGGCGCGCGCGGCGGTGGACCGTGGGGCGGGCGAGATCCTGCTGACCAGCATGGACCGCGACGGCACCAAGGACGGCTATGACCTGCCCCTGACGCGGGCGGTGGCCGCCGCCGTGCCCGTTCCGGTGATCGCGTCGGGCGGGGCGGGCACGCTGGACCATTTCCGCGCCGTGCTGGCCCCCGGTGGAGCAGACGCCGCGCTCGCCGCCTCGATCTTCCACTTCGGCGAGTACAGCGTAGCCCAGGTGAAGCGCTACCTGGCCGATCACGGCGTAGCGGTGCGGCTATGAGCGACGAGCCCCAGGCCGCGCAGGCGCCCGGCCTGTTGGAGGTGGTCCGCTTCGGCGCCGATGGGCTGGTGCCGGTGGTGGTGCAGGCCGGCGTCGACCGGCAGGTGCTGCTGGTGGGCAGCATGAACCGCGAGGCGCTGGCGCGCACGCTGACCAGCGGGCGGCTCTGGCTCTGGAGCCGTTCGCGCAACCAACTCTGGCTCAAAGGCGAGACATCGGGCCACTACCAGCAAGTGGATGCCGTCTACATCAACTGCGAGTTAAACAGCCTGCTGGTCCAGGTGACTTCGCTCGGCCCGATCTGCCACGAGGGCTACGCGACCTGCTTCTACCGCCGCGCCCACGCTACCGGCCAATTGGAGACGGTCGCGGCGCGCGCGTTCGATCCCGGCGCCGTCTACCCTGCCCCGTGAGTAATCTTTCCAGTGCCACGACAAGACCAAAGACGGCGGGGAAAGCCTCTTCTTCACCGCGGATAAGAAATAGCACGAGCAATCCAGGCAAGACCGGGCGCGCCGCACCCGGTCTTCATTTTGCCCAGCAACCGGGGAACCTCTACCGGATCGGCAACGTCTCCTGAATATAGTTCAGCACGCTTATTGCTGACCAACAAAGGAGACATCCCAATGCAGAATATCGCTACGTATTTCAGCCCGCGGCGCGGTAGTCGGACGCGCGCCGGAGTCGCGCTGGCCGGGCTGATCCTGGCCGGTAGTGTCCTCGCTGGGTGCGGGGCGCCGCCGCTGGGTGCGGGCGGCCCGGCCCCCATCGGGACGACGCTGCCCGTCGCCACCCTCGCGCCGTCGCCCACACCCTCGCCGATCCCGACCCTCGCGCCGTCGCCCACCGTCCCGCCGATTGCCATCGCGCCCACGGAGACGCCACAGGTGTATGCCATTATCGACTGGGTGAACTTCGTCCGCTTCGGCGGGATCACCTACGTGGAGAACTTCGACAACAGCGTGCGCCCCCTGACCGAAAGCGACCTGGGGCCGCAGTACGGCTCGGTGCAGTTCAAGTACGTGGACAATGTCCATGAGCCGGACTACATGAGCAAGCACGGCAAGGACGGCGATGCGGCTTTCCTGGAACCGGGCACGCCGGTCTACACGGTCAAGGGCTACCAGCCCACCTTCCGGCTAGCGGCGCGCATGGGCGACCGCATCGCCCTGTACGAAGCCGACACCAACCCGCACGCGCAGAAAGGCGCCGACCTGCTTGACCTGGCGGGCAAGGTGACGCGCATCGGGGTGAACAGCGAACAGGACGGCACGACCGAACTGGGCAGCATCGACGATTCGGCCCAGGTGGCGGCGCTGGTACAACTGGTCCTGGACGCGCCGGTTGACCCCGACCAGAGCGTGATGGACGGCACGGGCTACTTCGTCGTCTTCTACCTGCAAGACGGCACGGTGGTGAAGCGTTCCTACTGGCCGCAGACGGGCGAAATGTGGCGCGGTATCCACCCGTCCAAAGCCTTCGCCTCGGCAGTTATCCAGGCGGTGGCCCGGCTGCCGGTGGACCAATCGCAGTAAGACGGGGCCGGTGGCGCGGGCTGGCGCCACCGGCATACTTCTTGCGGCCTCTGCCGGCAGGAGGGTGACGCCCATGCGAATCGCAATTATCTCGGATATGCACGGCAACTGTCTGGCGCTGGATACGGTGCTGGCCGACCTGCACCAGGACTCGGTGGATCGCATCGTCTGTCTGGGCGATGCCATCCAGGGTGGACCGCAGCCCGCCGAGACCGTGGCCCGGCTGCGCGAGCTGGCCTGCCCGGTAGTTATGGGCAACGCCGACGACTGGCTGCTCACCGGGCAAGATCCCACAATGCGGGAAGAAGTTTCCGAGCGGCAGCGCCGGGTCCGCGAGTGGGCGCTGGCGCAACTCTCGGCGGACGACCAAGAGTTCATCGCCGGGTTCCAGCCTACCGTGGAGATTCCCCTGGGGCCGGATGCCGATCGCACGCTGATCTGCTTCCACGGCTCGCCCCATTCCTACAACGACGTGATTCTGCCGGACACGCCGGAAGCCGAGTTCGCGCAGATGCTCGGCCCGTTCCAGCCGGCGATCCTGACCGGCGGCCATACCCACATGCAACAGGTGCGCCGCCTGGGCGACACGTTCTTCTTCAACCCCGGCAGCGCCGGCTTCGCCTACAACCGCCACCAGCCCGAAGAGGACTTCAAGGCCGACTCCTGGGCCGACTACGCTGTGCTGGGCGTGGACCAGGGGCGCATCCGCCTGGAGTTCCGGCGCGTGCCCTTCGAC
>DASSGZ010000343.1:0-11652 GCA_035693165.1 Chloroflexia bacterium | reverse complement strand
CGTGTCGGCGCGCTCGATGGGCACCGGTTGGCCGTCCACCGTCGCCTCCCAGCCGGGATACCAGACCTCGCTGAAGACGGCCCAGCCGGCCTCCGTCGCGTCCACCTCGGCGCGGATGCGGTTGGGCGTGTACTCGGTGATCCAGGCCCGTTCGCCGGGGGCGCCGCCCTCCAGGGTGCTGGGCGTGGCGCTCTGGCGGCCCGCGCCGTCGGGCAGGTAGATCGTGTGCCAGCCCAGGATCGTGCCGTTCGCCAGCTTGCCGAGCGCCTTGGCGTCGTCGGGCTCGACCGCCGCGTCGTGGACCAGGAAGAAGCGCGGGTAGACCAGCTTGTTTTCGACCACGCGCACGCCCTGGTTGCCGTTGACCACAAAGTTGAACTTGGGATTGGCGACCAGCGCCGCGGACAGCACCGCGGTGTACTTCACACTCAACAGGTTGTAGAGCACGCTGCCGCGGTTATCGGCCTTCGCGGCGTCCCAGTAGGCGGCGTAGCGGCGCAGTTCCAGCGGGTTGTAGACCCCGCCTGTGTCGGGCACACCCACCAGCGTGCCGAGCATCGGCTGCCAGACGGCGGATATGTCGGTGTCGCTGTCCATGCGGTAGAAGTTCGGCGGGCCGGTATTTTCCTTGATGTAGTCGATGGCGTTGGCCTGGTTGTAACCGCTCAGGATATCGGTGCTGGTCGGGTTGAAGTGCGAGTTGGGCGAGAAGAGGTCGATCACCAGCAGCGCCGCCAGCAGCAGGGCCGCCGGGCGCCCCGCGATGCGCCCGCGCACGGCGGCCAGCAGCAGCCCGGCCATGAGCGCCACCCACAGGGCCGCCGAATAGAGGTCGTTCAGCACGATCTGCCCGCGCTCGATGGAAAAGCCGCTCAGGAACATCGACGTGGAAATGGGCAGCAGCACCAGGATCACGAACAGCGCCAGCGCCGCGATCATGAGCACCCAGCGTTGCAAGCGGCGCCGTTGGGCCGGGCCGGGCGGCGTATCCTCGTTCAGCGGCGCGCCCAGCCAGTCCGACGCGGGTTCCGACGGCGCCATACCGACCAGGACGACATCCGGCTCGGCGGGCACCTCTGGGGCAGGCGCGCGCCCCGGCACCCGCCCGGCGGCGGGCAATAACCGCAACAGCGCGTCGAGGCCAAGCGCGGCCAGCCCGGCGTTCGCCAGGCCCAGCAGCAGCAACAGCCGCCCGGCGGCGCGGAACTTGTCGAAGCCGGGCACCAGGCCGTGCAGCCAGGAGAAGATGATGCTGAACGGGCCGAGCATGCCCAGCAGGGCCAGCACCCCCAGGGCCACCGGGAAGGTCAGCCGCCGGTCGCGGCGCAGGAACAGCGCGGCGCCCGCCAGCAGCACGGCCACGATGCCCAGGTAGCCCCAGTTCTCGGTGGTCTGCCAGGGCACCCAGTAGTTGGACGGGTTGGACCCGTAGACGCGCGGCAGCACCAGGTTGAGCAAGCCCACCGGCTGCATGGCGTGCTCTGTCGCCTGCTCGTAGCTGATCGCGGAGCGCAAGGACTGACCCGCCAGTTCCTGCGACGGCAGCAACTGCACGGCGCTCAGCCCCGCCGTGATGATCAAGATGACCGGCAGGCGCAAGACGCCGGGGCGCCACGCGGCGGGGATGCGGTCGAGCAGCGGCAGGCGGCTACGCCCGGCGGATGCGACCCCTGCCGGAGCACTCCAGAGCAAGTAGAGCCAGTAGAGGCCAATCGCCAGTGCCTCGTAGAGCATGGTCTGCGGGTGCCCGGCCAGGAAGGTGCAGGCCAGCGCGACCCCCGCCAGCGGCACCCAGAGCGGGTTGGCCGACCGGGCGGCGCGCCGGGCCAGCAGCAGGTTCCAGGGCAGCCAGGACGCCGCGAAAATCATCGGCATGTGGCCGAAGTGGGCGGTCATGAAGCCGCAGAAGGCGAAAGCCGCCGCCCCGGCCACGGCCGCCGGGCGCTGGAGCCGCCAATCACGCAGCCAGATATACATGCCCAGCGCGGCCCAGGCATAATGCAGCACCAGCAGGAACTCCAGCGTGCCGTAGGTGTAGCTGGGCAGGGTGTACCAGGCGACCAGGTTGGGCGGGTAGAACATGCCGCTCTGTACGTCGGCGGCCAGCGGCATGCCGCTGAAGGCATAGGGGTTCCAGAGCGGGAACTGCCCGGCCTGGATCGAGCGGTAGATGAAGCTGTAGAGGGGATAGAAGAACGAGGCCAGGTCGCCGCCGCCGATGGGCATCCACACATCCACCGTGAACAGCGCGCGCCAGAAGAACCCCGCCACCAGCCCGGCCAGCACCACCAGGGCCCCCGCCTCGCGCAGCCACGGCGCCCGGCGCGGGTCGCGCCGCGCCGCCGCCCCCAGCCCGAGCAACGCAACCAGCACGAGCACGGCCAGGCCGGCCGCAATCGGCAGGGGCAGCAGCGGACTCATAGGCGCGAGCGGGAACTCGGTTCAGCGGCGACCGGCGGGGCCGCGACCACGTCCTCGTCCGCGCGCGCGATGTCGCGCGTACCGCTCTGCACCGCGCCCCAGCTCAACCCCTCGCGGATCATGCTGATCAGCCCGGCCAGGGCCAGGGGCAGGAAGCCCAGCGCGTGCAGGAAGGTGGCGAAGGCCAGCGCCTCGTCCGGCCCCACGCCGAAGACCTGCAGCGCCTGCTTGGCGGTCGCGTGGTAGACGCCGACGTAGCCGGGCGCCGAGGGCACGGTCATCACCAGGTTGGTGGCGTCCACGATCAGCGCGGGGGCGGTGATCGGCAGCCAGAGGCCGAAGCTGCCCAGGAAGCAATAGGTCGCCAGTACGTTCGTCGTCCAGCTCAGGATGGTCCAGAAGGCGAGGCCGGGCGCGACCTGCGGGCGGCGCAGCGGCAGCAGCCCGTCGAGCACCTGGTTGGTGATGCTCAGCACGGCGGGGCGGAAGCGGCCCGGCACCAGCGGCAGGAACCGCGCAATCAGGCCGCGGGCCAGGTCGGGGAACAGCGCCGCCGCCAGCACCACCACGAACAGCCCGCCGAACAAGATGGCGGCGACCAGCGCGGGGCGCTGGAACTCGACCGGCAGGCTGATGAACGGCAGGATCAGGCCCAGCATGGCGACCAGCGCCATCGTGTCGAGCACCTTTTCGACCAGGATCGTCGAGAGGGTGCGCGGCACCGGCAGGCCCGCCGTGGCGCGCAGCACTGTGGCGCGGACGATCTCGCCGGTGCGCAACGGCAGCACCGTGTTGAACAGGTAGCCGATCATCAGCGCGGCGGTCAGGCGCCCATAGGGGGCTTTGTCCTGATCTGGGTAGTACAGCAGGCGCCAGCGGAAGACCTTACTGCCGATAGCAACCAGCCAGGGCACCAGGCCCACGACGAAGGGGACCGGATTGATGTGCGCAAAGGCCGCCGCCACCTGCTCGAAGTTGATGTCCTTCAGCGCCCAATAGAGCGCGCCGATGCTGATGAGAATCCCGACGACGGCAATGATCTTTTTCATGGGTTAATGCTTCGGCCCCAGGTTCGCCATATAATCGACATCCGCGACCCGTCCGGCGTGCTTGAGCACCAGTTCCTGGGCCTTGGCCCGGCTTGCGGCGACCAGGTCGGTTCGCAACAGGTTCCAGTTGGCGTTTTCGTGGTAGTCGAGGTGGTAAATCACATTATCGGGCTGGGTGTAGCAGGGGCGGCCCAGCAGCGGGAAGACTTCGGTCAGGAACGCCACTTCCCAGACGTGGGTGCTCTGGCGCGGGTCGTCCAGCACGTCCACCGTGGTGGCATAATACTCCAGCAGAATGCGCCGGACGATGTCGTCCTGACGGAAGACGGTGCCGGGGGCAAACTGGGTGCGCGTGCCCAGGGCCGTCCGCCGGGTGCTGGGGTTCTTCAGCGCGGGCGCCAGGTAGCCGTAGTCGGGGTGGGTGGCGATAAAGTCGCTCGACATATTCAACGACTCGCTGGGCAGCACCACGTCGTCGTCCATGAAGCAGACGTTGGGGCCGGGCAGCGCCTCCAGCAGGGCCAGGCGGCCCCGGCTGAACAGGTGCCGCCGCTCGCGCCGGTGCTCATAGGTGCAGGAAATGCCCCGGTCGAAGGCCAGGCGCATGGCCGAACTGAAGTCCTCTTCATGGATCACCGGGCGCTCGGACGTATCGACGATATGGATGCGGATGCCGGGGGTATTTTGCAGCAGCAGGCTGGACAAGGCCATCGCCAGCGTCGGCTTGCCCTTCGTCAAGATGCCGATCTCGATGGTCGTGGCCGGGCTGGACTCCGGTGTCGCGGCGGCACCGGCGCTGCTCCCAGGGATGGTCATGCGTATCTCTCCACGTGGCTGTTGGACGAGTGGTCAGTGGTCAGTGGTCAGTGATCAGTCTTTCTGTGCAAGCTTAGCAAACGGCATGCAGGCTGTCAATTATAGGGCCGTTTTCGCCCGATCTGCCGCAACGGCAGAATAACTGACCACTGACCACTGACCAGCTATCACTAGACGTTAAACAAAATATGCAAAATATCGCCGTCTTTGACGATATAGGTCTTGCCTTCCATGCGCACCGTGCCGCGCTTTTTCGCCTCGGCCATGCTGCCCGCGGCGATCAGGTCAGTATAGGCGACCACCTCGGCGCGGATGAAGCCACGCTCCAGGTCGCTATGGATCACGCCCGCCGCCTGCTGGGCGTTGGTGCCCCGGCGGATGGTCCAGGCGCGCACCTCGTCTTGCCCGGCAGTCAGGAAGCTGATCAGGCCCAGCAGATCATAGGACAGGGTGATCACCGTGCCCAGGGGCGAGGGACCGAGGCCCAGGCTCTCGCGGAACTCGGCCGCATCCTCCGGGGGAAGCTGCGCGACTTCCATCTCCAACTGCGCGCAGGCGGCGACGGCGGCCGTCCCTGCGTCGGGCCAGGCTTGCCTGGCCGCGGCTGCCAACTCATCCCCGGCGTCGAGATTGGTTTCGCCCAGGTTGAAGACGATCAGCCAGGGCTTGTTGGACAGGAACTGGTAATTTTTGACCAGCTTCTGCTCCTCCTCGCTGAGGTCGAGCGTGCGGATCGGGCGGTTCTGCTCCAGTTCCGGCTGGATGCGGGTGAGCAAAGCCAGTTCGTGCTCCTGCACCTCGCGCTCCGCCGGGCGCATCTTGCCGATCTCGGCCTTGATGCGCGTGAGGCGCCGCTCGATGATGCCCAGGTCGCTAAAGATCAATTCCAGCGTGACCGCGTCCAGGTCGCGCAGCGGATCGACCGAGCCGGCGGGGTGCGGCAGGTTGGCGTTCTCGAACGCGCGCACCACGATCAGCAGCGCGTCGTTCGCCGCGACGGCGCCGAGAAACTTGCGGCTCAGGCCCTCGGTGCGCGCCGCCGAGGGGTCTTCGCCACCCGACAGCCCGGCCACGTCCACATATTGCACGTCGGCGGGCGTCAATTTGCGGGGCTTGAACATCTCGGCCAGCACCGGCAGCCGGTCGTCGGGCACCTTCACCATCGCCACGTTCGGCTCATCCGCGGCCACGCCGTAGGCCGAAGTCTGCGCCTGCGAATGCGTGAGCGCGTTAAATAGTGTCGTCTTGCCACTCTTGGGCAAACCACAAATACCAAGTGTAAGCGCCATAAACCGGACGCACCTCCAAAAACCATCGAAACGCCGATCCCGCACAAGCGACCTGCCGGCGGGCGGCGAAACAAGCTTAACCCGCTTATTGTACCAGGATCGCCAGGAAAGGTAAACCCGCGCCCCCGCCCCGCGCCCGGCGCATGGCGGGCGCAACGGCCGGCATCCGGGCACCCGACCAGGGCGGACACGCCGGTCCGCCCCTACGATGCGCTCCTGAGCAGCCGGCGCGCGCCTTCATTGACACCCCGCGCGGCAATCCGGTATAATTCGCGTTGGCATTGCGTGTATCGCCATCAGCAATGGTTATATCTCGTACCCGGCCAGGGTAATTTCGCGGTGCAGGGGCCGGTTGCAAACCGGCCTGCTGCCGGCAGAATCACGGTGGGGACGACGACACGGCTTGCGCCTTTAAGGAGTAGGGGTTTCTGATGCAAAACGGACGAGTGAGCGCGCACGATCTGCAAGCCACCAAAGCCGCGGTACCGGCGGCCTCCGGCCCGCGCCAGGCTCTGGCGCTGATCTGGGAGTTCTGGAAAGCCTACGCCGAGCGGATCGCCTTTTTTCAGACGAGCGTGATCCTCACCATCATTTATGTGGTTGTGGCAGGCCCGATCGCGGCAATCGGCCGGCTGACCGGCCATCATTTCTTGCCGATGAGTCCGCGTAACGCGCCGACGTTCTGGCACCCGGCCCACATGGGCCGGATTACCGGCATCGACGAGTTGAAAAAACAGGGGTAACATGTACGTACTGGGGATTTCCTGCTTCTATCACGACGCAGCAGCCTGCCTGATCAAAGACGGCGAAGTGCTGGCGGCGGCCGAGGAAGAGCGCTTTACCCGCAAAAAGCACGACGCCGACCTGCCGCGCAACGCCATCGAGTATTGCCTGCGCGTGGCCGGCATCACCGCCGATCAGCTCGACGCGGTGGGCTTCTATGAGAAGCCGCTGCTCAAGTTCGAGCGCATCCTCCAATCGGCGCTGCAAAGCTTCCCGCAGTCCTGGGGTATGTTCACCAAGGCCATGCCCGTCTGGTTCAAGCAGAAGCTCTGGATCCAGACCGAAATCGAGAGCGCCCTGGGCAAGAAGGTACCGATCTACTTCATCGACCACCACCTCAGCCACGCGGCCAGCGCTTTCCTGGTCTCGCCGTTCGAGGAAGCGGCGATCCTGACCTTCGACGGCGTGGGCGAGTGGACCACCACGGCCTACGGCTACGGCAAGGGCACCGAGATCGAACTGACCAAGGAGATCAAGTATCCGCACTCGCTGGGCCTGCTCTACAGCACCTTCACCGCCCACGCGGGCTTCGAGGTCAACGAGGGCGAGTACAAGCTGATGGGCCTGGCCGCCTACGGCCAGCCGGCCTATTATCAGCAGGTCCGCGACATGGTCGATCTGCGCGACGACGGCTCGTTCCAGCTCGACATGAGCTATTTTGCGTATCACTACAGCCTGCACTCGATGAGCGACAAGTTCATCGAGGTGTTCGGGCCGCCGCGCTCGCCGGAGTCGCCGATGGAGGACCGCTACGCGAATATTGCCGCGTCGATCCAGAAGGTGACGGAGGAGATCATGCTGGCCGGGGCGCGGGCCATCCGCCAGGCCACGGGCAGCGACTATCTCTGCATGGCCGGGGGCGTGGCGCTCAACTGCGTCGCCAACGGGCGCATCCTGCGCGAGGCCGGGTTCAAGGACATATGGGTCCAGCCCGCGGCGGGCGACGCCGGGGGCGCGCTGGGCGTGGCCGCGTTCCTCTACCACAAGCTCTCCGGCCAGCCGCGCAGCTATGTGATGCGCAACGCCTATCTCGGCCCGGCCTACTCCAACGACGAGATCAAGCACTTCCTGCAGGGCGAGGGCATCGCCTACCAGGAACTGAGCGACGCCGACCTGGTCAAGACGGTGGGCCGGCTGCTGGCCGAAAACAACGTCATCGGCTGGTATCAGGGACGCATGGAGTTCGGACCGCGCGCGCTCGGCTCGCGCTCGATCCTGGCGAACGCCAGCCACCCGGATATGAAGGACATCCTCAACGAGAAGATCAAGCACCGCGAACAGTTCCGGCCGTTCGCACCGGCGGTGCTGCTGGAGGAGACGCCCAACTACTTCGCGCTCGACGCCCAGCACGAAAGCCCGTACATGCTGCTGGTGGCCGACGTGCTGCCGGAACGCCGCGCCCTCTTACCCGCCATCACCCACGTGGACGGCACCGCCCGCCTGCAAACGGTGACGGCGGAGGAGAACGGCCTCTATTACCAGGTGATCCGCGAGTTCTTCGGCCACACCGGCGTGCCGGTGATCGTGAACACGTCGTTCAACGTGCGCGGGGAGCCGATTGTCAATACGCCGCTGGAAGCCTACAACTGCTTCAGCCACACCGACATGGATTACCTGGTGCTCGGCAACTGCCTGGTCGACAAAACCGCGAAGAAGATTATCGCCGCCTACGCGGGCCACAAGGGGCCGCGGGTCAAAGAAGAAGTTATCGTTTAGCAAGCACGCAACCGCCGGCTGGTCACTGGCGGCGGTTTGGAGGGGAAAATGCGATCTCGCCTGTCCGTACTGGGCGGTTTGTTTGGGTTTATGGTCCAGGGCAGCCGGAAATACTGGCTGTTACCACTGGTCATCGCGCTGATGGTCGTGGTCCTGGCAATCGTGATCGGCGGCAGCAGCGTGCTGGCCCCGTTCATCTACCCGCTGTTCTAGCCCGATGAATACACCAAGGACTCTATCGCCGGGCGTGCGCTGGGCGCTCGTCATCGGGCTGTGGGTGGTCTTGCTCGCGCTGCTGGCGCTGGCCGTGCGCAACTTCGGCTGGCTGACCACCTGGGCGTCGGGGCTGTTCCTGAGCTGCCTCAGCGTGTGCGGGGTGATCATCGGCTTCTCGCTGATCGCCGCCGCGATCACGCTCTCCGTGGACACGATCAAGGGCCGCTACCCTTGATCGCGGTCCGGCGGCTGCTGATAGTCGCCGCCTACCTCGTCCTGATTCTCGCCTTCACCTGGCCGCTGCCCGCGGCCCTCGGCGATCACCTGGTGCTGGCGCGGGGCAGCGATGTCTGGCCGCACATCTGGAACTTCGCCTGGGTGCGCACGGCCCTGGTAGACCTGCACCACTCGCCCTACTTCACCCACAGCATCTTTTATCCCACGGGCGTGCCGCTGGTCTACCACGCCCTCAACATCTTCACCGCCACGGTGTCGATCCCGCTGCAGGCGCTGTTCGGGCTGGTAGCGGCATTCAACCTGATGCTGCTGGCGAACCTGCTGGCCGCCGCGCTGGCCGCCTACTGGCTGGGCCGGGTGCTCGGCCTCGACCGCCTGCCCGCCTTTCTGCTCGGCCTCCTGTTCGCCTGTAGCCCGCCCGTCAGCGCCGCCGTCAGTCAGGGGCAGGCCGAACTCGCCAGCGTCTTCTGGATGCCGCTGTACGCGGGGTTGCTCGTGCGCGGCGGCGGGTTGCGGCTGCGCGGGCTGCCGCCGGGCGGCTGGCCCTACCTGGCCGGGGCGGCGCTGGCTCTGGTCGGCTCGGCCCTGGCGATCTGGTACTGGTTCGTCAGCCTGCTCGTCTTCACCGCCGTCTATGGCCTGGTCGAGTTGTGGGCGGCGAGCCGCACCGGCGACCGGCGAGCGATGGGCGCGCTGGTGGGCCGGCTGGCGCTGGTCGGCGGGATCGCCCTGGTGCTGCTCAGTCCGCTGCTGGTGCTGATGGTGCGCGAGCAGTTGCGCAGTGGGGCCGACGTGGGCATCGCCCGCTCGGGCACATCCGACGCCGTGGTGCTCAACGGCTCGCAAGACCCGCTGGCCTGGTTCCGCCCGCTGCCGGGCCATATCGACATCGCCCAGGAATTCCTCAACGGGGCCAACCTGGGCCTGGGCTGGACGGTGCTGGTCCTGATCGTGGTCGCCGTGCTGCTGCTGCGCGGGCCGCAACGGCGCGGGCTGGTGCCGTGGGGGCTGGCCGCGCTGGCGCTGGCCGTACTGGCGCTCGGCCCAAACCTGGTGCTGAACGGCCAACCGACCGGCATCCCGCTGCCCTATGCCGCCATCTTGCAACTGCCCGGCGCGGCGGCTATGCGCGTGCCGCTGCGCTTCGCCACGTTGCTGGCCCTCTGCCTGGCCGTCCCGGCGGCGTTCGGCCTGGCCGCGATCCTCGACCGCGTGCGCCCTGCCGCGGGGCAACTGGCCGTCACCGCCCTCGCCGTCGCGCTGGTGGTCGTCGAGTTCTTCGGCCCGCCGCGCGTGCTCATCCAGCCCGAAGCGCAGCCCTTCTTCCAGCAGTTGGCCGCGCACCCCTCGCCCTGTCTGGGCGATCTGCGCGAACCGCTGGTCCAGTGCGACGCCGTGCTCGAACTGCCGCAGGCCACCTGGATCCCGCCCGGCATGTACCACCAGGCGATCAGCCGGCACCCCATGGTCGGCGGCTACATCTCGCGCCACTACCCCTACGATTTCGCCGTGAACACGCCCGGCGTGGCCCAGTTGATCGAGGCCGACCCGGCCGGCCTGGGCGCGGATATTCTCACGCCATCCGTCCATGACACGGCGCTGCAAGCCATGGACTACTACGGCGTCCGCTACGTGGTGGTGCATCCGCTGGACGACTACCGCCCGGCGGCCGATCTGCAGCAGATCCTGCGCATCCTCTTCCCCACCCCTGGCGCCGGCGACGACGGGCTGACCGTCTACACGGTGCCCCACGTGGCGCAGGATCGGGCCTTCTTCTACCTGGGCGAGAACTGGCACGCCATGGAGCAAAACGCCGAGGGCCTGCGCTGGCGCTGGACCGACCAGAGCGCCGCCGTCCACATCGTCACGCCGGAGGCCGCGGCGGGCGCCTATACCCTGGCCCTGGATGTCTACTCGGTGAGCGGGCCGCGCACGCTGGTCGCCACGCTCGACGGCCAGGAGCTGGGCCGCTATCCCGTGACCCCGGCGCCGGGCGGCAAAGTCGACCTGGCTCTGACGCTGGCGCCCGGCGAACACCTGCTGACTCTGGCCTCGGTGGAACCGGCCATCGAGCCGCCCGGCGACAAGCGCCGGCTCAGCCTGGGCTATCATGCCCTGACCCTCACTCGCCGCTAGGCGATATTGACCTTTTTTTGACGTGCCAATCAGGCCGGCCCTGCCCGACTCGCCCCACCCTGCCTGCAACCTTGGATACAGCCGCCCGTTATGCTTAAGGGGCGCGGTAGAACGGCGCGCGCCGGGGCTGCGCGCATGGGGAGGAGTACCGGGCAGCACGGGGCACCGGGGCGCGCCCGCGCCCCGTCCGCCACGCGGGATCGGGGCTCGGCACGAGGCGGTAACGCCGTGCCACGGCCGCCGAATCAGAGCCGCTAGGGGGCCTGCACGCATTCAGGACGTTGTTCAGGCGCTTTATGCGGTTTGACAGGCTCTAACGGCGTTGAGTATACTAAGCGGTGTATGCCTTCGGGCAGCCTGTTGTGAGAAGTGTTCCGGTGAACCGCGGTGGGGGGAGTGCCGCGGCGCAACTCCTTGGGAACAGGCGATAGTACCTGGCGCGAGCCGGCGGCTACCGGGCACGCGCGGCATACCGGCTTCGTGAAGGCGTGTAGCCCGCTACGTCTCTGCCCCCATTCGCGGCCTGCGCATTGCGGCCGGCGTATTATTGAATCCATCGTTTTCCGGCGTTGTCTTATGCGTTGTAGCCGTCGTGTCGCGGGGACGGTGGATTGGTCTCGGCCCGGAACCGCCGGGTCGGAAACGATATGAAGGGAGAACAGGTTTTCATGAAAAAATGGCAAATTGCCACCCTGGCCGCCGCCGTGGCGGTCGCCTCGGTCGGGGCCGTGGGTGCCTCCTTCTCAGGGGCGCCCCACGCCGACGGGCCGGTCGTGATCGTGCCCAGCACCGTCGTCGTCGCCAATCCCAACTGGCAGCCTAGCGGCCCTGTCGCCGCGCAGCCCGCGCCCCTCCCTGCCGCCCCTGCCCTGCCCGCGGCGACCGGCGCCGTCCTCTTCCAGGCCGATTTCGCCGCCGCCGATCCCGCCGCCTGGCACGCCCCGCTCCTGCGTGACTCCGACCTCGCCCCCGCCTGGTCCGTCCGCGAC
>DASSGZ010000342.1:0-8702 GCA_035693165.1 Chloroflexia bacterium | reverse complement strand
GGCTTCGTGCCCTACGCGCAGATCGCGGACGTGGTCGTGGAGCGGGCCAAAGCGCCCGGCGGGCAGGAGGGCCTGCGCGTCGTGCCCCAGCGCGGCGCCGCCTACCTGGCGGCGGGCGGGCGCACCGACCTGACCCTGCGGCTGCGCGAGCCGGTCGTGCTGCAGGGCCTGATCAAAGCGGCGGCGCCCGCCCGCGTGCTCTACCTGGCCGCCGACGACCCGGCCCGCCTGGGCGCCGCCCTGCGTGACCGGACCGGGCTGCCCCCGACGCCGCCACCTACCCCCGCCCGTACCCCGCTGCCCAGTTCAGCCGTCCTGAGCAGTTTCTTGTAGTAGGCGCCCACGGTGATTTTGTGGTGGAGGAGCCGGTTTCAAACCGGCCTGCCGCCCATTCCCAGCAACAAGGAGTTAACACGTGCGCCAGAATATCAGCGGCAACAGCCCCTGGGAACCGATCGTCGGCTACTCGCGCGCCGTGCGCGTGGGCAACATCGTCCACGTCGCGGGCACCACGGCCACCGGCGCCGATGGGCGCATCGCCGGCCCCGGCGACCCCTATGCGCAGGCGCAGCAGGCCCTCGCCAACATCGCCCGCGCGCTGGAGCAAGCGGGCGCGAACCTGACCCACGTGGTCCGCACGCGCATGTTCGTGACCAACATCGACCACTGGGAAGCCGTCGGCCGGGCGCACGGCGAGGTCTTCGGCAGCATCCGCCCGGTCGCCACTATGGTCGAAGTCAGCCGCCTGATCGACCCGGCCATGCTGGTCGAGATCGAGGCCGAGGCGATTATCCCCGCAAGCGACGATCATTAAGCCGGCAGATCCGGCCGCGGGCCGGTTTGAAACCGGCCCGCGCCTATGCAGGGACAGAGCCGATGTAGGGGCCGGTTTCAACCCGGCCCGCGCCGGCACCGCCTATTGATCCGGCCCGGTCGCGCAACTGGTGGCCCCGCTGGTCATGCTCAGGTAGACGATCTTCGCCAACTGGCCGCGGGTGGCCGGGTTGCCGGGACGGAAGTAGAGGCCGCCCCCGCCGCACGGCTCGCCGGGGCTACCGCAGGTGTAGCCGCTGATCACGCCGTGGCAGACGGCGGTTTCCACGAAGGCATAGAACGGCGCGCCGGGCGGCACATCGGCGAAGGTGGCGGCGGGCGGGTTGCGCACGGCCCAGCCCGCGGCGATGGTCACCAGCTTGGTGAGCTGGCCGCGCGTCACATCGGCGGAGGGCCGGAAGTAGGGCTTGCCGCCGATGCACGGTTCGCCCGGCCCGCCGCAGGTGTAGCCGCTGATGATGCCCGCTGCCGCCGCCGACTCGATGTAGGTGTAGAACGGGTGGGCCGGGGGCACGTCGGCGAAGGTCGGCGTGGCCGGGGTGTGGGCCGGCACGGCGAAGGCGCCGACCACGATCTTGACCATCTGGGCGCGGGTGGTGTTGTTGTTCGGGCGGTAGCTCAGCGTGCCGTCCCCGTTGCTGTAGCCTGAGACGATGCCCCGGCAGGCCAGGTAATAGACGGCCTCGGCATAATACTCCGTGCTCACGTCGGTGAAGCGAATCGAGCACGGCGTGGCCGTGGCGCTGGGCGTGGGCGACGGCGTGACCTGCCCCGGCGTAGCCGTCACCGTGGGCGTGGGCGTCGGGGTGACCGGCCCCGGCGTGGCCGTCACCGTGGGCGTCGGGGTCGGCGTGGTCACGACCAGGTGGCCGCGGAAGGTGTAGATGTCCTCGTTGGTGCCGCTGCGGGTGTCGGTCCAGGCGCCGTAGACCTCGCTGTCGGTGGCGACCACGTTGATATAGTCGCCCGCCGCCTGGTTCCAGCCAGGCCCCTGCGGGATGCCGATATTCAGATCGGTCGTGCCGTCGCTGGCGCGGATGTCGGGACTCCAGGTCGCCCCGCCGTCGTCGGAGCGGGTGTAGTAGATGTTAAACACGATATTCGCCGTGTTGTCGTCGCGCTCGTCGTACCAGATGGCATGGAAGGTGCCGTTGGGGCTGGTCGTGACCCAGGGCTCGGCCTGCTGCTTGACCACGTTAGGTGGGTCGTCGTTCAGGCGGGCGGGCGGCGTCCAGGTGGCCCCGCCGTCGGCGGAGCGCACGGCGTAAATATCCACCCCATTGGCGGCATTGTTGCGCCCGTCGTTCCAGACAATCACGATATGGGCGGGCGTGGCGCGGTCGGCGGCGGCCGCCGGGATGGGGTTGATGCGCCAGGCGCGGCCCGGCATCCCCAGATTGTTGTTCATGATGGCCGCCGTGGTCTCCGGGCCGAAGGTCGCGCCGCCGTCGGTCGAGATGCGATAGACGATGCTGCTGCCGTTGGCCCAACTGACGAAGAGGTTGCCGTTCCAGAGCACGGTCGGCATCGAAAACTGCTGGTTGCCGCTGTTGGTCGAGATCTGGCGGGCGCGGTCACTCCAGGTCAGCCCGCCGTCGTCCGATGTGACCAGGTGGATGCAGCCGTTGCAGGCGCCGAACTCGGTCCAGGTCAGGTACATGCGGTGGTAGTAGGGGCTGGCCGGGTTGTTGTCCACCGCGAACCACTGTTTGTCGGTGCTGTAGCCGCCCGCCTCGCCCACCGCCACCACCGGGTCGCGCCAGGTGAGGCCGCCGTCGGTCGAGCGGCTGACGAAGATGCCGGTATCGCTGTAGCCGCCGGTGTCGTTGTAGCCCAGGTAGCAGGCATAGGCTACGCCGTCGTCGCGGAAGATATTGACCGGGTCGCTCTGGCGGATGGCATGGGTGCCGGTGATCGGCGCGTGGACGTTGGTCCAGGTCTGGCCGCCGTCGAACGAGGCGTATTCCCAGACCTCCTTGGTAGCCGTGCCGGGGCCGGAAGCGCGCCGCTCGTCCTTGGCCGACGCGACGATGTTGAGCGGGTTGGTCGGGTTGACCGCGATGCTCGGCTCTTGCTGGGCGTAGGTCGTGCTGTCGATATTCGCCCGCGTGTTGGGCGCGAAAATCGTATCGGTCAGCGGCACATAGGGCGCGGGCGCAGTGGTATAGCGCGGCGGCGCGGGCAGTACGGGGGCGCCGTGCCCCTCCAGGCGCGGCAGCGCCACCACGGGCACTGCGAGCGGCGTAGCGGTGGCACTCGCCACCGGCGACCCGGCGGCGGGCGGCCCGGCGGCCAGCGCGGCGCCTCCGCTGAGGCCGAGAGCGCAAAGACTGAGGGCAACAAGCAGACGTTTCATGCAGGCGGCTCCTTCGGGCGTGCAAGACGCGATTTACCGGCGACGGCGTTCCAGCGCCTCCAGGAAAAAGGGTTGCGCCACCAGGAACACCGCTACCAGTGGCGCGGTTATCAGCACGGAGCCTGCCATCAGGATGGGCCAGTTGGTGGGGTCGAGTTGCTCCAGATAGGCCAGTCCCAGCGAGACGGTGTACTTTTCGACGCTCTGGATGTAGAGCAGCGGGTCATTGAACTCGCGCCAGTAGTAGACAAAGGTGAGCACGCTCACCGCGGCCAGCGCCGGGCGCACGGAGGGCAGGCCAATGGTCCACCAGGTGCGCAGCGCCCCGGCCCCGTCCAGTTGGGCCGCCTCCCACACCTCGCCGGGCACGCGGCGGTAGCTCCAGTAGAAGATGAGCACATAGATCGGGCTGGTCGCCATGAAGCTGGGCGCGATCAGGGCCACGGGCGTGTCGAGCAGGCCCGTCAGCCGGTAGAGGATGAAGCGGCTGACCCAGAGCGCGGTCTCGGGCAGCAACAGGATCAGCAGAGTCGCGCTCATGATGCGCCGGGCGGTATGTACCGGCAACTGGGCCAGGGCAAACCCCGCCCACGAGCCCACCAGCAGCGTCACCGGCACCGCCAGGGCCTCCACCGCCAGGGTATTCACCAGGTAGCGCCCCAGTTCGATCAACTGGAACACCGCCGGATAGTTGGCCCAGGCGACCGGTTGCGGAATCCACTCGATGCCGCGCGGGGGCGGCAGGCCCGGCTGCCGCAGCGACCCGACGATCATCGAGGCCAGCGGCAGCAGGAAGAGCGCGCTGACGACCAGCATCAGCCCATGCCACAGGCCCCACCGGACCCGGCGCGGGCGCGCGGGCGGCCCCGCTGGGGCGACAGGATCAGTCAAAGGCGGCCTCGCTCCAGCGGCGCGTGGTCAGGTACTGCGCCATCACAATCACCGTCGTCACGCCGTAGAGCACCCAGATCATAGCCGCGCCGTAGCCGAAGCGGAAGTTCTGGAAGGCGTCGAAATAGATTTTGAGCGGCAAGAACAGGGTCGCGTAGTGCGGCCCACCCTTGGTCACGAGCAGGGCGGGCGCGAAGCTGTCCTGCAAGCTGAGGATGGTATCGCGGAAAGCGAGCAGCAGGAAGGTCGGCGCGATCAGCGGCATGACCACGGTGCGGAATCGGGCCCAGGCGCCCGCGCCATCCACCAGCGCGGCGTCGTAGAGCTCGGGCGGGATGTCACGCAAAGCAGCCAGCATCAGCACGAAGCCCTCGCCCACCTGCCAGGCCGCCATCAGGATGACCACGGCGCGCGCCCCCTCGGTGGTGATCAGCCAGGTCTGGATGGGCAGATGCAGCGTGCGCAGCACCGCGTTAATCGGGCCGAACAGGGGATTAAAAATCCAGAGCCAGACCAGCGCGTAGGCCACATCGGGGATGATCGTCGGCAGGTAGACGGCGGCGCGATAGAAGCCGATGCCCCGGCGGCGGCGCTCCAGCAACAGGGCCAGCGCCAGCGCGCCGAACAGCCGCAGCGGCACCGACCCCGCCGTGTAGATCAGCGAGTTGGTGAGCGCCGTCCAGAACAGGCTGTCCTTCCAGAGTTCGGCGAACTGGCCCAGACCGATCCAGGGGAAAGTCGTCGGCTGGAAGGGCGAATAGTCGAAAAAGGCCACGGCGAGGCTGCCGGCAGCCGGCAGCACCACCAGCACCGTCATGCCCAGCAGAAAGGGCAGCAGCATTAACCAGACTTGTGTGCGATAGCGCATAAGAAGGCAACCAACTGTCATTCTGAGCCAAGCAGGTGCGCCCGGCCCAGCAGGGGTGAGCACAAGGGCCGGGATAGCGGTGTAGGGGCGGGTTTGAAACCCGCCGTGCCGCCCCGCGCGCCCGGTTTCTTTTCAGCGCAGCGATGAATCTCCATCTCCTCGCCGGCAAGCCGAGACTCTTCGCGCCGCTCAGAGTGACAAGCTCTCCCCCATGCCGAGACTCTTCGCTGCGCTCAGAGTGACAAGCTCTCCCTCACGACGAGACTCTTCGTTGCGCTCAGAGTGACAAACCCTATCGTCATTCTGAGCGCAGCGAAGAATCTCTGTCTCGTACACCGAAGCGACCAGACTCTTCGCTTCACTCCGAGTGACAAGACAACATGCTACGTGAAATTACAGAAGCCGGACACGACAGGGACGTGACTACTTGCGTAGCCACGCCCCTGCGCTGCTCCGGTGGACCCGCACCCTGGCCCGCCGAGGCCGATAACGCTAGCGCGTGCTCTTGCGCCGTAGCAGCCCGCCTGTGGTCAGCAGGGCGAACGCCACGCCCGCCAGCAGGATCCAGATTGCCGGTAGCGTGCCCTGGCCGCTGCTGGGCAGGGTGCCGGCCGTGAGGCCCATCGTGCCGGCGGCGTCGTTGACGCTCTTCTGAATCTCCCCCGCGGCTTTGCTCGCCTTGGCCCAATCGCCGGCCTGCAGCGCCTCCTGGACTTCGGTCTGCGCGGCCTCTAGTTCCGCCGTCTCATTGGGGGCTTTGGCGCGGAGATCGGCTTCGTGCGCGGCGAACTGCGTGTGGAAATCGCTATACGCCGCTTGCGCCCCGGTGGCATCCTTGTTCGTCGTCTCGCGCACCAGGTCATTCGCCGCGGCCTGGAGATCCTTCATGGCGGCGGCCATGCTCGTCGCGGGGGCGCTCGTGGTGCCGCCCGTTACCGTGGCTTTGGCGGTGTTCAGTGCCGTCAGCAACCCGTCCGCCGCCTCCCCGGCCTTGTCCCAGTTGCCCGCGTTCACGGCGTCGCGCACCTCGTGCATGGCGTCTTCGAGCTTGGCCTGGGTGGCGGCGGATTTAGCTTTGATGGCGTCCTCGTTCGCGGCGAAGGTCGCGTGATACAGGTCATAGGCGTTCTTCGACGCGTCGGCTTCGTGCTTCTTGATCGTGCCCGCCAGTTCGGTGGCCTGGTCGATCAGCGTCGCCATGGCCTGGTCCAGCGTCATCGGCCCGCTGCTGCTGCCGGTGCCCACCGGCAGGTTGCCGCAAGACACGTAGACCGAGATCTCTGCCGCCGACTTATGCACGTTGATGGCGTACTTCTCGGAGGTCAGTTCGGTCAGCGAGACGTTGACCACCGTGGTGGACTTGCCGTCGGTTATGTTGTTCAACGGATAGGCCGGGTTCGGGTCGAGATTGGCACAACTCCCTTTATGGATATGGGCCGGCTGCACCGCGCCTTCGGGCGCGTTCAGCATGAGCAGTTCGACCTTGGTCGTGTTGTCGCCCTGATCGGTCAACTGCGCCGAGCCATCCTCGCCCGAGCCGTTCTCGTCGATCAGCGTGATCCGGACAACTTTACCCGCGGCCGCGGTCTGGCGCAGCGGTGCGACACCGAAGGCCAACAACGCTACGAACAGAACGATTGCGAGTTTCTTCATCAACGGCGTGCTCCTCCTCATTCGGGAACCATGGGGGACGGGGCAACAGCCGGGACGGCCCATGCGCCAGGCCGCCCCCGCCGAGTGTGCCCGGCCCATCCCCCGCCTGCCGGGCGCGCTCGGTCCTACCGGATCCTAATCATCTTCCCCGTGCCGGCCCGGCACCGGCGTGGGCACCACAATCGTCGCCGGGAAGTGGTCGCTCTTGAAGTCGGCGGCGGTGCCCGCCTCGATTTCGCGGATCGCGTCGTCCACCGAGATCAGGCCGTAGAAGGCTTGCTCAATGGCGGCGTTGGCCCGCAGTTCGATATCCGGCCAGGTGCCGATCTGCGGGGTGGCGCGCAGGATCGGTCCCGCATCAAGGAAGACTTTGCTGCTGGCCGGCGGCTTGTCCGACTCCAGGTAGACCGGCGACTCGGCGACGCTACGGAGCGAGGGCACGGTGCGCCCCGTCTTCGCCGCGATCACCTGGCCCACCGGGCCGTTGGCATACTCCACGAAGCGCCAGGCCAGTTCTTTGTTCTTCGACGCAGCGGCGATACAGTAGGCGTCGGTGTGGAGGATGCTGGCCGCCTGTTTGTGCTGCGGCAGGGGCGCCACGTCCCAGGTGAAGCCCTGGCTGGTGCGCAGGGCGGGCACCACCCGGCGGCTGAGCAGCCACATGCCCAGCGTGTTGAACATGAAGCGGGTCTGGTCCTTCTCCGAGACGTTCTCCACCTGGTTGGCAACCACATGGTGCTTCACCTGCAGGTCCACGAACCACTGGAAGGCTTCTTTGGCCTCCGGTGTGTCGAGTGTCAGGCGGGTCGGATGCACCAGGTCGTCCACGATGTCGCCCCCATTCTGCCAGACGAAGGGCGCCAGGCGGATCAGTTGCGGGTCGATGCCCACGCCGTAGATCTTCTCGTCAGGCGTGCTCAGCTTGGTGATGGCGATGGCGTCCTGCAGAAACTCGTCCCAGGTCCACCCGGCCTTGGGGTAGGGCACCCCCGCGCGGTCGAAGAGGTCTTTGTTGTAGTACACCTCCAGGCTCGACATGTTCATGGGGATACATTGCAGCTTGCCGTTGACGGTGAACGGCTCCAGCGGCTTGGTATAGAAGTCGGTAGCCTTGATCACCGTGCTCTGCTCCAGGTACGGCTCGACCGGCTCGATCACCCCGGCGTTTTGCAACAGGCCATAGCGGCGATAGTCGATGACCCAGACATCGGGCGGGTCGCCGGCGGCGAAAGCCGTGGTCAGCTTCAGCAGGTGGTCCGGCTGCGAAGGCACGGGGACGGTGTTGATTTTGACCGCCGGGTTCGCCTGCTCAAAGCCCTTCGCCACGTCGACAAAGGCTTTCGCCTCCGCCGGTTCGCCGAAGACCAGAAAATCCAGGCTGCCACTCAGGGTAGCCGGCGCGGAAGCGGGCGCCACGGTCGGGGTTGCCGGCGCGGTGGCGGTAGGGGGCGCGGGCGCCGCGGTTGCGTCCGTCGCAGAACTGGTCGCCACGGTGTCTGTCGCGGCGGGCGCCGGCTGGGTCGCCGGGGGCGGCACCGGCGTGGCGGTGGGCGCGGCGTCCCCACACGCGGCGAGCAGGGTAGCGAGAATCATAAGCAGCGCGATCACGCGGAACAGTCGTGTGGCATGCACCATCGTTGTACAGGACCCTCTCTATTAGCGTAAACAAACGGGTGAAAGCGACAAACGGAGGGATGGCAAACGAGCGGATGTTCAGTTTGTAGAAGTTAGAGGAAAGTTGCGGGTGATTCCATCCCTGAGTGGGCTTATTATAGCAGGGAAAAGTTCAAGCTGTCAAGTAGTATCCGGCCGATTATGGTCATTTTCGTTCACGCAAGCAGTGAATATATGACAAAATAGAACCGGATTGATCATTCTTATGTTCTATATGCCAGGAAGAATATTCTATCTCCAGAGGAATATCTCTCCGTGGTTGAGCGTAACGCTATTGCCGACGTTGCCTGGTGCGACGAACGCCGGCTAGCGGGATCGCGGCACGTCTATATCTCACTATTATAGAAGCCGGGGCCGCGCTGTGGCGGGGCCGGGGTCCTACCCGGCGCTGCGGGATCGCCGCCAGGATGCGCCGGAATATTCCTT
>DASSGZ010000341.1:0-3833 GCA_035693165.1 Chloroflexia bacterium | reverse complement strand
GTCGCGGACGGACCAGGCGGGGGCGAGGTCGGAGTCACGCAGGAGCGGGGCGTGCCAGGCGGCGGGATCGGCGGCGGCGAAATCGGCCTGGAAGAGGACGGCGCCGGTCGCCGCGGGCAGGGCAGGGGCGGCAGGGAGGGGTGCGGGCTGCGCGGCGACGGGGCCGCTAGGCTGCCAGTTGGGATTGGCGACGACGACGGTGCCGGGCACAACCACGACGGGGCCGTCTGGGTGCGGCGTGCCGGTGAACGAGGCCCCGGCAACGCCCACGGAGGCAACGGCCAGCGCCACGCCCACAGTGGCAATTTGCCATCTCTTCATTATGTACTCCTCTCGGGATTTCTTGCCTTGCGTGCCATGGCACGCGCATATGGCGCGCCCTACAGTGGGTAAATGGTGGGTATGAAGTATCGGGAAACGACGGTGCCCTGCGCTGTCATCATGGGAGCGGCCCATACCGACGGAGCGCCGTCCCGCGCGGGCGAAGAACCGGGAAGGCCATCAATCTCGCGGACGAGATTCTGACGGAAATTATAGCACTTCTACACGGTTTATGTCAATGTGCCAAACACCGGCGCCGTCAGGTACTGAGGCCGGGGCGCCCACGAGCGGCCAGCGGCACGGGAGACGTGCCACTGCGGAGCGCGTCCACCTCCGCGAGTTGGCTGCGGAGCGCGGTATCGAGCGCCGCTTGATGGTCCCAATAGTCGGCAAGCGCGGAATGGATCTGGCCCAGCGACAACTGAGGGTACTGGGAATGGAGTTCTTCGGGACTCCAGCTATAGGCGCGCCAGGCGTTGACTAGCTCGACGACCTTCATCGCCGTGCCGGCGATATAAGCCGTCTGGGCGTCGTCGAGCACGATATGTTCATCGCGGGCTTCGACAAAGGCCATGGTTCATCCGTCGCCCTTCGCGCATAGCTTACGGCCCGCAAAGGGATTCCGGCCTCGGCGGGCAATCAATCCCATCCGATCTTAGCCTATTACAGCATAGCAAGGTTGTATTTATCTCCGCGCGGCTATTAGGCCAAACAGGCCGGAGCATTTGCTCCGGCCTGTCGGGCGGTAAACACCGCGGGATCCCCACGCGAGGCGGATCCGCTTAGCGCACGTTCACCATCGGGGTTGAGGTGGCCGTGACGGGAACCTGCGTTGCGGTCGCCGTCGGCGGCACACTGGTTTCCGTGGCCGTGGGCGGCACGCTGGTCGCGGTGGCCGTGGGCGGGGTGCCCGTTACGGTCGCGGTGGGCGGCACGCTGGTCGCGGTGGGCGGCACGCTGGTGGCGGTGGCCGTCGGCGGGACCGGCGTCGGCGTGATGTCGTTCGAGTAGAGCGACAGGTCGATAATCTTCGAGGCCTGGCCGCGGGTAGCCGTGCCGAACGGGATGAAGTACGGCCGGTGCTGCCCGTCGCACGCGCCCGCCGGCGGCGCCCCGCAGTTGTACCCGCTGATGATGCCGTGGGTGTAGGCCGTCTCCACTTCCTTATAGAACGGGTTGGCCTGCGGCACGTCGGTGAAGGTCGGCGTGCTGGGGTTCAGCAGCGTCCACTGGCGGGCCAGGCTCGCCATCTTGGACAACTGGCCGCGCGTCACCTGATTGTTGGGCCGGAAGTAGGGCCGGTTCTGCGCGTCGCAGGGTTCGCCGGGGCCGCCGCAGTCATAGCCGCTGATGATCCCGTTACGATACGCCGTCTCGATGTAGGTGTAGAAGGTCGAGCCGTAGGGCACGTCCTCGAAGCTCTCCATCGGCGGGTTGATAATCTGGTACTTGTCGCTGTTGGCGAGCATGATCACCTTGGCCGTCTGGCCGCGGGTGATGTTGTTCTCCCAGCGGAAGGTGCAGTCGCTGTAGCCCGAGATCGCCTGCCGCGTCACCAGGTCGGTGATGTAGCGATAGAACGGGTTGGCGGGCGGCACGTCGTCGAACTGGCCGGGGATGCAGGCATGCGGCGTGTTCGTCGCGGTGGGCAACGGCGTGATGCTGCCGCCGAGGGCCTGCGTGTAGGCGTAGTAGTTCTCATAGGAGCCGGCCACGTTGCTGTTCGCCGCGATGTGGGCATAGCCGCCGTTCACGTCGATATCCGGGTGGCGGACGACCGCGAGGCCCCACGAGCTAGGAAAGACCAGTTCCGGCGTGCTGAACGTCGTGCCACGGCCGTGGATGTAATAGGCGGTGACGTCCTTGGAGGGCCGGTGCGAATCGTCGTCGAAGGTGATATAGGATTCGCCGGTGTTGTCGACCGCAATCCCATAGTCGTTGGTTTCGCCGGGCGTACTGAAGAGTTGCACCAGGTTGGGGCTCCAGCCCGTGACCGGCGACCATTCGCGGTACCACACGTCGCGGCAGCCACGGCCTTCGCAGACGGTGTTGTTCGGGTCCACTTCATTCCAGATCACCCGCAGCCCACCATCCGGCGAGCCTGCGAAGTGGGGCGTATAGCCCTGGGCACGGTTGGGCCGCGCCGAAATATCGGTTATGTCTCCCCAGGCGCCGCCGAGTGGGCGCATTCGGGTCATGATGTCGGTGGACCCGCGATCGAACCAACCCACGATGATGGTCTGGTTCGTGGTTACGCCAATCGCGAAATCGGCTGCGGTCGAAGAAAACGGGCCGGGCACGTCCTCAACGGCCGACCAGTTCACGGTGTCGTCCGAATGGACAATCTTGGCCCCAACGCCGTTGCGAGAGAAGATCACCCAGACCTTGCCGTCCGGTGTTACGGCCAGGTCCACGACTTTGTAGCCGCCATTGGTGCCCGGTCCGGTCACGGTGCCGGGAATGCCGGTCACGCGCCAGTTGGCCTGACCAGGGTCCCGCACACCATAATAGATGATGGTGTTGTTACCCTGGTTATGATACCAGGCCGCGTGCACGCGGCCCAGATTATCGTGCTTGACCTTCATGTTGCCGACCCAGTTGGAACTGCCGTCAACATTATTCTGGCTGAAGGGGCCGGCGAAGACCTGGTTCTGGGCTATTGTCGTGGTGGTGTTGTCGGAACCGGCGTAAGCGACATCAACAGTGCCGTCGGTGCCTGCGCCGATCCAGGAACCTTTGGCGCCCGCGCCCCCGGATTGCGAGACATTGACCGGCGCCGAGAACACGGCCGGAGCGGCCGGGGCCGCTGGATTACCCGCTGCGGCCGGGAAGGCGGCGAAACTTGCGCCAACCACGGTGAGCACGGACAGGAGGCTCGCGGCTATCGCGAAAACTCGTTTCATGGAAAGCAGATCTCCTCTCGGCTAGCGCCCGCCCGCGCGCTGCACGCGGACATTGTCGAAGCGGGTGCCGCTGTCGGCCCAGGCATACAGCCCCACCTGGCCGCTGCTCAACTCGCTGTTGCTCACATCAAAGACGGCCACGCCGTTGATCCAGACCTGCTGGTGGCCGGCGCTGCTGCCCACGCGCACCTGCTGCCAGCCGTCAAAGGGGTAGCCGGCGTAGGCGGCGGGATCGGCTTCGGCCAGCACGCGCACCTGACCGCCCTGGACGAGTTCAAGGCGGGCCTTGGGCGCGGTGTTGGGCAGGGCGGGGAAGAGTTGGACACGGTAGAAGCTGTCGCCCTGGACGTTCCAGACCAGGCCGGCGCCTTCGCCGCTGGTGGCGAACAGGTCGGCCTCCAGGACGAGGTCGGTCCAGGTGGCGGCGCCGGTGAGGTAGTAGGCTTCGTCGTTGCGGGTGTTGAGGGCCTCGTCGCCGCTCTGCTGGAGGACGCCGTCGCGGACGGACCAGGCGGGGGCGAGGTCGGAGTCACGCAGGAGCGGGGCGTGCCAGGCGGCGGGATCGGCGGCGGCGAAATCGGCCTGGAAGAGGACGGCGCCGGTCGCCGC
>DASSGZ010000340.1:0-6274 GCA_035693165.1 Chloroflexia bacterium | reverse complement strand
CGTGCTGGTCTTGGTGCTAGCAATATCTGCTCCTCCTTGTAACCTCGTAACCGGCACCTGTCGCTATGATCCGCGAACCGAACGTCCCAACCCCTACTTTATTGAGCAACCGCCCGAACCCGTGGTGGTGCAGTATATTGCCGCGCAGGCTCAACAGAACGGCACATTTCCACCCGGCGCGACGAGTTCGGTCGTGGCAATCACCCCAACCCTGGTCACAGCCAACGGGTTCTACACCGACTGGCATGTAGTCGCAGATATTCTGGTTGATATTGGCTACGCGGACGGTGGCGTGCGAAGCGAAGTCTTCGAGCTTATGGAAAAGGGGTCTTCGTCGGGAATCTGGCTTGGAGAAAGTGTATTCCATACCCGTTTCGGCCCTATCACACAGTGCGATCAAAGTTGGGCCAGAATCTGGCATTGCCGGTAAAGCAGTCTACGCATACTCATTGCGTTCGTCCCAACTCTCGTTTCATCTGATCACTGACCACCGACCACTGACCACTCGTCACGTTTGACGCATAACGGCGTGACTCGTATAATGGATACGCGTATGAACATACCCGGCCTGCTGCCTTTGTTGCATGCCCACCCGGCCTATAGCCGCCTGGCGGAGGCCCTGGCGCGCGCCCTGCGCACGGAGGGGCCGGCGGTGGTCGTCGCCGACGACCTGCTCGACGCCGCCAAGCCCTACTTGCTGGCCGCGCTGGCGTCCGATCCGTCACTGGCCCCCACCAGCGGGCGCCTGCTGGTCATTACCAGCCGCCCCGAGCGCGCCCGCCAGATCACCGACGCGCTGCAAATCTACGCCGCCCAGCCCGCCGCCGTCCACCGCTTCCCGGCGCCCGACCTGCTGCCCTACGAGCGCATCGCCGCCGACCCCACCATCGTGGCCGGGCGGCTGGCCGTGCTCGCCGCGCTCGACGCGCCGCGCGCCACGGCAGACAGCATCCCCACCGTCAACCACCCCCAGCGCCCGGTGATCGTCACCTCGGCCATGGCCCTGATGACGCCGACCATCGGCCCAGCCGACTTCCGCTGGGCCACGCGCACTCTGCGCCGCGACCAGGAAGTGGTCATGGACGACCTGCTGGCCCACTGGGTCGATCTCGGCTATGAGCCGGCGGCCCAGGTCGAGGTCGCGGGCCAGTTCAGCCGGCGCGGCGGCATCGTGGACATCTGGCCGCCCACCAGCCCGCAGCCGGTGCGCATCGAGTTCTGGGGCGACCAGATCGAGTCGTTGCGCTACTTTGACCCGGAGAACCAGCGCTCGACCACCGCGCTCGAAGAACTGGTCGTGCCGCCCTCCTGCGAACTGGCGCTCTGGCGCCGCCACGAGGTGCTGCCCGAGTTGCGCGCCATCCGGCTGAAGGATCTCCGCACCGAGGTGCGCGAGGAATGGGAGCGCCAGATCGCGGGGATGGATATCGGCGAATATTACGAAGGGCGGGAATTGTTCACGCCCTACTTCGCCCAGCCGCTCAGTTCGCTGCTCGACTACCTGGAGGCCGGCGACCTGATCGTGATCGACGGGCCGGAGACGGTGGCGCTGGCCGCCCGCGAGTTGGAGCGCAGCGCCGAGCAGCTCTATACCGAGTTTGTGGACCAGGGTGAGCTACCCGCCGGGCTGCGCCGGCCCTACCTGGCCTGGGACGACCTGGCCGGCCTGCTGGCCGCCGGCAAGCAACTGGCGTTGGGTGGGCTGGATGTCGGTACCGGGCCCGAAGGCGAGGTCCAGCCGGTGCCCGAGTTCACGCCGCCGCACCTCTATTCGGGCAATATCCCCGCCGCGATCGAGGATATCCGCGCGGCGCTGGAGAACGGCGCCCGCGTGGTCATCGTCAGCCAGCAGGCGCAGCGCCTGCGCGAGTTGTTGGAAGAGGCCGAGATCTACCCGACGCAGCGCAAAGTGCCGCCCGGCCTGACCGCCCGCCCGCCGCGCACCGCCAAGCCCGAGGACAAAGCCGCCGCCCAGCACCTGATCGGCATCGTCGAGCCGATCCTCGACCCGCCCAGCCCCAGCGCGTTGCACCTGTTGCAGGCCGCGCTCGACGGCGGCTGGCAGGGCGACATGGTGCTCGACCTGCGCGTGCTGACCGACCTGGAGTTGTTCGGGCGCACCCAGCCGCAGCGCCGCGCCGGGCAGAAGCCGACCCGCACCACCGCGGTCGAGGAGTTCTTGCGCGAGGTCAAGCCCGGCGACTTCGTCGTGCACATCGAGCACGGCATCGCCCGCTACACCGGCCTGGTGAGAATGGGCGCGGGCGGCGCCGAGCGCGAGTACATGCAGTTGGAGTATGCCGAGGGCGACCGGCTCTACGTGCCCATCGAGCAGACCGACCGCGTGGCCGCCTATGTCGGCACCGGGGCGGGCACCCCGGCGCTGCACCGCCTGGGCACGGGCGACTGGACGCGCACCAAAAAGCGCGTGCAGGCGGCCACGGTGGAACTGGCCCGCGAACTGCTGGCACTCTACGCCTCGCGCGAAGCGGCGCCGGGTTATGCCTACACCCCCGACAGCACCTGGCAGGAAGAGTTGGAAGCCGCGTTCCCCTACATCGAGACGGCGGACCAGATGCGCGCCATCGAAGAGGTCAAGGCCGACATGGAGAACGCCCGGCCCATGGACCGGCTCATCTGCGGCGACGTGGGCTTCGGCAAAACCGAGGTCGCGCTGCGCGCCGCCTTCAAAGCCGTCATGGACGGCAAGCAGGTGGCCGTGCTGGTGCCGACGACCATCCTGGCCCAGCAGCACTACAACACCTTCCAAAGCCGCATGGCCGCCTTCCCGGTCACCGTGGAGATGCTCTCGCGCTTCCGGTCGCCCAAGGCGCAGAAGCGCATCCTCGGCGACCTGGCCGCGGGCGGCGTGGACATCATCATCGGCACCCACCGCCTGCTGCAAAAGGATGTGCAGTTCAAGGACCTGGGCCTGGTGGTGGTGGACGAGGAGCAGCGCTTCGGCGTGCGCCACAAGGAGCGGCTCAAGCAGTTGCGCCAGGAGGTGGACGTGCTGACCATGACCGCCACGCCGATCCCGCGCACGCTGCACATGGCGATGGTCGGCGTGCGCGACATGAGCGTGATCGAGACGCCGCCCGAGGAGCGCCTGCCGATCAAGACCTACGTCACGGCCTACCGCGACTCGCTGGTGCGCGAGGTGATCCAGCGCGAGATCGAGCGCGGCGGCCAGGTCTATTTCGTGCATAACCGCGTGCAGAGCATCGGCATCGTCCTGCGCGAGTTGCAAAAGCTGCTGCCCGAAGTCCGCTTCGCCGTGGCCCACGGCCAGATGGATGAGGACCAGCTTGAAGACGTGATGACCGCCTTCATTGACCAGAAGTACGACGTGTTGATCTGCACCACGATCATCGAGTCGGGCCTGGACATCCCGAACGTCAACACGCTGGTCGTGGACCAGGCCAACAACTACGGCCTGGCCCAGTTGTACCAGTTGCGCGGGCGCGTGGGCCGGGGCGATAAGCGCGGCTACGCCTATTTCCTCTATCACCAGGGGCGCAAAGTGACCGATGTGGCCCAGGAGCGCCTGCAGACCATCGAGCAGGCGACCGAGTTGGGCGCGGGCTTCCGCATCGCCCTGAAGGACATGGAGATCCGCGGTGTGGGCAACCTGCTGGGACCGGAGCAGCACGGCAACGTGGGCGCGGTCGGCTTCGACCTCTACACCCGGCTGCTGGCCGGGGCCGTCGAGGAGGCCAAAGGCCACCCCCGCCCGCCCGAGCCGCCGCCCGTCACCTTCGACCTGCCGATCACGGCCTTCCTGCCCGAAGACTACGTGCCCGAAGCGAGCGAGCGCTTGCGACTCTACCAGCGGCTGGCCCGCGTGCGCAGCGAGAGCGGCGTGCGCGACATGCGCCGCGAACTGGAGGACCGCTTCGGCCCGCTGCCCCAGCCCGCGGAGAACCTGCTGCTCATCGTTCGCCTCAAGAGCATGGCCCTGCGCGCGGGCGTCGAGGCGATCAACACGATCGACGACGAGTTCGTCATCGTGTTGGGCGCCGAGGCGGCGCGCCGCCGCCTGGGGCCACAACTGCACTACAATCTGGGCGTCAAGCTGGGCGACAATGTCCGCGTGACGCAGCACCAGGTGCGCCTGCAACGCCGCGCCCTGGGCAACGACTGGGTCACGGTGCTGGAAGATACGCTCGAAGAACTGATCGAGGCCGCCACGTAGCAGCCCGCCGCCCACGACGATCAGCTCTGTAGGGGCCGGTTTCAAACCGGCCCGCCGGTAGGATCAGCGCTGTAGGGGCCGGTTTCAAACCGGCCCGCCGGTCCCGGTTGAGTCCACAGATGTAACCCAGCTAGGTTCTTTGACCCCAACGATCCCCGATCTTGCCCGCCCATAGACGGAGCCGGCCTCCGTTCTATGCCCGATGCCGCCCGCCCCCTGGCTGTGGTAAGATCGCTGCATTGCCCGTCAACACGCAAAAATCAGCGCAATGCAATCCAGGAGAATCAAGCATGACCACGAAAACGATTTTCAAGGCGCGGCCCTACGGCGGCGAGGCCGATCTGCAAACCATCTGCGATATGCTCAACGCCTGCGATGCCGTCGATCAGACCGACGACAACTATGCCGTCGACGATTTGCGGGTGGAGTTCAACGATCCGCGCGTGGACCAGGCACGCGACCTGCGCGTCTGGGAAGACGCGAACGGCCGCGTGGTCGCCCTGGGCCAGAGTTGGTTCCCGGAGCACGCCGACCCGCTGAACGTGTACCTCTACTGGCGCGTGCTGCCCGAAGTCCGCAACCAGGGCCTGGAAGATGAGATCTTTGCCTGGGGCGAGGCCCATATCCGCGAGGTGGCCCGCGAGCGGGGCGTGGCCGCGGCGCAGATCGAAGGCTCGGCCCGCGACAGCTACACCCACGGCCTGGAGACGCTGGAACGGCACGGTCTGCGTTCGGTGCGCTACTTCTTCCGCATGGCCCGCCCGCTCGATGCGCCGATCCCCGCACCCCAGTTCCCCGCAGGCATCACCCTGCGCCACGTCGCGGACGACGCCGATGTCGAGCGCTGGGTGGAAGCCTTCAACCTCTCGTTTATCGACCACTGGAACCATCAGCCGGAAACCGTCGAGGCCCATAAGCACTGGCTGACCAGCGCCACCTATCGCCCCGAGCGCGACCTGATCGCCGTCACCGCCGACAACACCGTGGCCGGCTTCTGCTTCTGCCTGATCGACCCCGAGGCCAATGCGCGCAACGGGCGCAACGAGGGCTGGATCGATATGCTGGGCACGCGCCGCGGCTTCCGCAAGATCGGGCTGGGCCGGGCCATGCTGCTGGCCGGGCTGCACCGCCTCAAGGCCGACGGCGTGGATACCGCCATCCTGGGCGTGGACGCCGAGAACCCCAGCGGCGCGCTGGGCCTGTACGAGTCGACGGGCTTTCACAAGGTCTTCACCACCATCGCCTACCGCAAAGACCTCTAGCCCGCGAGCGGCCAATCCGCCCCGCCAACCGCCCATCTGAAGCCGCCCCGGCGCGGCCGGATGGGCGGTTTGCTTGCCCGATCTCTTGCGATACCGTAGTAGCGCGCCCCGATATATCTCCGCGGGCGCGTTGCAACCCGGCCCGCCCCACGCGCAATCCGCCCGATCCGTCCAGGGCCGGTCCAACAAAGATTGCCGCTCTGTAAGTTGTGCGCGCCGGGCGTTAAGGGGTCTGTAACGCTGGTTTGCTAGAGTAAGGTTACAGTATTGGTAGCGGCCCATGTGTCCCAACTGACTCCACGTTTCTGTAGAGAGGCCCCTGAATGATCCGGTTCCCGCAACGGCGCACGTCGCCGTTTATATTCCTGACATTGCTGGCTCTTGGCGCCGGTGTGTTCGCGCTACTTCCCCTGCTCACGACGCCCGCGGCGGGCGCCAGATCCGGCGCGACCGGGGCCGGCAACCGCCCGCTGGCGAACCGCATCACCGCCGAAAATGCGCTCCCCGGCACCGACGCCTGGGCCAATCTCGGCAACTACGACACCAGCAAACTGGCCGCGTATGCCGGGGCAAGCAGCGTCAATGCGGGCGGCCCGATCAACTTCTACATCAAATCGACGACATCCTCGGTGTCCGCGCAGTTGTATCGCCTGGGCTACTACCAGAACCACGGCGCGCGCCTGGTCGCCACCTACAACAACATCACCGTGCCGTCGCAGCCCGCCTGCACGCGCAACAGTTCCACCGGCCTGGTCAGTTGTCCCTGGGCGGCGACGCTGACCGTCACGACCGACCCGGCCTGGATCAGCGGCATCTT
>DASSGZ010000339.1:0-15831 GCA_035693165.1 Chloroflexia bacterium | reverse complement strand
GACTTCGGCATGCTCGACGCGGCCAAGCGGCTGCTGGCCGGCTGCCTCGATGCGCTGCACCCGGCGCTGGTCCGCGGCGTGCCGGTGGTGGGCCTGGAGCCGAGTTGCGTCGCCGTCTTCCGCGACGAAATGCTCAATCTCCTGCCCAACGACGAGGACGCCAGGCGGCTGCACGACCAGGTGTTCATGCTCAGCGAGTTCCTGGTGAAGAAGGTGCCGCACTACCAGCCGCCGCGCCTGGCGCGCCAGGCCGTGGTCCATGGGCACTGCCACCACAAGGCAATCATGAAGCTGGACGACGAGGAGACGATCCTGCGCGGGATGGGCCTCGACTATCAGATCCTCGATTCGGGCTGCTGTGGCATGGCCGGGGCGTTCGGCTTCGAGCGCACCCACTACGAGGTCTCGATCCGGGTGGGCGAACGGGTGCTGCTGCCCGCGGTGCGCGCCGCGGCGCCCGACACGCTCATTATCACCGACGGCTTTAGCTGCCGCGAACAGATCGCGCAGACGACGGATCGCCGGGCGCTGCATCTGGCCCAGGTTATGCAGATGGCGTTGCATGACGGGTCGGGCGGCTCCCCGGCGTCCTCTCCTGCGGCGGCGCGTTCGCGGACGGTTGCGGGCCGCGCTGCCCCACCGCAGGTATAGGAGGTATTTGATGGGATTTGACCAGTATCACGAGCCGGCCAATGAACTGCCCGCCGAGGTCCGCACCTTCGCCCGCATGATTCTCTCGCTCATCGAGGAAGCGCAGGCCATCGACTGGTACGAGCAACGCCTCGCCGTCGAGCCGGACGCCGATGCGCGGGCGATCATGCAGAACGCGCAGGAGGAGGAGTTTAAGCACTTCTGCATGGACCTGGAGTTTTTGCTGCGGCGCAAGCCCAAGTGGCGCGCGGCCCTGCAGGCGATCCTGTTCCAACCGGGGGATATTGTGCAGCACGGCAAGCAAGGCGAGAACGCCGAGGATAAAACGGGCGGCGGCTAGCCGCCGCCCCGGTGTCATTCTGAGCGAAGCGAAGAATCTCGTCTCGTTCGGGTACGCGGCGAGACTCTTCGCTTCGCTCAGAGTGACAAGACCGAGCGGGTCATGCTGAACGCAGGGAAGCATCTCGTCTCATTGGGATATAAGACGAGACTCTTCGCTTCGCTCAGAGTGACAAGACCGAGAGTGTCATGCTGAATGCAGTGAAGCATCTCGGTTTGGCGGGTACCCGACGAGACTCTGAGCGAAGCGAAGAGTGACAAAACCGACTAATCATACGACGATATGAGCAGCACGCAAGTGCGAAAGGAGCATTATCATGGCGAATCGAACTGCTGATCTGTTGATTGATCGGCTGATCGAATGGGGTGTGGATACGATTTTCGGCTTCCCCGGCGACGGCATCAACGGCATTTTCGAGTCGTTGCGCACGCGGCAGGACAAGATCAAGTTCGTCCAGGTGCGGCACGAGGAGGCGGCGGCGTTCGCGGCCTGCGGCTATGCCAAGTACACCGGGCGCCTGGGCGTCTGCCTGGCGACCAGCGGGCCGGGCGGCGTCCATCTGCTGAATGGCCTCTACGACGCCAAGTCCGACGGGCAGCCGGTGCTGGCGATCACCGGGCATACTTTCCACGACCTGATCGGCACGCACTATCAGCAGGACGTGGACCTGTCGCGGCTGTTCATGGACGTGGCCGCCTACAGCGAGCGGGTGATGGGACCGGCCCACGTGGTCGGCGTGCTGGATGAGGCAATCAAGACGGCGCTGACGCAACACACCGTCGCCCACGTGAACATCCCCAAGGACATCCAGGACTGGACGCAGGACGACGCGACCCGCTCGGCGGCCAACATCCCGCAGCACAGCGCCGACCTGATGGCGCGCGCCGCCTCGGTGCCCGGTCAGGACACGCTGAAGGCCGCGGCGTCGATCATCAACCACGGCTCGAAGGTGGTCATCCTGGCCGGGCGCGGCTGCCTGGACGCCCGCGAGGAAGTGCTGAAGCTGGCCGACCTGGTGGGCGGCCCCATCGTCAAGCCGCTGCTGGGCAAAGCCGTCGTGCCCGACGACAGCCCGTACACGACGGGCGGCATCGGCCTGCTGGGCACCGCGCCGTCGCAGGACGCGCTGAACGAGTGCGACACGCTGATCATCTGCGGCAGCAGCTTCCCCTATATGGAGTTCTACCCCAAGCCCGGCCAGGCCAAGATTGTGCAGATCGACCGCGACCCGGAGCGCATCGGCTTGCGCGCGCCCGCCGATGTCGGGCTGCTGGGCGACTGCCGGACGGTGTTGCAGGCGCTGCTGCCGCTGATCGACAAGAAGAAAGACCGCAAGTTCCTGGAGAAAGCCCAGGAGCGGATGAAGGACTGGCGCAAGCTGATGGACGAGCGCGGCCAACGGACCGATATGCCGATGAAGCCGCAGGTAGTGGCCTACCAGTTGAACAAGCTGCTCGACAAGAACACGATCATCGTCAGCGATACGGGCACCGTGACCACCTGGGCCGCGCGCTATCTCGACATCCGCGGTGACATGATGTTCTCGGCCTCCGGCTCGCTGGCGACCATGGCGAACGGGCTGCCCTACAGCGTGGGCGCGGCCATCGGCAATCCTGGGCGCCCTGTCGTCTGCCTGGCGGGCGACGGCGGCTTCACCATGCTCATGGGCGAGCTGGCGACGATGGTCAAGTACAAGTTGCCGGTGAAGATCGTCGTGATCAAGAACAACGTGCTGGGCGAGATCAAGTGGGAGCAGATGGTGCTTGAAGGCAACCCGCAGTTCGGGGTGGAACTCCAGCCGATCGACTTCGCCGCCTTCGCGCGAGCCTGCGGCGCCAAGGGCTACAGCATCAGCGACCCACGGCAGGCCGAGTCGATCTTGCGCGAGGCGTTCGCGCAGACCGGGCCGGTAGTGATCGAGGCGGTGGTGGACCCGAACGAGCCGCCGATGCCGGGCAAGATCACGACGGAGCAGGCCATCCACTTCGCCGAGGCCCTGGCCCGCGGCGAGCGCCACCGCATGGACATCATCAAGACCGTCCTGGAGGACAAGGTGCGCGAGGTGATCTAACGCGACGGGCCTAACCCCCCGGCCCCCTTCCCGGCGCGGGAAGGGGGAGATTGGGCGGGGCGGTAGGGGCGGACCCAGGTGTCCGCCCGGCCGCCCCGGTATGCGTCGCCGGCGACAAAGGAGTGAGTCATGGGAGATAAGTGGACCGATCCGGCGGCGTGGCTGGAGGCGGGGCTGGCCCTGTTCGGGGCGTTGTTGCTCGGCGGGCTGGCGCTGCTGCTGGGCGGGCGCCTGGGCGGCGATCTCGTGCGCGGCGCGCGGCACCGGGCCGGGCCGCCCCCGGCGGGGAGCGTGCCGGAGAATCGGCACCAGAATATCGGTACGTCGTCGCCACGCTGAGAGGAACGTAGAATGAGTTTGTTGCATCGGAACCGGCATCTGAGGTTCGACGCCGGGCGGGAGATCGCGCTGGCCGAGCGGGAGATCCGCGAGGGGCGCTTCCAGCGCAGCATGGCGCTGATCGCTGCGTTTTCGGCCATCGTCAGCGGGTTCGAGGCCTATGTGCAGCACCAGCGCGGGGCGTTCAACCACTGGCTGATGTGGACCCCCGTCTGGCTGACGCCGCCCACGGCCCTCGTGTCGGCGATCGCGCTGGTCAGCGAGCGGGTCGCGCGGCGGGTGCTGCCGGTGATCGCGCTGGTGTCGCTGGCCGACGGCGTGATCGGCTTCTGGTACCACCTGCGCGGCATCGGCAAGTTGCCGGGCGGCTGGAAGCTGGGCCAGTACAACATCGTCATGGGGCCGCCCATCTTCGCGCCGCTGCTGACCTGCATGGTCGGGCTGCTGGCCGGGCTGGCCGGGTTGCTGCGTCGCGAACGGTTCGACCTGCCTGCGCCCGACGTGGTGCGGGCGCGTGACGCGATCCGCCGCCTGGTGCAGCGGGAAGACCCGCCCTCGGCGCTCGACCAGTTCGCCGCGGCAGTGGCCCATGGCCGGTTCCAGCGGCGCCTGGCCCTCACCTCGGCGTTCTTCGCCATCCTGGCCGGGGGTGAAGCCTACTTCGAGCATCTGCGCGGCAGCTTCAACCAGCGCGTCATGTGGACGCCGGTCTGGGTGACGCCGTTCATGGTGCTGGCGGCGGTGGGTGCGGCGGCCAGCGAGCGGCTGGCCCGGCTGGTGTTGCCGGTGGTGTCGCTGGTCACGCTGCTCGACGGGATGCTCGGCTTCCTGCTGCACTTGCGCGGCATCCGCCAGATGCCGGGCGGCTTCGCCAACCTGCGCTTCAACATCACCATGGGGCCGCCGCTGTTCGCGCCGCTGCTGTTCTCGTCGGTGGGTCTGCTCGGCTTCATCGCCGCGCTGTTGCGCCGGAAGGAGCATTAACCATGAGCAGCGAACGCTACCCTGGCGCCGACAGCCTGGCCCAGCGCGGCCACTGGGACGAGGCCACGCGCCGCGTGATCATGGACCGCGTGCACAACGTGCCGCCGTTCCGCTACTTCGCGGGCCACTGGCGCGACACCCTGGAGGCGCTCTGCGCGCGGGTGATTCCGCAGGACGCCCGGCGGCCCGAAGACCGGGTGCCCCTGGCGCCCTGGATCGACGCCCGCTGCTACCAGCACACCATCTCCGGCTTCCGCTTCGAGGACATGCCGCCCGACGAGGTGGCCTGGGAGTGGGGCCTGCAGGGGCTGGACCAGGTGGCCCAGGCGCTGCACCAGGCCGATTTCGTGGACCTGGACGGGCCGCGGCAGGACAGCGTGCTGGAGGCCATACGCGGCGGCACCCCGCCCGGCGAGGTCTGGAACCGGATGCCGGTGCGCCGCTGGTGGGTCTATATTGCGCTGCGCCAGATCACCGGCGTGTACTACGCGCACCCGCGCGCCTGGGACGAGATCGGCTTCGGCGGCCCGGCCTACCCGCGCGGCTATTTTGCGTTAAACAACGGCGCGCCGGAACCCTGGGAGGCCCGCGAGGCCCCCGACGGCACGCGGAGGAACACGCGGTGAAATTACACGTACATCTCTCATCGGATTGGGTGCTGGATACCGAGATGCGGGAGTACCCGCCCGGCGAGGAAGTGGACTTTTGCATCATCGGCACGGGGGCCGGGGGCGGCGTGCTGGCGCAGCGGCTGGCGCGCTACGGCTTCTCGGTGGTGGCGCTCGACGCCGGACCCTGGCACGACACCGAGACGGACATGGTGTCGGACGAGGCCGGGTCGGGGCCGCTCTACTGGAACGACCTGCGCATCACCGGCGGCAGCGAGCCGCTGGACCTGGGCGCGAACAACTCGGGCAAGGGCGTGGGCGGCAGCACCATCCACTACGCCGGGTTCTGCCCGCGCTTCCACCCCTCGGATTTCCGCGTGCGCACGCAGGACGGCGTGGCCGCCGACTGGCCGATTGATTACGAGGACATCGAGCCGTATTACGGGCAGATGGAGCGCGAGTACCCGGTGTCCGGCCCGGCCTATTACCCCTGGGGCAAACCGCATAGCTACCCCTACGCGCCGTTGGAGGCGGGCACGGCGGGGCAGCAGTTGATCCGCGGCTGCACGCGGCTGGGCATCCCGGTGGTGGCGGGCGGGCCGGTGGCGATCCCGGCGGGGCGCGTGGGCAAGCGCCCGCACTGCATCATGCGCGGCTTTTGCCTGCTGGGCTGCAAAGTGGGCGCCAAGAGCAGCACCATGGTCAGCCACATCCCCGACGCTATCGCCCACGGCGCGGAGATCCGCACGCGCTGCATGGCCTACGAGGTGCCGGTGGACGGCGAGGGCCGGGTGACGGGCGTGCGCTACTATCGCACCGACGACAACGGCAAGGTGCGTGACGAGCAGCAGCGGGCGCGCGCCGTGGTCGTGGCCGGGTACTCCATCGAGACGCCGCGCCTGCTGCTCAACTCGACTTCGGCGCAGTTCCCCGCCGGGCTGGCGAATTCGAGCGGCAAGGTCGGCAAGTACCTCATGGCTCAGGCCGGGCCGGTGGTCTGGGGCCGCTTCGACGAGCCGATCCGCCAGTACAAGGCGCCGCCCGCGTGCGCCTGCACCGAGGCGTTCTACGAGACCGACCCGCGCAATGACTTCGTGCGCGGCTACGCCTTGCAGACGGTCAGCCCGCTGCCCATTGCCATGGCCCACGTGCTGACCGAGGACGGCATGTTCGGCGCCGACCTGCTGGCGGCGATGGAGGACTACAACCACTACGCGGCCATCGGCGTGCTGGGCGAGATCCTGCCCGACGAGCGCAACTATGTCTCGATCCACCCGACGGCGAAGGACAGCCAGGGTATCCCGGTGGCCTATGCCCACTTCAACCTGTTCGAGAACGACAAGCGCATGATCCGGGCGGGCGTCGCTAAAGCCCAGGCGGTGCTGACGGCGGCGGGCGCCCGGTCCACGCACTTTGTCTACCGCTACGCGCACCTGGTGGGCACCTGCCGCATGGGCTTCACGCCGCAGGACTCGGTGGTGGACCAGTGGTGCCGCAGTTGGGACGTGCCCAACCTGTTCATCTGCGACGGCAGCGTACTGCCCACGCAGGGGTCGTCGAACCCGGCGCTGACCATCTCGGCCCTGGCGGCACGCACGGCGGACTGGGTGCGCACGGCGGCGCGGCAGGGCGATCTCGCCCGCCGCCCGCAACCCGCCACGGCGGGAGGAGGACGTTAAACGATGTTAGGTGTGATCAAAGCCCGCGCGCCCGAATGGCGGGCCGTGCTGCGCTGGATCGTGCACTCCTGGCTGCGCCCCGGTGGGTCGGAAGCGCGCTGGGAGCAGGCCGCGGGGCATGGCCGGGCCAGTGGCCGGGCGATCCCCGCGCAGGGCCGGGGCGCGGCCCGCCCGAATCCGCAGCAGCGCCCCGGCGCCAACACCGGCGCGTCCCGGTGAGTGTTGCGTGCTGAGTGCCGAGTGCTGAGTAGATAGTTTGTAGGGGCCGGTTTGAAACCGGCCCGCCGCCCAACAGCGGTGTAGGGGCCGGTTTGAAACCGGCCTGCCGCCCGCAGAATCACGCGGGGGAGAACCGGTGCAGCGGCTGATTGCGGCTGAAAGACGAGGTTGGGAACGATGGTGGCGTTTAGTTGTGATTTGCAGGGACAATCCACGCCCTTGAAGCATGTGTGGGAGCATACCGTGGGCAGCGGGCACGCGGCGCTGGCCCTGCGCGGGGACTGGCAGGCCCAGTTGCGCCGCTGCCGTGACGAACTGGGCGTGCAGCATGTGCGCTTCCACGGCATTCTGGACGATGACCTGGGCACGCTGATCTGCCAGAACGACCAGTTTCTTTACTCGTTCTACAACGCCGACCTGATCTTCGACTTCCTGCGCGGCATCGGGATGCGGCCCTTTGTCGAGTTGAGCTTCATGCCCTGGACGCTGGCCTCGACCGATAAGACCGTATTCCACTATCAGGCCCACGTTTCGCCGCCCAAGGACTACGGCGATTGGGCCACGCTCATCCACAAGCTGGTGGGCCACTGGGTGGATCGCTACGGGCTGGATGAGGTGCGCCAGTGGTTCTTCGAGGTCTGGAACGAGCCGAATCTGACCGCTTTCTGGACCGGCAAGCCGGAGGACTATTTCCGGCTCTACCAGACGACGGTCGAGGCGATCAAGCAGGTGGACGGGCAGATCCGGGTGGGCGGGCCGGTCACGGCGATGGCCGCCTGGGTGCCGGAGTTTCTCGACTTCTGCGAAAAGCAGCACCTGCCCGCCGATTTCGTCAGCACGCACTACTATCCGACCGACGCCTTCGGCAAGATCGGCGCGGACACCGTGACGCAACTGGCCCACGCGCCGCGCCATGTGATGCGCGACCAGGCGGCCAAAACGCGGGAACAGGCCAAGGGACGCCCGGTCTACTATACCGAGTGGAACGCCTCGTCCAACCCGCGCGACCCGCTGCACGACGAGCCGTACACCGCGGCGTTCGTGACAAAGACGCTGATGGAGGTGGACCCGCTGGTCGAAGCCTTCAGCTTCTGGACCTTCAGCGACATCTTCAGCGAGAACTACTTCCCGTCGATCCCGTTCCAGGGCGGCTTCGGGCTGCTGAACCTGCAAGGCATCGCCAAGCCGGTCTACCGGGCCTACGAGATCCTGCACCGGCTGGGCGGCGAACGGCTCGACGTGGATGGGCAGCACGACACGGTGGATGTGTGGGTGGCGCGCGGCGACCACGCGATCACCGTGCTGCTGACCAACCACGCCTTCCCGCGCCATCCCATCGACACCCAGCAGGTGCGGGTGACGCTGGACCACGCACCGCAGCCGGGCGGGGCGACGGTCGAGCGCATCGACGCGGACCACGCCAATCCGCGCGCGCTCTGGCACGCCTGGGGCGAGCCGAAGTATCTGCGGGCCGAGGAGGTGGCGCGGCTGGAGGCGGCCTCGGCGCTGGTGCCGGAGGCGCAGGCGTATGACTACGCGAACGGCACGCTCACGCTCAAGGTGAGTGTGGCGCCGCACAGCGTGACGGCGGTGACGATCCGGGTGCCGTCGGCAGCGGCGGCGAACGGCGATCAGTGATGCGACAAGGTACAAGATCATGAGTAAGGCGAGCGACGACAAAATGCTGGACAATCTCCAGCACGATACTTTCCAGTACTTCTTGCACGAGAGCAACCCGCGCAACGGGCTGGTCAAGGACAAGACCGCCCCGCACTGGCCCGCCAGCATCGCCGCGGTGGGGCTGGCGCTGGCCGCCTACCCGGTGGGCGTGGAGTGCGGCTACCTGTCGCGGGCCGACGCGGTCCAGCGCACGCTGGCCACGCTGCGCTTTTTTCACGACAGCCCGCAGGGCACCCAGTCCGACGCCACCGGCTACAAGGGGTTCTACTACCACTTCCTCGACATGGACACCGGGCGCCGGGTCTGGAACTGCGAGCTTTCGACCATCGACTCGACCTTCCTGCTGGCGGGCGGGCTGACCGCGGCGGCCTATTTCACCGGCAACGCCGAGGGCGAGCGCGAGATCCGCGACCTGGCCGATGCGCTCTACCGCCGCGCCGACTGGGTCTGGGCGCAGCACGGCGGCAAGACCGTGACGCACGGCTGGACGCCGGAGAAGGGCTTCATTCCCTACCGCTGGGAGGGCTACGACGAGGCGCTGCTGCTCTACGTGCTGGGGCTGGGGTCGCCCACGCACGCGCTGTCCGCCGACAGCTACCCGGCCTGGGCCGCGACGTATGTCTGGAAGCACATCTACGGCATCGAGTTTTTGTACGCCGGGCCGCTGTTCATCCACCAGTTGTCGCACATCTGGCTCGATCTGCGCGATATCCAGGACGCCCCGATGCGCGCAAAGGACAGCAACTACTTCGAGAACAGCCGCCGGGCCACCCGCGCCCAGCAAGAGTACTCCATCCGCAACCCGCAGGACTACACCGGCTACAGCGAGCAGTGCTGGGGCGTGACGGCCAGCGACGGGCCAGGGCCGACCAACCGCAAGATCGACGGCGTGGAGCGCACCTTCTACGATTACCTGGCGCGCGGGGTGCCCTTCGGCCCCGACGACGGCACGATCTCGCCGTGGGCGGTGGTCTCGTCACTGCCTTTCGCGCCCGACATCGTCATCCCGACCATCGCCTATTTCGACCGCATGGAACTGCGCATCGACAACCCGTATGGCTTCAAGGCCACCTATAACCCGACCTACCCGGTGAAGACGAGCAACAAGTACGGCTGGGTCTCGCCCTGGCACTTCGGCATCAACCAGGGGCCGATTGTGCTGATGATCGAGAATTACCGGTCGGGGATGCTGTGGGACCTGATGCGCGCCTGCGGGTACATCCGCGACGGGCTGCGCCGGGCGGACTTCCAGGGCGGCTGGCTGGCGCAAGCGGACCAGGAGCACGCCGCGCCGCGCGCCCAGCCCGCCGAGGGGGACGGCCGATGACCGAGCAGCACCAGGCCCGGCCTCCCGTCGGCGACGACCGCCACCGCCTGGCGCCGCACCAGGAGCACGCCCGCCGCACGCGCGTGCTCAAGGGCGGCCAGTCAGCCATCACGCGCGGCATCGCCCACGCCATCGTGATCAAGGACGAGAACCTGTTCTTCCTGGCCGAGCCGAGCGGCGATGTGCCCCTGGGCGGCGAGCACGGCCTGGGCCTCTATTACCACGATTGCCGCTATCTGAACGGCTATGAGTTGCGGCTGGCTGGGGCCGCGCCCGACATGCTCTCGGCCAACGCGGGGCAGGGGGCGCAGGCCGTGTTCGAGTTGACCAACCCCGACCTGCAACTGCCCGACGGCACGACTCTGCAAAAGGAAGAGCTGGGCATCACCTGGACGCGCGTGGTGGACAGCGCGGCGCCGGCGCTGCTGGATGTCATCCGCTTCCAGAACTTCGACCCCGGCGCGGTGGCCTTTCCGCTGACGCTGACCTTCGCGGCGGCGTTCGAGGACATCTTCGTGGTGCGCGGCGCGGTGCCCAAGGAGCAGGGCCGCATCTATCCGCCGGTCTGGCGCGACGGCGCGCTTTGGTTTCTCTACGACGGCGCGGACGGCGTGCGGCGGCGGCTGATGGTGCAGTGCGACCCGGCCCCGGCGCGGGTGGACGAGAGCGCGCTGCAATTTGATATAACGCTGGAATCCCGTGCCCACTGCGAAGTGGTGGTCGCGTTGCGCCTGCTGGAGGCGACCGATCCCGCTACTGCCGCTGTGCCGCCGCCCGCCGTGCCCGCCGTGGGCCGGGTGCAAGCGGCCCTGGAGGCGGAGGCGACGCAGTGGCTGGCCGGGCAGACGGAGGTGGAGAGCGACAGCCTGCTGCTGAACAACGTGCTCGACCGGTCGCTGCGCGACCTGCGGGTGCTGCGCAGCACGCTGGCGGGCGACGCTTACTTCGCCGCGGGCCTGCCCTGGTTCGGCACGCTGTTTGGCCGCGACAGCCTGATCACGGCGCTGCAGATGCTGGCCTACAACCCGGCTATCGCCGAGCAGACGCTGCGCGTGCTGGCCCGCTACCAGGGCACCCGGATCGACGAGTGGCGCGACGAGCAGCCGGGCAAGATCCTGCACGAGTTACGCGTGGGCGAGATGGCCCACCTGCACGAGATCCCACACACGCCCTATTACGGCACGGTGGACGCCACGCCGCTGTTCCTGGTGCTGGTGGGCCGCCACGCCGCCTGGACCGGCGACCTGCGCCTGTTCCACGACCTGCGCGACCATATCGAGCGCGCGCTGACCTGGGTCGACCGCTACGGCGACCTCACCGGCGCCGGTTACGTCTCGTATGCCGGGCGGTCGGACGCCGGGCTGACCAACCAGGGCTGGAAGGACTCCGGCGCGGCGATCATGAACGCCGACGGCACCCCGGCCCGGCCACCCATCGCCCTGGTCGAGGTGCAGGGCTACGTCTACCTGGCGAAGACCGGGCTGGCCGAGCTCTACGCGCGGGCAGGGGACGCGGCGCGTGCTGAGCAACTGCGTCGCGAGGCCATCGATCTGCGGGCGCGCTTCAACCGCGACTTCTGGCTGGCGGACCAGGACTGCTATGCGCTGGCGCTGCAAGCCGGGGGCGCCCCGGCGGCGGTGGTCTCCTCTAATCCGGGGCAGGCGCTCTGGACCGGCATCTGCGACGACGACAAGGCGCAGCAGACGGTCGCCCGGCTGATGGCGGACGATATGTTCAGCGGCTGGGGCGTGCGCACGCTGGCGACCGGGGCGGCGCGCTACAACCCCATCGGCTACCACCTGGGCACCGTCTGGCCGCACGACAACTCGCTCATCGCCGCCGGGTTTCGCCGCTACGGCGCCGACGAGGCGGCCTGCCGCATCTTCACCGGCATCGTGGAGGCAGCGATGTATTTCGAGTCCTACCGGCTGCCCGAACTGTTCGCCGGGTTTGCGCGCGGGCCCCACAGCGTGCCGGTGCGCTACCCGGTGGCCTGCCACCCGCAAGCCTGGGCGGCGGGCAGCGTGCCCTTGCTGCTGGCGACCCTGCTAGGCCTGGAGCCGGATGCCTTTGCCCGGCGGCTGCGCATCGTGCGGCCCATGCTGCCCGATTTTATCGACCGGCTGCATGTGCGCGGGCTGCGCGTGGGCGCGGCGCGCGCCGATCTCGCGTTTACCCGCGCCGATGGGCGGCTGGCCGTCGATGTTCAGGTGGACGGCGACCTGGATGTGGTCGTGGAGCCGGGGGATGAATAGATAAGGATTGGACCGTTTATGGAGAAACAACAGATACCGCCCGGCTGGGAATATAACCCGTCCGCCTGGTCGGAGCGGTGGCCGATTATCGTGCTGGCCCTGGTCGGGTTCGCCATCGCCATGTACCTGGCGCTGTACCAGTGGGGCGTGTTCGCCACGGTGTGGGAGCCGTTCTTCGGCGACGGCAGCGAGCGCATCTTGCATTCGAGTGTGTCGCGCCTGCTGCCCGTGCCCGACGCCTTTCTGGGCGCGCTCGGCTACCTGCTGGACATCGTGACCGGTGTCATCGGTGGGCCGGGGCGCTGGCGGCGCCGGCCCTGGCTGGTGATCCTGTTCGGGCTGTTCGTCGGGCCGTTCGGCGCCGCCAGCGTGACGCTGGTGATCTTGCAGCCGGTGCTGTTCCACGCCTGGTGCACGCTCTGCCTGACCTCGGCCTTCATCTCGCTGAACATGATCGGCCCGGCCATGGACGAATTGCTGGCGAGTTTGCAGTACTTGAAGCACGAACATGACGCGAGCCGGTCGGTGTGGCACGCTTTCTGGGGTAGTGAGGATACCCAGGACGACGACGCGCGGGCCGAGGCGCACGCCGCGCACGTGGGAGGGAAGTAGCATGTGGCCGCAAATCGTGAACGCCGCCGTGGGCATCTGGCTGATGGCGGCCCCGGCGGTGCTGGGCTACGGCGACCCGGCGCAGACCAGCGACCGGATCGCCGGGCCGCTGGCCGCCGCCTTCGCCATCATCGCCGCGTCGGAGATCACCCGGCCCGTGCGCTGGGTCAATCTGCCCATCGGCCTCTGGCTGCTGATCGCGCCCTGGGTGCTGGGCTTTCCCACGGCCGCCACGGTGAACAGCATTATCGCCGGGGTGATCCTGATCTTCTGCGCCCGGCTGGGCGGCGGAGTGACGGGGCAGTTCGGCGGCGGCTGGGCGGCGTTATGGAAGTCGCAATAATTGTTGATCGAGCAAGGATAGTGAAAGGAGAAGGCGGCTCGTTTCAGAGCCGCCGCAAACAATGAGCACAGCAGAACACAAACCCGAAGTCGTGGTGATTACCGGCGCCGCGGCCGGCGTTGGGCGGGCCACGGTGCGCGAGTTCGCGCGGCATGGCGCGCACATCGGCCTGGTGGCGCGCGGCACCGACGGCCTGGAGGCGGCCAAGCGCGAGGTCGAAGGCCTGGGCGGCCAGGCCATTGTCCTGCCCACCGACGTGGCCGACGCCGATGCCGTCGAAGCGGCGGCGCAGGCGACCGAGGACGCCTTCGGCCCCATCGATATCTGGGTCAACGACGCCATGACCTCGGTGTTCTCGCCCTTCAAGGAGATGAACGCCAGGGAGTTCAAGCGCGTGACCGAAGTGACGTATCTCGGCTACGTCTACGGCACCATGGCGGCGCTGAAGCGCATGCTGCCGCGCGACCACGGGATGATCGTGCAGGTCGGCTCGGCGCTGGCCTATCGCGGCATCCCGCTGCAATCGGCCTATTGCGGCTCGAAGCACGCCATCCAGGGGTTCACCGAGTCGGTGCGCGCCGAGCTGATCCACGACAAGAGCAACGTCCACATCACCATGGTGCAGATGCCGGCGCTGAACACGCCGCAGTTCGGCTGGGTCAAGAGCCGGCTGCCGAACAAGGCCCAGCCGGTGCCGCCGATCTACCAACCCGAGGTGGCGGCGGAAGCGATCTACTGGGCCGCGCACCACTACGAGCGCTCGGTGGATGTCGGCGCCTCGACCAGCATCGTGATCTGGGCCAACAAGTTTGTGCCCGGCTTCGGTGACTGGTACCTCGGCCAGACCGGCTACAAGTCGCAGCAGACCAACGAGCCGCGTGACCCCAACCAGCCGAACAACCTCTGGGAGCCGGTGCCGGGCGACCACGGCGCCCACGGCACCTTCGACGCCCGCGCGACCAACAGCAGCCCGCAACTCTGGATGACCACCAAGGGCCGCTGGGCGACGCTGGCCGGGAGCGGCCTGGCCGCGCTGGTGCTGGGGGTGCTGTTGAACCGTAAATAACGACGGGGTGGGGGCCGGTTTGAAACCGGCCCCGACAGAAGCATGGTTCGCGACGGGGCAGCAGAGGCCCGCCGCAACTTATCTGGCCGGGGGCGGCGGCCGGTTCCCGGCAGCGCGAGGTTGTCTCCTGACACCGATGAATACTGCGATGCATGGCGCGCCGGGCTGGCCGGGCATCCCGGCGCGCTGGACTTCGAGCGCCAAGACCGGCGTGGGCACGGCGCTGGACGCGGGCAGCCGTGTCTGGTTCACCCTGAGCCACGGCATCTTCAATGAGATTTACTATCCGCGCGTGGACCAGGCGTGCACCCGCGACCTGGGGCTGATCGTGACCGACGGCCAGGCGTATTTCTCCGAGGAGAAGCGCCAGACCCAATCCACGGTGACGACGGCGGCACCCGGCGTGCCCGCCTATCATCTCACCAATGTCTCCGAGGACGGGCGCTACCGCATCGAGAAGGAGATCGTGGCCGATCCCTCGCGCGACGCGGTGTTGCAGCACACGCGCTTTGTGCCGTTACAGGGCGACCTGGCGGATTACCGGCTCTATGCGCTGCTGGCGCCGCACCTGGGCAACCAGGGCGCGGGCAATACGGCCTGGGTGGGCGCGCACAAGGGCGTGCCGATGCTGTTTGCCGAGCGAGGCGGGCTGGCGCTGGCCCTGGCCTGCTCGACGCCCTGGCTGCGCGGCTCCGCGGGCTACGCCGGCGTGTCCGACGGCTGGCAGGACCTGCAGCAGCACCGGCAACTGACCTGGCTGTACGACCGGGCCGAGAACGGCAACGTGGCCCTCACCGGCGAAATCGACCTGGTGGCCTGTGGCGGCGTGTTTACGCTGGCGCTGGCCTTCGGCGTGAACCCTGCTGAGGCGGGGCACCGGGCGCTGTCCAGCCTGAAGCAGGATTTCGCGACCACGGCCCGGCACTACGTCGAGGAATGGCAGCACTGGCAGCGCACCCTGCACCCGGTGCCCGACCCCGGCAGCGGGACGAGCGACCTCTATGCCTTGAGCGCCGCGGTCTTGCGCGTCCACGAGGACAAGAACTTCGCCGGGGCGTTTATCGCCAGCCTGAGCATCCCCTGGGGCTTCGCCAAGGGCGACCACGACATGGGCGGCTACCACCTGGTCTGGCCGCGCGACCTGGTGGAAGCCGCGGGCGGCCTGCTGGCGGCGGGCAGCCTGCCGGAGGCCGCACGGGTGTTGCAATACTTCCAGGCCACCCAGGAAGCCGACGGCCACTGGGCGCAGAACATGTGGATCGACAGCACGCCCTATTGGAACGGCATCCAACTGGACGAAACGGCCCTGCCGATCCTGTTCCTGCACCTGGCGCAGCGCGAAGGGGCGCTGGCAGGGTCGGACTGGCGCGCGCTCTGGCCCATGGTGCGCCGGGCGGCGAGCTACATCGTGCGCAACGGGCCGGTGACGCAGGAGGACCGGTGGGAGGAAGACGCGGGCTACACGGCCTTCACGCTCGGCGCCGAGATCGCGGCCCTGCTGGTGGCCGCCGACCTGGCCGAGTTGTGCGGCGAACCGGACCTGGCGCCCTACCTGCGCGAGACCGCCGATGCCTGGAACGCCGCCATCGAGCGCTGGACCTATGTGAGCGGCACCGAGCTGGCCCGGCAGGTGAGCGTCGCGGGCTACTACATGCGC
>DASSGZ010000338.1:0-3210 GCA_035693165.1 Chloroflexia bacterium | reverse complement strand
GTCCGCGCCCGCGCGGGCCGGCCCGCGCCGCTCAGCGCGCCCGGCGCCGAGCGCCTGACCCCCCTGCCCGATTGGGCCACCACCCACGGCGATGCCGAAGACGACGAGCAGGCGCTGTGGGCCGCCGATGCAGCCGCCGGCATGCGCACCCGCGCCATGGTCAAGGTGGAAGACGGCTGCAACGACTTCTGCACCTTCTGCATCATCCCGTTCACGCGCGGCATGCCGCGCAGCACGCCCACGGCCCGCGTGCTGGAGCGCGTGCGCGCCCGGCTGGCGGGCGGCGCCCAGGAGATCGTGCTCACCGGCGTGCATATGGGCAAGTACGGCACCGACCACGCCCAGCGCAAGCGCGCCGCCGCCGACCCCGCCGAGGCGCCCGACCTGCCCGCGCTGGTCGCTCGCGTGCTGGCTGAGACGGACGTGCCCCGCCTGCGGCTCACGTCGCTGGAGCCGACCGACGCCCAGGCCATGCTGCCGCTGTTCGCCGATCCGGTCGCCGCCGGGCGGCTGGCCCGCCACCTGCACCTGCCCCTGCAGAGCGGCTGCGACGCCACGCTGGCCCGCATGCGCCGCGACTACGACACGGCGGAATATGCGCGCATCATCGCCGCCGTGCGCGCCGCCGTGCCCGACATGGGCATCACCACCGACGTGATCGCCGGCTTCCCCGGCGAAACGGAAGACGAGTTCGCCGCCACCTGCGCGTTTGTCGAGCGCATGGAGTTCATGGGTGTGCATGTCTTCCCCTATTCGGGCCGGCCCGGCACCCCGGCGCTGGACATGCCCGGCCAGGTCGACCCGCAAACCCGCCAGGCCCGCGTCCATCACCTGACCGAGCTGGGCCGCCGCGCGCACGACGCTTTCGCCGCGCAGATGCTGGGCCAGGTGTTCCCGGTGCTCTGGGAAGAAGCCGGGCCCGACGGCGGCAGCGGCCTGACCGACAACTATCTGCGCGTGCGCACCCGCCATCCGGTGCTCTATAACACGATCACGCCCGCGCACCTGACCGGGTTCGACGCCACGGCCCTCTGGGCGGAGCCGCTACGCTGATGCGCCGGTTGGGCCGCGACCTGGACGAGGGCACGGCACGCTTCGCCTTCCAGGGCGCTATCGGCGTGGGCACTTTCGCCACGCTGGCCTCGCTGGGCCTGGGGTTGCGCGGCAGCACCCTGGGCGCGGCGATTTTCCTGGTGCTGGCCCTGGTCAGCCTGGGCGCGCTGGCCTATTTTGGCCGCATCTATCTGCGCTTGCGCCGCCGGCGCTGGCAGACCGAACTGGAACGCCCCAACGCAGCGCTCCAGCAGTTGTTCGACCGGGCGCGTGCCGAGCAGGCGGCGGCGCCTGCCGCTACTGAAGCCCCGGCGCCCGAGGGAGAGGACACGGACCGTGCCTGACGTGCGCACGCGCAAAATCTTGCTGATCGCCGGGATCATCGGCCTCGCGTTCGCCTGCGTGGGGTTGAGCCAGGCCGTTTTCGCGCGGACTGTCGCCGACTTCACCGGCGCCCGCCCGGCGCTCATCATCGCCTGGCTGATCCTGATGCCGCTGTTCGGCTACATGATCAGCCTGCGTGGCCGCGCCCGCAAGAGCGCCCGGCAGCGGGCCCTGGCGCGCAAAGCGGCGCTCGACGCCGAGGCCGCCCGGCTGCGCACCGCCGACGGGGTCCGCGCGGCGGGCAACGGGGGCGCACCCCCCGCCGCCGAGCCGGACTCGCTACAGCACGGAAGTGGGGAGCCAGCCTAGCCAGGCCATGACGACGATCAGGATGATGAAGACGATCAGCGCGATGTAAATCGCCGGCACGCCGAAGATGCGCAACTGCTCGCGCTCGTTGTGCATCAAATCGGCGGGCGGCGGGGTCTCCTCGCGCGGCGAGGAAGGCGGCTCTTGCGAGCCGGGAGTAGCAGCCACAACGTACCCTTTCGCTAGCAATCGGGACCACACCCCCTTATTATACGCGCCACCGCCGCCCCGGCAAGGGCGCGAGGAGTCCTGTTGAGCAACACACCCGGCCCTGACGCGGCGGTGACCACCACCGACTTCCCTTTACCGCTCTTTCTCCGCGGCAAGGTCCGCGACACCTACGAACTGGGCAACCGCCTGCTGCTGGTGGCGACCGACCGCCTCTCCGCCTTCGACGTGGTGCTGCCGAGCGGCATCCCTGGGCGGGGCGAGGTGTTGAACCGCCTGTCGGCCTTCTGGTTCGAGCGCACGCGCGACCTGCTGCCCAACCACTTCATCACCACCGACCCGGCGGCCTTTCCCTTCGACACCGCCGGCTGGCCGCCCGACGAGCGGGCTAAGCTGGCGGGTCGCAGCATGCTGGTCCGCCGCACCCGGCGCATCGACATCGAGTGTGTGGTCCGCGGCTACCTGTCGGGCTCGGCCTGGGCCGACTACCGGCAGAGCGGCGGGCGGGAAGCCCTGGGCGTGGCGCTGCCCGCCGGGCTGGTCGAAAGCCAGGAGCTACCCGAGCCGATTTTCACCCCGACCACCAAGGCGGCCACCGGCCACGACGAGCCGATCAGCTTCGCCCGCCTGATCATGCTCGTCGGCGCCGAGATGGCCGAGGCGTTGCGCGCCGCCAGCCTGCAGATCTACCGCGAGGCCGCGACCTACGCCCGCGAACGCGGCATTATCATCGCCGACACCAAGATGGAGTTTGGCCGCCTGGACGACCAGTTGATCCTGATCGACGAACTCCTGACACCCGATAGCTCGCGCTTCTGGGACGCCGCCCGCTACGCACCCGGCGGGCCGCAACCCAGCTTCGACAAGCAGTATGTCCGCGACTGGCTCACGGCGAGCGGCTGGGACCGCGAGGCCCCCGCCCCCGTGCTGCCCGCCGACGTAATCGCGCGCACGGCGGCCATCTACCGCGAAGCCTATACCCGGCTGACCGGCGAGGCATTGGTCACATCCCCAGGGTAAATAAGCCACCGTCACCGTTCATCGTAGAGGAGTAGTATGGAACAAACCGAACAGGCACGCCCCGGCAACGGCACACAAGCGCGCTTCGCGGTGCGCGTGCACGTCACGCTGAAGCCCGTGGTCAACGACCCGCAGGGCCTGGCCGTGCGCGACGCGCTGCACCACCTGGGCTACGGCGTGGTGGATGCGGTGCGCGTCGGCAAAGTGGTGGACCTCGAAATCCAGGCCGCCGATGCCGTCGCCGCCGAGGTGCTCGCCGTGGAGATGGCCCGCCGC
>DASSGZ010000337.1:0-4320 GCA_035693165.1 Chloroflexia bacterium | reverse complement strand
CGTTCCCGTAGCCCTGGATCACCACCGTCGCGCCGGCGAGGTTCATGCCGGTGGTGCGCACGGCTTCGCGTACGCAGAACTGCAGGCCCCGCGCGGTCGCCTCATTGCGCCCGACCGAGCCGCCGAGGGCCAGCGGCTTGCCGGTGATCATACCGGGGACGGGGTAGCCCTTGTTGCGGCTGTACTGGTCCATCATCCAGGCCATGATCTGGCTGTTGGTGTTCACGTCCGGCGCCGGGATGTCGCGCTCCGGCCCGATGATCCCCTGGATCTCCGTCACGAACCGCCGGCTCAGCCGCTCCAACTCGCCCAGCGAGAGTTGCTTGGGATCCACGATGATCCCACCTTTGCCGCCGCCGTACGGGATGTCCACGACCGAGCATTTCCAGGTCATCCAGGTAGCCAGGGCCTTGACCTCGTTGATGCTGACATCCTGGTGGAAGCGGATGCCGCCCTTGGCGGGGCCGCGGGCGGTGTTGTGCTGCACCCGGAACCCGTCGAACATGCGAATACTGCCGTCGTCCATGCGGATCGGGAAATGGACATGCAGTTCGCGTTCGGGCTGGCGCAGAATCGCCTCCATCTCGGGATCGAGGTTCATCCGCTGGGCGGCAATATGGATCTGTTCCTGGGCGACTAAGAACGGGTTGGGTTTGGTCGGACGAGGGGGGGTAATCGGGGGGGTCGTCTGGTCAACGTTGACCTGTATGCTTTCCACCATGGAATGCTGTCCTCCTCTTCTTCAACTGCGAATAGCGAGGAATCTCCCAGGCGCCAGCTTGGGCCGCTGGTAAAGCCGGCGTCTGTGCGCCAACTCACATGGAAATACTCATTTCCAGCTATAGTATAGCACAAGCACAAGCCGTATCATTAAACGCTTACAAATCCGTAAGATCAGGCAACGGGTTGGGGGAAATAGAGTAGGAGCCGGCGGCAAGCCGGCTCCTACCGAGAGAATATGCGGAAGATCGGGGCTTACGCGATGCCGCGCAGGCGGACGGCCTCGGCCACGCGCCCGATGGCGACGATGTAGGCGGCAGTGCGCATATCGACCTCGTGTTCCTGGGCGGTCTGGTACACCGCGCGGAACGAGCGGACCATCACGCGCTCCAACCGCTCGGCGACCTCTTCCTCGGTCCAGTAGAAGCCCTGGATGTTCTGCGCCCACTCGAAGTAGGAAACAGTGACGCCGCCGGCATTGGCCAGGATGTCGGGCAGCACCAGGATGCCGCGATCATGCAGGATGCGGTCGGCCTCGGGCGTTGTCGGGCCGTTGGCGCCCTCGGAGATTAGCTTGGCCTTGATTTTGTCGGCGTTGTGCGCGGTAATCTGGTTTTCGAGCGCCGCCGGGATCAGGATGTCGCAATCGATGCCGAAGAGTTCCTCGTTGGTGATGGCCTCGGTATCGGCGAAGCCCTTCACCGTGCCGGTGCGGCGCATATGGGCAAGCAGGGTCGGGATGTCCAGGCCCTTGGGATTGTAGATCCCGCCGAACACATCGCTCACGGCGACGATGGTCGTGCCGAGTTCGTGCATGGCGCGGGCGGAGACCGAGCCGACATTGCCGAAGCCCTGCACCACGACGCGGGTGCCGTCGGCGGGCATGTTCAGCTTTTGCATGGCCTGGCGGGTCGCCATCATCACGCCCACGCCGGTGGCGTCGGTGCGGCCCAGCGAGCCGCCGAGGGCCAGCGGCTTGCCGGTGATCATGCCGGGGACGGGGTAGCCCTTGTTGCGGCTGTACTGGTCCATCATCCAGGCCATGATCTGGCTGTTGGTGTTCACGTCCGGCGCCGGGATGTCGCGCTCCGGCCCGATGATCCCCTGGATCTCGGTTATGAACCGCCGGCTCAGCCGCTCCAACTCGCCCACCGACAACTTGGTGGGATCGACCACCACGCCGCCCTTGCCGCCGCCGTAGGGCACATCGACGACCGAGCATTTCCAGGTCATCCAGGTGGACAGGGCCTTGACCTCATCGATATTAACATCCTGGTGGAAACGGATGCCGCCCTTGGCGGGGCCGCGGGCGGTGTTGTGCTGCACCCGGAACCCGTCGAACATGCGAATGCTGCCGTCGTCCATGCGGATCGGGAAATGGACATGCAGTTCGCGTTCGGGATCGAGTAAAATCGCCTCCATGCCCGGATCGAGTTTCATTTGCCGGGCGGCGATACGAATCTGCTCCTGGGCCACCAGGAACGGATTCGGCTTGGCGCCATTGGTGGAAATTTGGTCAGCTTTGACCCGCATTGCTTGCGTCACGGCCTGTGATCCTCCTCGTCATTGAGTATGGCATAAACCTATAAGTCACGGTTCCCTATTATTAAACGAATGCACCGGCGCCGGTGTACGCCGGTGCATATTATCACTTGCCCCCCCCATCGGAGATTAGTGATCGAGCTGCTTATGCAGCAGTTCTTCCACGATTTGCGCGTTGGCTTTGCCGCGCGTGGCCCGCATGACCGGGCCGATCAAGCCTTTCAACGCCGCCGCTTTGCCGCCGCGGTAGTCGGCGACGATCTTCGGGTTGCCCGCGATCACCTCGGCCACCACCTGCTCCAGGGCGCTCGCGTCGCTAATTTGCCCCAGGTCGCGCTCGGCGACCAGTTGCCGGGGGTCCTGCCCCGTGCGCACGATGTCGGGCACCAGGGCGCGCGCCTGGCTGATGCCGATCACCTTCTCGTCCACAAGCGCCAGCAGGGCGACCAGGTGGGCGGGGGTGAGCGGCAGGTCGGCAATGGAGGTGTCTTCCGGCACCTCTTTGAGCACGTCGTTGATGAGCAAGTTCGCCAGCGGCTTGGCGTTGCCGGCCCCGGCGGCGGCCACCGCCGACTCGAAGTAGTCGGCCACCGGGCGCGTCTGCACCAGCAGCTCGGCGTCGTCGCGCGAAAGGCCATACGCGGCCATGAGCCGGTCGCGGCGGGCGGCGGGCAGTTCCGGCAACTGGGCCAGGACCTCGGCCACCTGCTCGGGCGTGAAAGTCAGCGGGGGCAGGTCCGGCTCCGGGAAATAGCGGTAGTCGTGCGCGTATTCCTTGCTGCGCTGGCTCACCGTCACGCCCTGCTCGTCGGACCAGCCGCGCGTTTCCTGCGCGATCTTGCCGCCCGCTTCGAGGATCTCGGTCTGGCGGCGCACCTCATACTCCAGGGCGCGGCGCACCGCCTTGAACGAGTTCATGTTCTTGATCTCGACCTTGGTGCCGTATTCGGCCTGCCCGGCGGGGCGCACCGAGATGTTGGCGTCGCAACGGAACGAGCCTTCTTCCATGTTGCCGCTCGACGCCTCGATGTATTGCAAGATCTGGCGGAGTTTGACCAGGTAGAGCACGGCTTCTTCGGGCGTGGCGATGTCGGGCGCGCCGACGATCTCCATCAGCGGCACCCCGGCACGGTTCACGTCGATCAGCGAGTAGCTGTTACCGTTCTCGCGGCGGTGCAGCAGCCGCGCGGTATCCTCTTCGAGGTGAACGCGGATGATGCCGATGCGCTTCGGCCCGGCGGGCGTCTCGATCTCCAGCCAGCCGTCGCTCGCCAGCGGCAGGTCATACTGCGAGATCTGGTAGCCCTTCATCAGGTCAGGGTAGTGGTAGTTCTTGCGGTCGAACTTGCTGAAGGGGGCGATACTGCAATGCAACGCCAGCCCCGTGCGCATGCCTAACTCGATGGCGTGCGCGTTGACGACGGGGAGAGTGCCGGGTTGGCCCTGACAGATGGGGCAGGTGATCGTGTTCGGGGGTGCCGCGGCGGCGCCATGCGTTTCCGCGGGGCAGCCGCAGTACATTTTACTGGCCGTCAGCAGTTGCGCATGCACTTCGAGGCCAATGGTTGTCAGATATTCGGCCATGCCGTGTGTGTCGATCCTCCCCATAAGCGCCACCGCCCGCGATCCTTGCGGGTAATAGCGCACACTACATTATACCCCAAGACCGGCGCCCCCGCAACCGGCGCGAGTGCTGAGTGCTGAGTGCTGAGTGCTGAGTCAGTAGCTTGTAGTATGTGAAAGCATAGCTATCCTGTTCCAGCGCGTAGGGACGGTTCAAATAGAGAACTCATACTCGTCGTACTCAGCACTCAGCACTCGTCCCGGTTGACCGGAGGGGAGGCCGCCACTATAATGGCGCGAAGGGAGGAGTGGCCGTGCAAGGAGTGAGGGCGAGGTGGGCGCGCCTGGCGCTGGGGGCGGGGTTGCTGCTGGCGCTGGGCGCCTGCGGGAATGGCGCCCCATCCGCGACCCCGCCGCCCACACCTGCCGCTCAAGAGGCACCGGCGCCCGCTACAGCGGCAACGCTTCCGGCGCCCGTCGCCACGGAGAGCCCCG
>DASSGZ010000336.1:0-2628 GCA_035693165.1 Chloroflexia bacterium | reverse complement strand
CGGCACAGTGCCGCCCACGCCGGGCAGCCTGGTCGAGCGCAAGCGGCCCAAGAACCTGCGCCGCGCCATCTGCGCCCGCAGCGTCGCCGATATTGACGCCGCGCTGGAGGCCGCGGGCACGCCCGGCGCCAAGGTGATGCGCATCGCCCTGCTGTCGCAGACGACGATGAACGTGGCCTGGTTCAAGCAGTTCGTCACCGAGGTGGTGGGGCGCTTCCTGGAGTTCGGCACGGAGATCCACGTCCACAACACGATCTGCCTGCCCACGGCCAAGCGCCAGCCCGCCGCCGAGGCCCTGGCCCAGGAAGTGGACCTGGTGATCGCCATCGGCGGCTATGAAAGCGCCAACACGCGCCACCTGGCGGAACTGGCGGCGAAGTATTGCCCCAGCCACCATATCGAGCGTCCCGAAGAGCTGGACCCGGCCTGGTTCGAGGGCGTGCAGAAGGTCGGCGTCACGGCGGGCGCCAGCACCCCCGACTGGGTCATCAACGACGTGCTCGACGCGATCAAGGCCATCGACGCCCGGCAGCAGGCGGCAGTGCCTGCGTAGTGCTGAGTGCTGAGTGCTGAGTGAGTTTCGAGAGTAGCGAGTTTCGAGAGTAACGAAAGGGCCGCGCGGCCCTTCTTAATACCCCATGGGCTAAGTTATGGCGTGTAGGGCTTGGAATACTTGGCCCGCCGCCCCACCAACTGGAAGCCCAGCCGCTCGTACAGGGCGATGGCGTTTGGGTTGTCGATGTTGACATGCAGCCCCACGGCGCCGAAGCCTTCCCGCTGGAACCCGGCCAGCACGGCACCCATTAGCGCCGCCCCCAGCCCGCGCCCGCGCCAGGCCGGATCGACGCCCACCTGCGAGACCCACCCGACCGGCTGATCAGTGTGCGGCAGATGCAGCACCCCGGCGGCGATAAACCCGACCGGCCGGTCGCCGTCCAGCGCCAGCAGGGACAGGTCGGGGCGGAAGTCGGGATCATCGGCGTAATCGGCGATCCACTCTTGGGCAGGGGGCGCGGGCGTATCGGGGCGGCGGCGCGTGGCGAAGCTGGTGTAGTAGGCCGCGTAGAATTGCGGCGCGGTTTCCGCCGTCCAGGTGACGGTGGGCAGCGGCAGGACCGGCGCGGGCACCGGGTCGCGCAACGGGCGCTGCATCCAGTTCTGCATCCAGTTTTCGGTGAAATCGCGAGCGTAGCCCTCCTGGGCGTAGAGGGCGGCGCTGCCCTTGTTCAGCGCTTCATTGCGAATGACGAGGGTCGCAGGCGTGCCGAGGGCGCCGGCCTGGGTTTCGCTCCAGCGCAGCAGGTGGGTGCCCAGGCCCTGGCGGCGCACCGCGGGGTGGACCCTGCCGCCCAGCCGCGCCTGCGCCCCGTTCACCTGCACCGACCCCACCGCCACGATCTGCGGATCGCCCTCCCGCGTGGCGCCCAACAGAGCGGTATGCGGCGCACCCAACAACGTCTCATAGCTCGGCTCGCCAACCGAGGCCGGGCCATCCTCCGCCCGGCACGCCGCGTCCAGTTCGGCCAGGGCGGCCAGATCGGTGTCCCGTATGGGGCGCCAGTGGTAGTTCTCCATGGTCATGCTCCTATCGTAGATGTGGATAGGAGTATACCAGATACCGGCGGAGGCGGGCCAGTTACACAGGACGGCGCAGGCCCGACAGCGGGCACTCATAGATGTCGCGGACGGCGCAGTAGCGGCGGTGCAGGCCGATAAGGCCCTGCTGCTCGCGGGCACCCAGGCGGGCCTGGCGGGCGCGCGGGCCGAGCACCTCGCCGACCATGGTGCGCGTCACCTGGTTGTCGGCCAGGCGCGGGTGCGCAGCGTAGACGGCGCGGGCGGTGGCGGCGAGGGCGGGCCGGTCGGTGTGCGCGCCCCAGGCGGCCAGGAACGGCAGCACTACGTTCACCAGCAGCTCGCCGGCCCGGTCCTGGCCGATCAGGTCCGCCGTGCTGCCCTCGCCGCCCAGGCGCGCGCCGAAGTCGCTGTACTCGCTCCAGAAAGAGCCGCCCGCCGCGATGTGCAGCCGGGCCAGCCAGCGCGCGGCCAGGTCCGCAGGCGCGTGGTCCCGCGTGGCCTCGGCCAGGAAGCCGGGCAGCAGGCCGCCTGGCAACATCCAGCTCAGCAGATGGGCCAGGGCAGCTACACGGCGGGCCGGGGTGTTGGCCGGGCGCACCCCCGCGAACTTCCAGCCGAGACTCGCCGTGCCGCCGGCCAGCACATGGCCCAGCAACGGGCGCAATGCGGCCCACTGGCGCTCCAACTCGCCGGCCTGCGCGGCACTCTGCCAGTCGAGCGTCCTGGTCAGCTTGCGCTGCGAAGGCAGCAGCCCGGCGCCGCCCAGCAGCACGGCCTCCAGCACCACCGTCCGGTCGGCGGTGGGGCGATCCCCGGCGATCAGGTGCAGCAGGCGCAGCGGCAGGCGGGCGGCCAGGGCGCCGAAGGGCGCGCGGTTGGCGCTGTAGCCCAGCCCGTCGCAGAGGCCGGCGTAGAGGATCTGTTCCGCCGCCGCCTCGTGTTCGTGCGCGGGCAGGCCGTCGAGGGCCACGGCCAGGTCGGCCTCGTAGCGCGCCGCCTTCTCGGCGAAGCGGGCATCCCCGGCGGCGCCCAGCACGTCCAGCACCTCGC
>DASSGZ010000335.1:0-10842 GCA_035693165.1 Chloroflexia bacterium | reverse complement strand
CACGCTGTACGAAGTCGAGCCGGTGCACACGGCGGGCGCCTTGAAGGTGCGCCGCATCTTCCTGATCGGCGCGGGCAGCCGCGAGACGTTCGGCGTCATGCAGTTGCGCCGGGTGGCCGCTGCCGGGGCCCGTGCCGCGCGCAACCGCGGCGCCAAGCGCGTGGCGTTCGCCCTCGATGCGCCCGGCCTGAGCGGTGCGGCGATCGGGCAGGCAATCGTGGATGGCGCGCTAACCGGCCCGCTCGAACCCGATCTCTATCGCACGCAGGAGCGCGAGCAGCGCAAGCTGACCGAGGTGATCCTTGTCCGCGGGGCGCTGGATAAGAAGGCGCTGCAGGCGGGCGCCGAGCGCGGCGAGCGCATCGCAGACGGCGTGAACTTTAGCCGGGGGCTGGCCGAAGAGCCGGCCAACATCATGACGCCGCCCGAGGCCGCCGAGCGCGCCCAGGCCATGGCGAAGGAAGTCGGACTCGATTGCCAGGTGCTCGACGAAAAGGAACTGAAGGCGCTGGGCATGAACTCGCTGCTGAGCGTGGCCCTGGGCAGCCAGTGGCCCGCGCGCGTGGTGGTGCTGACCTACAAGGGCGACCGCGGCAGCAAGGACGTGCTGGGCCTGGTGGGCAAGGGCGTGACCTTCGATAGCGGCGGCATTTCGATCAAGCCGGCGCTGGATATGCACCACATGAAATACGACATGGGCGGGGCAGCCGCGGTGATCGGCGCCATGCGCGCCATCGCGCAACTCAAGCCCAAGGCCAACGTCATCGGGGTGGCCGGCTTCGTGGAGAACATGCCCAGCGGCACGGCCAATAAGCCGGGCGACGTGGTCCGCGCCGCCAACGGCAAGACCATCGAGATCCTGAACACCGACGCCGAGGGGCGCCTGGTGCTGGCCGATGCCCTGGACCTGGCCCGCAAGCGCGGCGCCACCCGGCTGGTCGACATCGCCACGCTGACCGGCGCGGTCGTCATCGCCCTGGGCCATGTGGCGACCGGCGTGATGGGCGAGCCGCAAAGCTGGGTGGACACGGTGCTGCAGGCATCGGGCACCGCGGGCGAGCGCGCCTGGCAGTTGCCGCTCTTCCCCGAATACAAGGAGCAGATCAAGAGCACCATCGCCGACATCGCCAATACCGGCGGGCGCCCGGCGGGCACGATCACGGCGGCGCTGTTCCTGCAGAACTTTGTCGATACGACGCCCTGGGCCCACCTCGACATTGCGGGCACGGGCTGGAATGAGCGTGATGTGCCCTACTCCGGCAAAGGCGCCACCGGCGCCGGGGTGCGCACCTTCGTCGAACTGGCGAGTCCCAGCGAATAGCCCGGCGGCCTGGCCTGATGACCCAGGGCGTCTGTCTCGTGCCAACCACCGTTACTCCCGCAGCACGGGGGTAACGGTTTTTTACGCTACCCGATTGGTCGCAATACAAGCGGACTGTGCAATACGTATACATTGGTTTGTAGAACGAGAAAATACGGTCGTACGTACAGAATATGCAAATGCACTATTTGTGACGCCGCGACAGTGTCGTTGTTTGGCAAATCCACATAGCATGTTGGAAACTAACATGATATACTATAGCCAATAAGAGTGCGGTTGTATAGCTCGCGGCATGACTATACGACCGCACTCTAATACCTGCCCCCCGGCGACCCGCCCATCCCGCGTTGCCTGCCTTGTCAAGCATCGTTGCTAGCGATCCGCGCTACAGAAAGGGCTGCGTCATGGTCTCCTCCATCATGGTCATCGACAACGATGCGCATATCCGGGTACTGCTGGGCGAGATCCTGACGCTGGCCGGCCATGAAGTGCATCTGTACGATTATGTGTTGCCGGGTCGCGCCGAACTTTTGCGCGTCCGGCCCGCCTTGATCATCTGCGACTATCTGCTGGACGACGATGCGCCCAGTCGGGAGTTATGGCGGCTGATCGGGTGCGAGCCGGTGCTGGCGGACACGCGGCTGCTGCTTTGCACCACGTCGGTGGAGCGCCTGGCCGAGCGTACCGGCTGGTGGACGGGGCGAGGCATCCCGGTCATTGCCAAGCCGTTTGATGTTCACGAGTTTCTGTGCGCCGTTCACCTGGCGCTAGCATCACCGGGAGCACCGGTGCCCGAACCGCGGATCGGCATCGGGCCGGTGGACGCGGCACGGGCCTTGCGCGCGATCCGGTCGCCACGGGCGGGCGTACATACGCCGATCGGCGCTTGACATGGGGACCGGTTTTGTGATATGCTACGGGTTACAAATTACATATCCACGTAAAAACACTGATCGGGGATAGTACACACGCCGGGAGCGAATTCAGCGAGCTAGGATGGTGCAAGCTAGCGTCGCGGGGCGTGCCGAACCCACCCGTGAGTTGCCTGCGGAAACGCCGGGGTTGCCCGGTGACTAAGCAGCGCCGGACTCCTACCGTTATCACCAGGATCGGCATCGCGCCTGGGCGCCGTGCCGGCTGAGCGAGTCGCCACAGACTAATGCAGGTGGTACCGCGGGGTTGCCCAACCTCGTCCTGAGCTAAGGACGGGGCTTTTTTATTGCCTGGAGGGTACCACAATGGACGACAAACTCGCCATCATCGGCGGCGGCAACATGGCCGAGAGTATTATCGCGGGGGTGCTGGGGACTGGCCTGCTGGCCCCGGAGGCGATCCTGGTGACCAACCGCTCGGTGGGCAAACTGGAGCGGTTGCAGGCGCGCTGGGGCGTGCAGATCAGCTACGATAACGCCCACGCGGCGCATTGGGGTAGCACGATCCTGCTGGCGGTGAAGCCGGTCGATATGCGCGCGGCGCTGGCCTCGCTGCAAGGCACCATCGACGGCAAGCTGGTGATCAGCGTCGCGGCGGGCGTGGGGATCGCGCAGGTGCAGCGCTGGCTGGATGACGCGACACACCCGGTGGTGCGGGTGATGCCGAACACGCCGGCCCAGGTGGGCGAGGCGATGTCGGCCTGGGTGGCGAGCGCGGCGGTAACGCCGGAGCAGTGCGCGCAGGTGCGCCGTCTGCTGGGCGCCCTGGGCCGCGAGATCGCCATGACCGAGGAAGACGCGCTGGACCAGGTGACGGCCGTCAGCGGCAGCGGCCCGGCCTATCTGTTCTACCTGGCCGAGCAACTGATCGAGTCGGGGCGGTCCATCGGCCTCAGCGAGGACGACGCCCGCGAACTGGTGTTGCAGACCATCTGGGGCGCGGCCAAGATGCTGCGCCAGGGCACCGCCGCGCCGGGCACGCTGCGCCAGGCCGTCACCTCGAAGGGCGGCACCACCGAGGCCGCGCTGGCCGAGTTCGCCCACGGCGACCTGCCAGGCGTCATCTCGCGCGGTGTGCACGCGGCCTGGCGCCGTGGCGGCGAGATCCGCCGCGCCCTGGCCGTCGAGTAGGCCCATGGACAACCCGATCATGGAGGATACGCCGCCGGTGGGGGTTACTCATTGCCCCGAATGCGGTGCGCCCTGGCCGGAGGGGCGCACCTGCGCGGACGACTTCCACCAGTTGCTCGCCTGGGAGTTCGAGGACCCGCGGCGCTGGGAAGTCCACCACCTGACGGTGTTGTGCTACCATCTGCAACACCCTAGCCTGTATTCGCCTGAAGGCTTGCGCGACGGTCAACAACTCCTGGTCCAATTTGTAGCCCAGGGAGTGTCCCCAGCCGAGATCCGCAGGCGCAATCGTAGCCGGGTGGATTCGGGCAAGCGCACCTGGAAGATAACGGCAAGGCCCGGCGCCGAGGGCGCCTATTCCCACCCCGTGCCTTGGCCCATGACCGCCGCCCAGGTGGTCGCGGGCGGGCCCGACGCCTACTGCGACAGTGTGCGCGCCTGGGCCGAATCGACGCTGGCCGCGCTCAAAGCCTCCGGCAACCTGGAGACACCCTGATCTTGCTGCCGTAGGAGCGGACCCACGTATCCGCCCTGCCCCGCTTGACACCGGCCCGGCCCGCCGCCTACAATAGCCTGAGACCTCGGCCCTGTAACCCGGCCGATCCCAAATCCGTACAACATATCGGCGCCCCGTGCGCCGGCCCGGCTCGCGATGGACGCGGGGCGGGCCATGCTTATTAGCTCCAGGAGGCACTCATGACGATACAGCCGCCGGCACCCTGGGTCTGCCCGCAGTGCGGCCATACCAACCGGCCCCAGGCGCGCTTCTGCAGCCAGTGCCGCACTCCCAACCCCGCCCTGGCCCAGGCGCCCATCCCGACCGGAACGGGCACGCGCCGCATCGACGCGCCGGTGCCGGCGGCGGCGGCGCCGGTCCCCGCCGGGCCGGAAGCCGAGATCCGCGCCGCGGGCCGCACCTTGCTCGACACGGTAGGTGCCGTGCCCGCCGATGGGCTGGAGCAGTGGGTGCTGCTGCGCTACCAGCAATTGCCCGCGCTCAACGCCGCGGCGGGGCAGATCGATGCGCTGCAACTGCCGGAGTGGGCGGCGGAGCGGCCCTATGTCGCCGACTTTCTGAGCCGGGCCGGGGATCAACTGAACCCGGCCAAGCGCTACGCCATCAGCTTCCTGGGCCGCAACGGCCTGGGCAAGAGCACGCTGGTCAACGCGCTGCTGGGGGCGTCGTACCTGCCGGAAGCCTTCCGCGAGCCGGTGACGGCCGCCGTGACCCGCGTGCGCTCGATCCGCGACCGCCCGACCTCCGATGAATTGCGGGCGCAGGGCACCTCGCCCGAACTGGCCCAGGTGCGCGTGGACTATTTTGACGAGACGAGCTTCCTCTCCGAGGTGCTGGCCGAGTATTACCGCCGCCTGAACAGCGTGCCGGGCATCAACCTGCCCATGCCGGCCACCATCGACAACCACGCGCTCAACGCGCTCCGCCGCATGAGCGGCAAGCTGAACAACGACTCGGAGACCGCCGCCAACGCCGCCACGCTGGACGGGCTGATCGACGCCTTCCTGCGTGTGCGGGGCAACCTGCCGCGCCAGCGCTGGATGACCTTCGAGCAGGCCCGCCACCAGATCAACGAGAAAGAGGCCACCGGCATCGACCGGGACCTGCTGCGGCTGACGCGCGAGGTCATCTACTATGTGGACGACAGCACCACGCCCGACCCGCTGCTGGCGAACTCGGGTATCGAACTGATCGACCTGCCCGGCCTCGAAGCCGACGTGAGCTACCATGAGCAGACGACCATGCGCGCGCTGAACGAGGCCGACGCGGTGGTGGTCGTGCTCCAGGCCCGGCGCCCGGTGGAGAAGAACACGCTGGCGGCCCTGGCCGAACTGGCGCGCCGCAAGGGCTGGTCGCAGGAATACCGCGAGAAGTTCGGCAGCAAGGTGTTTATCGCGCTGAACCGCGCCGACGAAGTGGACTTGCAGCCCACGACCATCGCCGAGTATTTCGGCAACAACCGCGCCGGGCTGGAGCGGATCATCCACGAGATGGTGGATCCGGTGCTGCCCAATTACTGGTCCTCGCACGCCGGGGGTGACCGTGCCCCGTTCTATCTGGTCAGCGGCTACGCGGCCCTGTTCGCGCAGCAGCAGTTGCGCCGCCTGCGCGGCGATCCCCTGGTGTTCAACGCGCCGATCCTCTTCCCCGATCTGAAGGAGCGCGGCGAGCTAATCTACCGCACCTACGAGACCATCGCCGCGCAGGTGCCGTACAGCCCGCGTCCCACGCGCAACTACGACCTGGAGTGGTTGTTGCAGATGTCGGGCGTGCCCGACCTGAAAACGTCGATGAGCACCTTTGTGCGCACGCGGCGCTTCGCGTCGTCGCTGGAGCAGGCCGGGCAGGGGATGCAGGACGCCCGCACGCGCATGCGTAGCACGCTGGTGCGTTACATCGACTCGCGCGGCATCCGGCCCGACCAGTACGACCGCTTCCGCCAGATGGGCACCGACATCCAGGTGGCCTGGGAGCGTATCGACCGGGCCGCGCAGACGCTGCGCCAGAGCTTCACCGAAGCCATCCTGGCGACGCAACGCGACTTCCCGAACCGGCCCGACCCCGGCAAGGGCGACCGGCTCACCACGCGCCTGGACGAGAAGGTGCAGGAAGTCAAGGGTAAGCTGGCCGAATCGCTGAACCGCAGCGAGGGCGATCTGCGCCAGGCGGCCATGGACGGCAGCAGTGGCGCGCCCCGCCCCATGCATAGCCTGGAAGACCTGATCAGCGCGACGCCCGACCTGGTGAACCAGGCCAGCATCTTGCAGGCCGACCGCTCGGCGCAACTGGTGCTCGACCTGCGCAACGAGCTCGACGCCCAGTTTGCCGCCTCGGCTCCCGAACTGGCGAACATCTTGAGCGACGGGTTCGAGGGCAAGCTGAAAAGCGTGTCCTTCGCGGCGCAACTGCGGCATCTCTGCTACGACCAGCCCGACCTGTGGAAGCGCACCGACGAGGCCTATCGCCGCCTGCTGGCCGACCTGCGCGGCCGCTACGTCGATATGGTACGCACAGTGCTGCTGCGCGAACTGGTGGACCCGGTGAACAGCGTCGAGGACGAGCGCAGCACCTTATTGCAAGCCCTGGCCGCCGCCCAGCAACCGGCCCCCGCGCAGCCGAGCCGGCAACCGCAACGGCGCGGCCTGTTCGGCGCGCTCGAAGGCGCGCTGGAGAGTCAGCAGCCGGAGAAACCACCCGCGCCCGCCGGGCCGCCGCCCGCTTTCACCCAGGCGTACAGCCTCTCGCTGATGGTCATCGAAACGATCCAGGTCGAGCTGCGGCGCACGCGCGACATCGCGGCCAGCACGGCCAAGGCCCGTGCCCTGGTGCAACAGGCTTTCGGCATGTTGAGCGAGCGCATGAAGGCCGTGGCCGAGCCGCTGAAGCGCCTCTACTGGTTGGAACTCTCGCGCATGCAGGACAACATGCCCCGCCAGGCCAGCGTGCAGGACGTGATCGACGAGGTGGCTTCGGAGGTGAAGAAGCGCATCGTCAGCGACCCGGCGCTGCGGGCGCGTGTGCTCAGCGAGCCCGACCCCGACGAGCCGCTCCGGCGGGCGATTGCCCTGCTGGATCGGCTGGACGCGGTCAGCGGCGAGCCGTTGCGCGCCGACCTGCGCGCCCTGGCCGACCAGATCACCGCGGCGGCGGATGGGCGCGCCCGCGGGCGCCCGGCCTAGCGCCGGCCCAGGAAGCGGTCGAGCAAGCTTTCCGCGCGCGGTGGGGCCGGTGCCTGCCGCGCGCGGTAGCTTTCCACGTCGAAGCCACACTGCGGGCAGATCGGGCTTGTGATCGGGATCTGGCTGCGGCACTGCGGGCAGTAGTCAAGACCCTGGATGCGCATCTCGCGCAGCCGCCGCCCCGCCTCGATGGCACGCCGCTGCTGCTCGTCCGGGGAAGGGACCGGCGCGGCGTGGCCCGGTGCCGTGGGTGGCGATTGCGGCGCCCACGGCGGCGAGTCGCCGTTTGCCGGCATGCCGCCGTTGGCCGGTGCCTGTGCCGAGGCGGGAGGATGGGCCTGGTAGCCCGGGGAGGCGTGAGCGGGCGGCGGCGGATTCGTGGCCGCGCCGTGCGGATGCGCCGGGCCCAGCCGGTCAATCGAGGCTGGGTGCAGCCCCGTGGGCGGCAGCGAGACCCCGGCGGCGGACACGGGCGGGTGCGGCCCTTCGGGCGGCGGCGCGACCGGCGCGATGATGTTCGTCTCGTTGGCGCGTTCGGGAGGGCGGGCGTTGATGTCGGCCACCGGGCGGCGCGGGGCGAATGTGCCGCGCATGGCCGCCTCGTTGCGCGCCGCCTGGTCACGCGGATACAGGCGGCGGAAGATCTGCGTCACCAGCTTGTCGTAGCCCTGCATTACCATTGGACTGAGTTCGGGATTGCCCCCGGCCAGCACCTGATCGCGCAGATGCGTCATCTGGCTCAAGAAGACACACTGCTCGCGCGGCAGGGCATAACGCACATCCAGGTAGGTGATCAGGGTTTGCCAGTTGATCTGGTTGGGGTCGGTGGCGCGGTCGTAATCGGCGCCGTCGCGGATCAGGGCGAAGCGCAAGAGTTGCTCCAACCCGGCATGATACGCCACCAGCGCTCGCGGCATGGCGCCCGCGCGGTAGAACTCGCGTCCGCGCAGGAATTCTTGCTGGGCTACGTGCAGTAGATCGTCGATCATGGTGTGGGTCCCCCTTTCCGATCGGTACTCACGTCCCTTCCAGCAGGATAGCACAGCGGCTTAGGGCAAGTCAATAGCCGGGGCGTGATGCTGAGCAATTCGGACGCAAGGAGGCGAAAGCTGAGAGACCCCGTGTTATTCATGAAGGATCGCCAAAAAAGCTCTCGGACTTATGATTGTTACCCGGCCATAGCTCCCAATCCCCTGAAGTTTCCTATCGCCGGTTACCAGGTAATCAGCCTGGGCTGAAACAGCGGTAGCCAAAATAAGATCATCCTCCGGGTTGGTGGCTATGCCCTCGACCTGAACGGTTAGCTCAGTGAGAATGCCCTGCTCTAGCAAGAGCCTCAGAACCTCTGCTCTATTCTGCTCAGTGAGGCGCTGCCGAAAATAGGGGTCCTGCAAAGTACGGGCAACTTCCGTAAGGATGGTCTGGGATACCGCAAGCGCAAATTCCTGCTCTTGCCAGGCATGAAGAATCTGGCCTGGTATGCCTCCTCGGCTTACCACACCTGATACGAGCACATTCGTATCCAAAACAGCCGTCAGCACAACGATCCGCTTGCTACGTGCTCCTCGCCTTTCGCATTTCCCGCACTGCCCGCTCTACCTCAGCCTCAAGCTGCTCCGGGGGGACATCCTCAAACGCCGTCCATGTCCGTTCCAACACGGCGAAGCGCTGCCGGCGCTCATCCTCCAACTGATTCAGCCTTCTGAGATCCTCCGCCGAGATGATAGCGGCCACGGGAATACCGCTCTTCTCGACGACTACTCGTGTTTCCCCGCGGAAGACTTTATTAATAAGCCGGCTCCATTGCTGGCGGACCTGGCTGGCATTTATCGTCTCAGTCATGGGGTTCCGCTCGCGCATCTCGCCCCCTCCTTGCTATTCACATTTTGTACCCTCTTGTACAATATAGCACAAAAAGGGCCTACACAACACGTCTGCACAGGCTGGGGGTATAGGGGACATGCGGCGTCGCCGGAATTTGCGTCGCTGCTCCATACCGGGCGGCTCCATCTTGCCAGTTATCTCCGCGCCACATTCGCCGCCCGGCCCCAGTAGCGGTCAGCGACTAAAGAGGCCCAGCTTCACCATCCCGTCCGCGATCAGTTGCGCGGCCAGGACGTGGCCCGCCGGAGTCCAGTGCGGGTCGGCGTTGAAGTAGAGGTGCGGGTTGGCGGCGGCGCGGAAGCCGGGCAGCAGGTCGATGACTGGGACGCCGCTTTGCGCGCTCCACGCGGCCAGGCGCTGCTGTGGCAACTCACGGTCCAGGTCAGCATCGGTCAGGCCGAAGGGCTTCTGCATATCCTGCCAGGCCGTCGTATCGACCTGCTCCTTGGCCGGGATCGCCACGACCACGAAGGTGGCGCCGTATTGCTCGGCTTTCCAGTGCAGTTCGTTCAGCAGGGACAAAGTCGTCTTCCAGCCGGTGGCGCGCTCCGGCGGCTCCTGCTTCAGGTAGTTGTAGGCGGCGTTGGTCATGTCCGGCTGCTGTTTCGGCGGCGCGGGCATGAGGCGCGAGTAGATCTTGTTCAGGAAGACATAGGCGTGCGAATTGCCTTTCAGCCAGGTTTCGACATCGCTTTGCTGCGACCCCTGCCCCTTGAGCCGCCAGACCATATCGACCACGGCCTGCTGCTCCGGCGTGTTGGTCTTGTTGTAGATCATATCGCGCATCACATCGGTTACGTCGTTGCCCACAAAGAAGCCCGCGACCACAATCTTGGGTTGCAGCCCCCAGCCGTATTCGTGCATCCAGGCCACCTCGTGCGAGGTGCCGTAGCCGATCACGCCCGCGTTGATGCTTTCGATGGGCAGCCCCGCGGCGCTCTTGCCGGCGTTCAGCAGGGCCGGGAACGCCTGGCCGGCCTCGACGCCCCAGCCGAAAGTGAAGGAGTCGCCGATACAGAGCAGCCGGGTGCGGTCGGGGGTGGGCGGGCCGTAGACCTGGGTGCCGCGCACACCCTGGCTGTTGATGGTGTAGGTGGCATGGAGTTCGCCGGAGTCGTGGACTACGGAGGCGCCCGGCTTGTTGCGGAAGCGTGCGCCGCGGTCGATGTCGAACATATCCCGTGTCACCGGCTGGGTGATCTGCGGCGCGAACAGGCGTAGCGCGCCTTCCAGCAGCCCCACGGTGAAGACCAGCGTGACCGCCACCACGGCCAGCACCTGGAAGATCGCCCGCACCCGGCCCTTGCGGGCGGGCGGCGGCACGACCGGGGCGGGCGCCGGCTGTGGCTCGTGTATGCTCATAACGGCTCCTCAAGTCGCGGCGAGAATGGCAGAGTGCGGGCCGCAGACTCTCCATTATACCATCCACACACGGCAGCGCGCCGGGCCATGCTTGCATTGCGCTCGCTTTGCGGGTATAAAAGCTACAGAGACCTCTACAGGAGTTGGCCGGGTAACCCCCGAGACGAATTTGCCACAGGAGGGAACGCTTTATGGATGGATCGACGCAGGCCACCGGCGGCCGCACGCAGGTCAATCCGCACATCTTCCGAGAATATGACATCCGCGGGATCGTGGATCAGGACCTGACGGGCCCGGTGCTGGAGGCGATCGGTATGGCCTACGGCACCTGGCTGTACCAGCAGGACGGCGGCCCCGGCGGCGGGCGCAAGCGGGTGGCGGTCGGGCGCGACGTGCGCCTGTCGTCCAAGCGCTTCGCGGAGTCGCTGATCGTCGGGCTGCGCAAGGCGGGGTGCGACGTGATCAACGTGGGCGAGGTGCCGACGCCGGTGCTGTACTTCGCGGTGGGCTATTACG
>DASSGZ010000334.1:0-14270 GCA_035693165.1 Chloroflexia bacterium | reverse complement strand
GAGGGCGCGGGCAGCGGCGCGGGCCGGTTTGAAACCGGCCCCTACACCGCAAAGCGGAGGCGGTGGTGAAAGCAAACCGTACGCCACGCAAGCGGCGTACGGTGCAGAGTGTTATTCGTGGGAGCGGGCCAGTAGCCGGCCACCCTGGTTTCGCGGTGTAGGGGCCGGTTTCAAACCGGCCTGCCGCCCCGCAGAATCTGTGCGATGGATACTAGCCGTCCAGCGCGGCCAGGTAGTCTACCAGGGCGTTGGCAAAGCCGCGGCGGGGCAGCGTCTGCTGGACCTGGGTCTTGAGGTTCTTCAGCACGACCTCGCCGCGGGCCAGTTCGTCGGGCGCGACGATGGCCGCCAGCGGGATGCCGGCCCGGTCGGCATACTGCAGTTGCTTGCCCAGCTTATCGCCCGGATTGAGGTAGATCTCGGACGGGATATCGACGTGGCGGATGTCGGACAGCAGGTGCAGCGCCGGCTGCAGCACCTCGCGGTTAAACGGCGCGACCATGATCTTGCTCACGCTGGCCGGCACATCGACCATGCCCAGGCTATCGAGCACGTCGATGATGCGTTCGAGGCCCAGGGAACTACCGGTCGTGGGTAGGTCGCGACCGCTGAACATGCCGACCAGCCGGTCGTAGCGCCCGCCGCCGCCCAGCGAACCGATCTTCGGCTCCTCGACGTTGATCTCCCAGATGGGGCCGGTGTAATAATCGAGGCCGCGCGCCAGCGTCGGATCGACCCGCACGCGCCCCGCCGAGGGCGTGAGCGCACTGAGATACTCCACGATGTCGCGCAACTCGTGGACGCCCTCCAGGGCCGCGGGATCGTCCGCCAGGCGGGTTTGCAGGCGGTCCAGCAGCGCGAGGTTATCCAGGCCGGTGTCGGCGGTGGCGAAGTCGAGCGCGCGCCTGGCCGCTTCGGCAGGCACGCCGTAGCGATCCATCTCGCTGAGCACGCCCTCCGGCCCGATCTTGGGCAACTTGTCGATGGCGCGATAGATCGACCCCGCCTGGTCGGCAGGCACCCCGGCGAAGCGGGCCATGGCCGCCATAAGCTTGCGGTTGTAGAGCAGGATGCTGTAGCCGGTGAAGCCGAGCGTGTCCATCGCCTCGCTCAAGATCGATAGGATCTCGGCGTCGGCGAGCATACTCGACGTGCCGACGATGTCGATGTCGCACTGGTAGAACTCGCGGTAGCGCCCGCGCTGCGGCTTCTCGGCCCGCCAGACCGGCGCCATGTGGTAGCGCTTGAAGGGAAAGACGATCCCGCTCTGGTAGAGGCCGACGACGCGCGCCAGGGGCACCGTCAGGTCATAGCGCAGGCCCACATCGCGGCCCCCGGCGTCCTGGAAGCGGTAGAGCAGCCGCTCCTCTTCGCCGTATTTGCCGGTCAGCGTCTCCAGGTATTCGAGCGCGGGCGTATCGAGCGGCGCAAACCCATGCTTCTCGAAGATCTCCCGCAACGTACTCATGATATGCTGGCGCAGGATCATCTGCGCCGGCAAGAAGTCGCGGAACCCCTTGAGCAACTGCGGTTTGATCTGCTCGTTTGGCATGGAATCGCACCTCAAATTCGGAATAACTAGCGCCGGGTCACCTGCGGCGGAACGGGATAGATACTCCAATTATAGCACACGCCTGCGCGCCGGGCCAATCGGGCGCCGGGCGGACCGGCGCGCAGGCGATCGGCCGCCCCCGGCGCCATGACGGCACAGGCCTTTTGGGGACGGATGCTATCTGCTGAGCGGATTCTGCGGTATAATCGCAGTGATGGCTATGGAGGGAATCGGACCTGGCCGAGTCCGCCCACTTGGCCCGCGCAGGGGCGGCAGCGCGCCGGGTCGGTAACACCCAGTACGCACCAAGGAGGCAGGGCCATGACCACCCCCGAAGGCAACATGGCGGCAAGCCCGACCCATCCCGCCGAGATCGGGCGCGAGGCCGGCGTGCGCGACGACCGCATCCTGCCCGCCGTCCACTGGGTTGCCGGGTTGGTGACGCTTGTCTTGCTCACCGCCGCCGTGATCCTCTATGTGCTCCCCGACCGCACGACCGAGCTATTTGCCTGGACCATCCACCCGACGATGAGCGCCTTGATCATGGGTGCGGGATACGGCGCGGGGGCCTATTACTTCGCGCGGGTCTTCCTCGCCTCCCGGTGGCACCAGGTCGGCCTCTACTTTCCGGCCATCAGCACCTTTACCTGGGTTCTGGGCATTTCCACGATCCTCTACTGGGATAAGTTCAACCACGATCATATCGCGTTCTATGCCTGGGTCGTGCTCTATTTTGCCGCGCCGATCCTTCTCCCGATTCTCTGGCTCCTCAATCGCCGGTTCGACCCCGGCACCCCCGACCCGGATGACGTGCTGGTCCCGCGGCCGATCCGCATCGCGTCGGGGATTGCGGGCGTGGGGTTGCTGGGCGTGGCAGCGCTGATGGTGCTGATCCCCGACGCGGTCCTCGGGGTGTGGCCCTGGCAGCTAACGCCCGCCACCTGCCGCGTGATCGGCGGCTGGCTGGCCGCGCCCGGCGTCGCCGAGGTCCTGTTTGCCTTCGAGCCCCGCTGGAGTGCCTGGCGCATCATCGTGCAACACCAGGCTATCGCTGTCGGGCTGATCCTGATCGCGGTCGCGCGTGCGTGGGGCGAGTTCAACCCGGCCAACCCGGTGACCTGGCTGTACGTCGGAGGGATGGCCGGGTTTTGGGTCGCGATGGTCATCCTGCTCTATGTGATGGATTCCCGCCGGGCCAAAACTGCGGCCCGGCCCCGCCCGGCGCCTACAGGCATAGGCTAGATCACCGCGGGGGGCGGGGCGCCGCCGGGCCGCAGGACCCGCGCCAGCATACCCGGCCTCACCAGGGCATGGAGCGGTTGGACCAGTTGTAACACCTCGACCAATGTCAGATAGGCCACGCGATCCGTCGTGGAACGGCGCAACACCCGGTCGATATAGCGCTGGGCCACGCGATCGGCCGGCGTGGGCCGGCCCCCTACCGTCTGCGGACAGCGGAAATCTTCCAGGGTGGCAATGGCCCAGAGCGGCCGGTTATTGCGGGCGAGTTGCCGCTGGAACCGCGCAGCCAGGCCGCGGAGATCGCCGTCTGGATGGCGGCGGCGCTGGTCGCGCAAGGCGGCCGCCAGTGTCGCGGCACCCTGGGCGGCGGCCGTCATCCCCTGTCCATAGACCGGATTGAAGGCGCAGGCAGCGTCGCCAATCACGACGAACTGCTCGGGCCGGCGCGCCAGGCGCTCGTAATACCGCCAGCGGTTGGCCGTGCCGCGGTAGCCTGTGACGGGCGAGAGCGGCGTGGCGTGCCGCAGGGCCTCGTAGAGGACCGGGCTGCGCAGGCTGCGGGCGAATTCCAGAAAATCGGGGTCGGCGGTGGGCGGGTAATCGCCGCCGATCCCCACCAGGGTCACCAGCCAGCGCCCGTCCTCGACTCGATAGATGCCGCCGCCGCGCATATGGGCCGGGGGCGCGGGCTGGATATACAGGCCCTGCCACGGAGGCACGAAGTCCTCCGGCGGGGCGTAGTAACGACTGCTGTAACCGAGGAAAGAGTTTATGACCAACTCCTGGGGTCGGGCATAGCCGAGGGCCGCCAGCCACTCCGGCGCGCGCGATCCGCGCCCGGCGGCATCCACAACCAGATCGGCGGCCAGGTTTTCTTCCACTGCTGCACCGCCGGTGGTCTGGCCACGCGGACGGACCCGGACCCCGGTCACACACGCGCCGGTTGGGCCGGCCAACAGGCCCACGACATCGCACTCCTCGCGGAAGCATATCGCAGGGATGGCGCGCAATCGGCGCCGCACCGCCCATTCGCGCAGATCGCGGCTACAGGTCCGCCCGTACCGGCCGGACGCGAACACGGGCCCCCAGCCCGCGCGGTTAAGCCAGAGGCCGTCCTGGGTCACGTCGAGGCGCGGTGCACCCAGCGCGCCCAACTCATCTTCCAGGCCCGGAAACCATTGTTCCAGGATGGCCTGCCCTCGCAACAGCAGAATATGCACGTGGCGGGCCTGGGGCACGCCTTTGCGGGCGTGCGGGCCGTCGGGCAAGCGGTCACGCTCGATCACGGTGACGCGGGCGAACAGGTCGGCGAGCGCCCGCGCCGTCAAGAGTCCGGCCATGCTGCCGCCGATGACGATCGCATGGTCCCGATGCGGGGTGTCCATGGGCGTGTTCCTGTGTAATGCCGAAGATTCTGGGTCGATCCGGCGCTAAGCCTAACGCTGCGCTCTCCGCCTGTCAAGTGCCTGCCGACCGGCCACCAGGCTGGGGCGTTCTAAGCCGGATAGAGCGGCCCGCGCCCCGCAGAGTAACCGAGTGCGGGCGGGCGCAATTTATAACCGGGCTACGCGCCGGGCGCCGCCGCGCCGGGGAGCGCCGTGCCCTGGTACTATGGTACCAGCCGATCCTGGATTTTGTACTATTCTGAGACCAGGCAAATTGCGTTCACCGGGCGAATAGTTGTGGTATAATATGGGCTGGAATCGGGTCCGCCCGGACTCGGTGCGGCGCCAAGCTAGAAAGAGAGCTATCCCATGCCCGTTTTGGATATCCGGGTGGGAGATGTGTATCGCCTGCGCAAACCGCATCCCTGCGGCAGCTTCGATTGGCAAGTGCGACGCACAGGCGCCGACATCCGTATGGTGTGTGTGGGCTGCGGCCACGCCGTGATGTTACCGCGCAGCACTTTCGAGCGCCGGGTCAAGACACTGCTGTCTCGTGACGAATCCCCCGCGCCGGCATCCCCTCCCACGGACGATAAGGATTGCTAACGTATGGCAGAAGCCACTAGCGTAGTGTCAAACACCAACGCCAATCAGAGCGCGGCGTTCCGCGCCGTGCTGCGTAATCACAACTTCCTGTATCTGTGGATCGCCCAGATCTTTTCGCAGCTCGCCCAGCAGATGATCAACTTCGCCCTGGTGGTGCAGGTGACCGATCTGTCGGCGGCGAGCGGCACCGCCGTAGCCGGAATCATCATCTGCTTCACGGTGCCGGCCATTCTCTTCAGCGCCATCGCCGGGGTGTTTGTCGACCGCCAGTCGAAGAAACGGATGCTGGTGATCACAAACGTGGGCCGGGGCGTGGTCGTCTTGCTCTATGTCGGGACGATCCTGGTGCCGAACCTGAGTCTCGGCTACGGGCTGATTGTGCTTTATGTCAACACGCTGATCTTCTCGGCGGTGAGCCAGTTCTTCGTGCCCGCGGAGGCGGCCATGATCCCGCTGCTGGTGCCGCGCGACAAGCTCATCGCCGCCAACGCGCTGTTTAACCTGACCTTCACGGCGGCGCAACTCATCGGCTTCGCTTTCCTCGGGCCGCTGTTCGTGGGGCTGATCGGCTACAAGTGGCTCTACGTGGTGCTGTTCGCGTGCTACGGCTTCTGCGCGTGGCTGACCTGGCGGCTGCCCGACCTGGAAGCCGACCGCATCACGGCGAGCGCGGGGCTACGCCAGGCGCAAACCGACAGCCTGGGCGACAAAGTGGGCCTGGCCTGGCGCGAATTCAAAGAGGGCTGGGACTTCATCCGCGTCGATCCGCCGCTGATGACGGCTATCGTCTACTGGTCGGTCGCCATCTCGGTCTTCATGATGATGGGCACCATCGGCCCCAACTTCCTGCACAATGTCTTGCACGTCGATCCGCAGCACCTCTACTTCATCATGGTGCCGGGCGGCATCGGGCTGGTGCTGGGCGTGATGCTGGTCGGGCGCTACGCCACGGAGCAGAACCGCCCGGCGATGATCAACTACAGCCTGCTGATCGCGGGCGCGGCGCTGCTGGTGCTGGCGCTGGCCCATAACGGCCTGCAATTCGGCGCGCAGTTGATCAACCAGCCGCCGCCGCCTGTGGCGATCAGCCAGATCATCATCGGCGGGCTGGCCTTCTTCCTGGGCATCGTCAACTCGTTCATCTCGGTGCCGGCGCAGACGGTGCTGCAAGAGCGCGCCCCGGAGCACATCCGCGCGCGGGTCTTCAGCGCCTTCTACACGGTCTCGAACGCCATTCTGATCGTGCCGATCCTGTTCGCGGGCACCATGGCCGACCTGCTCGGCGTGGTGCAGACGGTGGTGCTGATCGCCGTCGCGGTGCTGGTGATCGCCTTCGTCGGGCTGCGCTACCAGCAGGCGCACAGCCGCGTGCTGACCCCTGGCCGCGCGGCACACACGACGAGCGGGCCGCAAGAGGAGCCGGAAGCCCTGCTGGCCGGGGTGACTGCCGTCGAAATGGGCGGGGAGTTAGATTTCTCCGATAAGGCGGATCTGGAACCCGTCGCCGGGCCCTTCCAGCGCGCCCGCTAACACCGCCCGCGCCGCGCCCCCCGTCTGTCGCTAGACCGGGGGCGCTTTGCATCCGCCGCATTGGACCGATCTCTTCGTTATATGCAAACGTAGCAGGAATTTTGCGCGCGCCGGGCGGCCTTGCGGTGGGGGGCGCAACCTAACCCCCCTGCCCCCTTCCCGCCGCGGGAAGGGGGAAACGCCGGAAGGCGACCCCCCTCCCCGCGGCGGGGAGGGCCGGGGGAGAGGTTGATCGGGTAATTGCGGAGGACCGGCGGTTGCCGTATAATCGGCTGCAAAGGCCCGGCGGACGCGCGTTGAGGAGATCAGGCCCATGGCGGAAGCCATCACCGCGAACCCGAAGAGCGACGAAGACCAGGGCGCCAGTTTCGGCGCCGTGTTGGGCAACCGCAACTTCCTCTTCCTCTGGATGGCCCAACTGATCTCGCAGCTTGCCCAGCAGATGATCAACTACGCGCTGGTGGTGCAGGTCGCGAAGCTGTCGAACGCCAGCAGCACGGCCACCGCCGGCATTGTCATCTGCTTCACCGTCCCGGCGATCCTCTTTAGCGCCATCGCGGGCGTGTTTGTCGACCGCACGTCCAAGAAGCGGACGCTGGTGGTGACGAACGCGGCACGCGGGCTGACGGTGCTGCTGTTCGTGGGCACCACGCTCGTCGCCAATCTCGACGTGTTCTGGGGGCTGGCGATCCTCTATGCCAACACCCTGCTGTTCTCGGCGATCAGCCAGTTCTTCGCGCCCGCCGAGGCAGCGATGATCCCGCTGCTGGTGTCGCGGAAAAAGCTGATCGCGGCCAACTCGCTGTTTAATCTAACGCTCACGGCGTCGCAATTGATCGGGTTCGTGCTGCTGGGCACGCTGCTGGTGCCGCTGCTGGGGCTGCGCGTGCTCTATATCCTGCTCTGCGGCTGCTATATCGTCTGCGCGGTGCTCTGCTGGCGCCTGCCGGATGTCGAGGCCGAGCGGGGCTTGCTGGCCGCCGCGGCGACCGACGACCTGGCCGAGGCCGACACGCTCGGCGAGAAAGCGCGGCTGGCCTGGGACGAATTCAAAGAGGGCTGGGGCTTCATCCGCGTGGACGCCGCGCTGATGATCGCCATCCTCTACTGGTCGGTTGCTATCTCGGTCTTCATGATGCTGGCCGTGAGCGGTCCCAAGTTCCTGCAGGATGTGCTGCATGTCGATCCCGAGCACCTCTACTTCATCTTGATTCCCGGCGGGATCGGGTTGGTGGTGGGGGTGATCCTGGTCGGGCGCTTTGCCACCGAGGACAACCGGGCGTCGATGATTAACTACGGCCTGCTGTTCGCCGGGATCGGCCTGCTGGTGCTGGCGCTGATCCACGATGCTCTGCGGCTGGGCGCCCAGCTCATCGGGCAGCCGCCGCCACCCACGCTCGCCAGCCAGGTCGTGATCGGCGCCGCCGGGTTCTTCCTGGGCATGTGCAACTCGTTCATCTCAGTGCCGGCGCAAACCGTGTTGCAGGAACGCGCCCCCGAAGACATCCGGGCGCGGGTCTTCGCGGCGTTCTACACCGTCTCCAACACCATCCTCATCGTGCCGCTGGTCATCGCCGGGGCGATGGCCGACCTGATCGGCGTGCTGCCCACGGTGGTCGGCATCGCCGCGCTGGTGCTGGTGATCGCCATTGCCGGGCTGCGCTTCCAGCGGTCGCACCCGCACAGCATGAGCGGCGCGGGCCCGCCGCCCGCCCCCGGTGCGGAACCCGAAGCCATGATGCCCGGCACGCAGGCCGTCGAACCGCCCGCCCCTGACAGCGTGAAGGCGAACGGCGCCAGGGCCCGCGCAGCAGACGACGGCGCCGGGCCGCCCTTCCCCGATCCGCTCACCGAACACGAGAAATCGTCCCGCCCCTGATACTGCGTGCCGCGGTCTGGAACCTGGCGCCCGCCCGCTACGTATACTACAATGATAGCGGGACTCAACCCAATGCTTTATAATGCAATATAGCTACACCTTGACCCGGCGACGTGTCCCGCGCCATGGTGCATGTAGCGCCGAGGCTACATTGCCACGACTGGAAAGGATCCTGTGATGCGCCTGATTCGTCTGCTGTACCTGAGTTGTCTGTTTCTGGGCTATCTGCTGCTGACGGCAGGGCCCGCGGCAGCAGCAGCGCTGGATCAGCCGCTGCCGGCGCCCCCGCACCCATCCCTGCCCGGCAGCATCGCCGCCCAGGCCACGACCCCCACGGCCCGCGTGCTCACCTTCGACGCCGATGTGAATCCCGTCACGGCTGCGTATGTCAAGCGCGGCATCGAACTGGCCGAGCGCGACGGCAACTCCATCCTGGTCATCCAGCTCAATACCCCCGGCGGGCAGCTCGACTCGATGGAGGAGATCACGCAAGATATCCTCAACAGCCGCGTGCCGGTGATGGTCTACGTGTCGCCCAGCGGCGCCTGGGCGGCGTCGGCGGGCGTCTTTATCACCTATGCCTCGCACGTCGCCGTGATGGCGCCCGGCACCACTATCGGCTCGGCGCACCCGGTGCTGGAAGGGACCGCGCCGGCTCCGGCGACGACACCTGATCCACAGCAGACGCCCGTTTCGGGCACCAGCGAGCAGGAGTTGTTGCAAAAGATCACCAATTTCTCCGTGGCTCACCTGCGCAATATCGCCGAGATCCGCGGGCGCAACGCCGACTGGGCGGAGCGCTCCATCCGCGAGAGCGTCGCGGCCACCGCGCCGGAGGCCGTGGACCAGCACATCGTCGATTACATGGCGGCGACGCTGACCGAGGCCCTTGACAAAGCCGACGGGCGCGTGGTCTCGCTGGGCGACCAGAAGGTGACTCTGCATACCAAGGGCGCCACGCTCATCGATACGCCGATGAACAACATCGAGGGCTTCCTGCTGCTGCTGACCAACTCCAGCCTGGCCTATACGCTGATCACGCTGGGCGGGCTGGCGCTCACGGCGGAGGTGTTCAATCCCGGCCTGGTCTTCCCCGGCGTGGCGGGCGTCATTATGCTGCTGCTGGGGCTGGTGGCGCTGGGCATGTTGCCGGTGAACCTGACCGGCGTGGTGCTCATCGGCTTCGCCTTCGTGTTGTTCATCGCCGACCTGTTCATGACGACGCACGGCATCCTGACGGCGGGCGGGGTCGCCTCGCTGGCGCTGGGCGGGCTGCTGCTGATCGATACGTCCCAGGCGCCCGGCGTGCCGGCGGTATCGCCGTGGGCCATCGTGGCGCTGGCCGGGACCATCGGCGCGGCGTTCTTCTTCGGTATCTACAAAGCCTTCCAGGCGCGCCGCCGCCAACCGACCACCGGGGTCGAGGGCATGATGGGCCGCACCGCCGAGGTGCGCGAACCGCTGGCCCCGCGCGGCATGGTCTTCTTCGAGGGCGCGCTCTGGCGCGCCGTTAGTACCAACGGCCCCATACCCGTGGGGCGCGAGGTCCAGGTCACGGGGATCGACGGCTTGACGCTGTATGTCCGTCCGGTAGAGGACGTGCCCGCCCCGGTGGAGGACCCGACCAAAACCGTGCCGCTGGGCGACGCTTGAATCGACACTCACTATAAGGAGGATGGTGGTAATGCCTGAGTTATTCTCCCTCTTGACGTACCTGGTGATCATCGTGGTCATCGCCCTGGTGATCTTCAGTTCGTCCGTAAAGGTGGTCCAGGAGTACGAGCGCGGGGTGATCTTCCGGCTGGGCCGGCTGGTCGGCGCCCGCGGGCCGGGGCTGTTCTTCCTGATCCCGGTGCTCGACCGCATGGTCAAGATCGACCTGCGCGTCATCACCCTGGAGGTACCTCCGCAAGAAGTCATCACCAGGGACAACGTGACGGTGCGCGTGAACGCCGTGCTCTATTTCCAGGTAACGGACCCTGGGAAAGCGGTAACGCAGGTCACGGACTATATCCGCGCCACCTTGCAGATCGCCCAGACGACGCTGCGCTCGGTGCTGGGGCAGTCAGAACTGGACGAGATGCTGTCGCACCGCGAGTCGATCAACCAGCGGTTGCAGCAAATCATCGACGAACAGACCGAGCCGTGGGGCATCAAAGTGAACATCGTCGAGGTGAAGGACGTGGAGCTGCCGCAGTCGATGCAGCGCGCCATGGCCCGCCAGGCGGAGGCCGAGCGCGAAAAGCGCGCCAAGATCATCCACGCCGACGGCGAGTTCCAGGCGTCGCAGATGCTGGCCGATGCGGCCAAGGTGATCGGCTCGGAGCCGGCCTCGATCCAGTTGCGCTATCTGCAAACCCTGACCGAGATCGCCACGGAGCGCAACTCGACGATCATCTTCCCGGTGCCGCTGGAGTTGCTGAGCCTGATCCCGCATGTCAGTTCGGCGGCCGCCACCCTGATGGGCGCCGGGACTGCGTCGCCGCCGCCGATCCCGCGCCCCGAAGTCCGGCCCGCGCCGGCCCCGGAGGCACTGCCCGCCTCGGTGGCCCGCGTCGGCGCCCCGGCGCAGGCCGCGCCGCCGCCCGGCTTCGCCGCGCCGCCACCCCAACCGGGCGCTGTGAGTCCGCCGCCGGGCACCCCGCGCCCCCCAGCGCAAGGCTAGCACCGGCGCCGGCCCTGGCGGCCGGCGCACAAAAGCGGGGCGGGTGGAATCTTCTACCCGCCCCGTTCGCATCCCCGGCATCGGGCCGGTTTCAAACCGGCCCCTACAACGCGCCGTCAGCTATTAGCTGTCAGCACTCTACACTCAACACTAGTCCCACTCGTCTCTCGTCGTAACTCAGCATTCAGCACTCGCTAAGGCTTGAGAGCGGCCTGGGTGTAGACGTTGTCGAAGTTCCAGAGCATCCAGCCGGAGGTATCGCTTTTCTCCGCGGTTTCGATCTGGCCGCGGACCCGCGTGGCGTCGTAGGCGATGCCGCCGAGGGTGAAGTCTTGCAGCCAGGGGCGCAAGCGGGCGCTCGTCTTGAGCATCTTCGCCTGGGCCTGCTGCAAGGTGTAGCCGACGACCTCCGACGGATGCTCGGCGGGCTTGTCGAAGCCGAGGAAACCGTCGGCGTAGTGCGACGGGTAGGCCATCGGGCAGATATAGTCGAGATACTGCACGAGTTCGTCGAACTGCTGGCCGATACCCAGGTCGTCGTTCACAATCGGGCTGAGGCCGAACACGTCCGCCGCGATGAAAGCGCCGCTCTTCGAGAGTTCTTTATGAGCGGCCTGCAGAAAGCCGGTAATGGCGCTGGCGCGGGTCTGGGAGTCGGGCACGCCATAATCGGTATCAGCGAGATTGCCGTCCGACGGGAAACGCACATAGTCGAACTGGATCTCGTCAGCGCCGAGCGAGGCGACCTCCTTGGCGATGGCGATATTATAGTCCCAGACTTCCTGGCGGTAGGGGTTGGCCCAGTGGTGGCCGTAGGCATCCTGCCAGGGACCGGTCGTGGTCTTGCTCTTGATGGCCCAGTCGGGGTGCGCGGCCACCAGTTTCTCGTCCCAGAACAGCGCCTGGCGGGCGATGACATAGATGTTGTTCTTGTGCAGCGTGTCGATCACGCTGCGCAGGTCGCCGATCATGGGGTTGGCGGCCCCGGCGGCCTGGACCTGGGGCAGCGCGCTGTTGTAGAGCACGTACCCGGTGGTATCGGCCTTCACGTCGATGACCATGGCGTTGATCTCGGTGTCGTTTGCCAGCTTGATCAGGTTGTAGAACTTGCCGGACGAGGCCATGGTGTCGGCGTTGACATAGATGGCGCGGGCGGCAAACGGCGTCAGGGTGACGTTCTGCTCGGTGGTTGCCCCGAACTGCGTGCGGGCCAGGGCATAGCCCGGCGCCTTCACCAGCAGTTTGTGCTCGGTGCCGATGCCGGAGAGGGCGTAGCTGCCATCGCTGCCGGTGGTGGCGACCTGATCGCCGACGGCCACGGTGGCGCTCACAACCGGGTGGCCCGCGGCATCGCTGACCGTGCCGTGCAGCGTATCGGGCACCAAGCGGATATCGAGCCCGCTGCGCCCGCCGGTCGGGACTGCCTGCGGCGCGTAGCCCGGCTGTTCCACGCGCAGCACCGGGTTGGGCACGCTCAGGTTGAGCAAGGTAAAGCCCCCATCGGCAGCACTGGTGGTGGTGACGACAGGGGCGGGAGCGGGCAACGTTGTCGTGGTGGTACTGATGCCGGCCACGGTCACCGGCTGGGTGCCCACGATGGACACCCCGCTACTACTGGCGACAGCCGGGCCGTTGTCCGGCCCGGCGGCGAGGATCGCCACATTGGCCCCGACAATCGGTTGCCCGGTATACGAGTCGAGCACGCGTCCGCTGATATTGATGGCCGCCTCCGGCGGGGCCACCCGTGTGAGAACGAGAGCGAGGAGCGCGAGCAGGGCGATTACCAGATAGGGGATGATATTCGCGTGCTGCTCACGCCGCGAGACGCCGCGACCGTAATCCGAAAAATAGCGTTGCCGCGACACAAACTCCTCCTCCTGGTGGGGCGCTGCCGGGCCGCCTTACGGCTCCGGCAGGAACCCACCCACGGAATAGACGTTACTGGGATCCCAGAACATCCACCCCGCAGCGCCCGTTTCATCCGCCGCCTGGATCTGCAAGCGATACAAGTGCGCGTCGTACACCAGGTGGGTCCAGTCAAAGCCCTGTAGCCACGGCCGGTATTTCGCCCGCTGGCCGACCATGCGCTCGCCGGTATAGATGCCGGCTTGCTTGATGATCTCATACGGGTGCGCATTCGGATCGCTGAAGCCCATCTCTCCGCGGCTGAAGTGCGACGGATAAATCATCGGGCAAATATAGTCGGTGTGGCCGATCAAATTCGGGAAGACCTGGCCGATGACGGCGTTGAGCGCCTGGCCGTTCTGATCGGGCCACACGGTATAGCCGAAGATGTCCACCGACATGAATGCGTCCGTCGTGTTCAGCATGTTATGTGCCTCGGTGGCGAACTGTTCGATGTACTTCGGCTTGCTTTGACTGTCGACCGGCTGCGAGAAGGTCATATTGTCCCAGTGTTCGCCCGGCGCCGGGTCGGACGGGAAGCGGATATAGTCGAACTGGATCTCGTCGAAGCCCAGGCTGACCGCCTCGCGGGCCAGGGCGAGCGGATACTGGCGCGCCGCCGGGTTGGTCGGGTCGAGCCAGCGCTGCTGGCTCAGTTCGCCGCCCTTCCAGGGCTTGCCGGTGGCCTTGCTCAGCACCGACAGGTTGGGGTTGGCTTCGGCCACCGCGGGCTGCATGAAAGTCACCATGCGCGCGATGACATACAGGTTGTGCTTGTGGAACTCGGCGACCACGTCTTTAATGTTCGGCAGGATTTTGCTGATCGCGCCGCTATCCACCGCCATTTTCACCTGCGTGTCATAAACCAGGCGCGCGTTGTCGTCCTGGATATTGAGCACGATGGCGTTGATCTCGGTCTTGTCGGCGGCTTCGATGATCGGCTGATAGAGTGGATCATACGTGGCGGCACTGGCGGTCATGTAGACCGCCTTGACCACGAACGGATCGAGCGCCTGATCCTGGGTGGCGGTGCGGCCAACCGTGACTTTGGTCAATTTATAGCCGGGCATCTTAAACGTGACCAGCGGGTTCTCCGGCACGTTGTCCATGCTATAGTTGCCGTCGGCATCCGTAACAGCCAGGATCATCTTATCGTCGGCGTACGGCGTGGGCATCACCGGCGGCGGGCTCGGCGGCACGGTCGGCGAGGGCACGGCCGTGGGCGCGGTATCGGTGACGGCGCCGGTGGGCGCGACTTCGCTCGTCGCGGTCGGCGTAATATCGACCTGGAAGCTCAGCGGGGCGCGGCCCAGGAGGGGCGCGAGTGCGCCGCTCGACGTAACCGTGGTGGTCGCCGTGACGGCAGGGGCCGCGGGCGCGCCGGCCAGATCGATGCGCACGATGACGCCTTGCAGCGGCTTACCGGTCTTGCTGTCGGTGACCCGGCCATGCAGCGTGGTCGGGCGCAGGGAAATATCAAGCGTTGCGCCGGCGCTGCTGTCTACA
>DASSGZ010000333.1:0-5033 GCA_035693165.1 Chloroflexia bacterium | reverse complement strand
GGTCGCGCCGGAACCCGCAGATGCGCCGATTACGCCGACCGACAGCATGGCGACCGCAGCCCGCAAGGTGCTGGCGGCGCAATACGCGGCCATGCAGGCGTGCGAGGAAACGGCCCGCGAGGGCGCCGACCCGGAGGGCGTCCACGATATGCGCGTGGCGGTGCGCCGCATGCGCGCGGCCCTGCGCGTCGCAGATCCGTACCTGGGCGGCAAGGCCGTCAAGCGCGTGCGCCAGGATCTGCGCGAGATTGCTCACGCCCTCGGCGCCGTGCGCGACCTCGACGTGCTGATCAAGAACGCCGAGAACTTCCGCGACGACCTGCCCGACGACCGGCAGACCGACCTCGCCCCGCTGCTCGACGCCTGGAAGGGCGCCCGCAAGCGGGCGCGCAAGCAACTGATCCGCCTGCTCGACTCCGCCGACTACGCCCGGTTCCGCAAACACATGGCGGCGTTTCTGGCCGAAGAGGATGCGCCACCTGCCGCTGAAGCCGCATCGAAAGAGGCAGCGCAGGCCGAGGTGGCGCCGTACCAGGTGCGGCATGTGCTGGCGAGCGCGCTCTGGGAACGCTATGAGGCGGTGCGCGCTTACGAGACGGTGATGGCCGACGCAGCGGTGCCGCAACTGCACGCGCTGCGCATCACCGGCAAGTATCTGCGCTACACGCTGGAGTTCTTCCGCCACGTGCTGCCCGCCGAGGCCGGCGCCCTGATCGACGACGTGGTGACGCTGCAAGACGCGCTGGGCGAGCTGCACGACGCCGACGTGGCGGCAGGGCTGATCCGCGAGCACATCGCCGCCGCGTACCCCCGGCGCAAGAAGGCGCCCGCCGAGCCGCCGCCGGGGCTGGCGGCCTACCAGGCCGACCGCGAGGCGGCGCTGCGCCGCATCTGCGCCGAGTTCCCGGCCACGACCTGGCCCCGGCTGGTCGGCGCGGACTGGCGCGCGCGCCTCGCGGCGGTGAGCGCGGCGGTCTAGCATCCGTCATTCTGAGCGCGGCGAAGAATCTCGGTCTCGTTGGGGCAAGAGACGAGTCTCTTCGCTCCGCTCAGAGTGACAATCGCTCTGGGCGAGCTTAGCAACCAGGAACTGTCATTCTGAGCGCCGCGAAGAACCTCCGTCTGGTAACGCGAAGGCCGAGACTCTGAGCGCAGCGAAGAGTGACAAGGCGCCGGGGGAACCGTCTACTAAAGCAAAGGAGAGACCCATGGCTGGACGCTACACCGTCGGGGTGGATGTGGGCGGCACCAAGATCCTCGGCGGGCTGATCGACTGCGAGGCGGGGCGCATCGTGAGCCTCGTCAAGATGCCGAGCCCGCCGGTCGGGGCGGACGCCGTCGTGGCGGCGGTGGCCGAGAACATCAGCAAGGTGCTGGCCGAGGCGCCCGGCGACCTCGCCAAACAGGTCAGCGGCATCGGGCTAGGGGTGGCCGGGCAGGTGGACCCGGCGGCGGGCGTGCTGCGCGCCGCGCCCAACCTGGGCGGCGGGCTGGGTCTGGTGCCGCTGCGCGAGCCGTTGCAGGCGCGCTTCCACGTGCCCATCGCGCTGGGCAACGACGTGGAGGTGGCGGCCCTCGGCGAGAGCGAGTTCGGCGCCGGGAAGGGCATCGGGCTGTTCGCCTGCGTGTTCGTGGGCACCGGCATCGGCGGCGCGCTGATGCAGAACGGCGCGCGCTACACCGGCGCCTCGGGCACCGCGGGCGAAATCGGGCATATCATGGTCCGCGCCGGGGGCCGGGTGTGCGGCTGCGGCCAGCGCGGCCACCTGGAAGCCTACGCCTCGCGCACAGCCATCGTCAACCAGTTGCGCGAGGCGGTGGAGGGCGGCGAGAAGTCGAGCCTCGGCCCGCTCCTGCTCGACACCAGCCAGCGCGTCAAGTCGAAGCCCCTGGCCGACGCCGTAGCCCACGAGGACCCGCTGGCGGTCAACATCATGACCCAGGCCGGCCTCTACCTGGGTCTGGGGCTGGCGAGCCTGATCAACCTCTGGAACCCGCAGCGCATCGTCCTGGGCGGCGGCGTGATCGACCGTATCGACCTGCTGTTCAAGGTCGCGAGCGAGCAGGCGCGCAGCGCGGCCCTGGCCGTGCCCGCCGCCGCCGTGGACATCGTGCGCGCGGGCCTGGGCGACAACAGCGGCGTCGTCGGCGCGGCCATCCTCGCCGCCCGCGCCCCCGCCGATTAGCCGCGGTCCGGGCTGATTCGACGTTCACCGCGAAGGCGCGAAGGACGCGAAGATTGTTTCTGTTGGGTTTGTTCTTCACGCGCTTCGCGCCTTCTTCGTGCCCCATAGGAGTGAGGACCGGATGATGCCGGGAGACGACGCGGCCCGATTTGCCCAGGTGGCGCAACAGATCGCGCCGGGCGGCACGCTCCTGCGTGCGTGGCCCTTGCATGGCGGCGTGTCCGCGCAGGTGACGGCGCTGGAGGTGGCGCAGCCCGGCGGCGGCACGCGCACGGTCGTCGTGCGGCGGCATGGGCCGGTGGACCTGGCGCACAACCCGCGCATCGCCGCCGACGAGTTCCGGCTGCTGCAACTGGTGCGCGCCGCCGGGGTGCCCGCGCCCGCCCCGTACTGCTACGCCGAGTCGGGTGCCGTCTTCCCAACGCCCTACCTCGTGGTCGAATACGTCGCGGGCGCGCCCGAGTTCGATCCCGCTGATGTGCCCGCCTTCGTCCAGCAGTTTGCCGCGACACTCGCCCGCATCCACCGGGTGCCCGGCGTGGCGACGGATCTGGCTTTTCTGCCCGACCATGCCGTCCGCCTGGGCGCCCTGCTGGCCGCGCCCCCGGCCCACCTCGACGACTCGCTCGACGAAGCGCGGATTCGCGCTGCGCTGGCCGCCGCCTGGCCCCTGGCGCCGCGCCACGCCCCGGCGCTGCTGCACGGCGACTACTGGCCCGGCAACCTGCTCTGGCAGGACGGGCGGCTGGCCGCGGTCCTCGACTGGGAGGACGCCCGCACCGGCGACCCGCTGGCCGACCTGGGCAACAGCCGCATGGAGATCCTCTTCGCCCTCGGCACCGAAGCGATGGCCGGGTTCACCCGGCAGTACCAGGCCCTGGCCCCCCTCGACTACACCGACCTGCCCTACTGGGACCTTGCCGCAGCGCTACGCCCCGCGGGCAAGCTGGCCGGCTGGGGCCTGGCCCCCGCCACCGAAGCCAGGATGCGCGCCCGGCACCGCTGGTTCGTCGCGCAGGCGTTCGCCGCGCTCGGCGGGTAGCACGGAGGTTCAAACCTCCGGTTACTCGTACGAAGGCTGCCTGCGCGGCCTGTCTGGAATGAACCAGCCCGCGGCGGCGGGTTTTGTTGTGCTAGCCCGCCCGTTGACGGGCCGGGCGATCCCCCCGCCCGCCCGTGATCTCGGTCATGTGGCCGGTGGCGAGGAAGACGACGCGCTCGCAGATGTTGGTCACACGGTCTGCGATGCGCTCCAGGTTGTGCGCCGCCCAAAGCAGGTGCGTGGCCCGATTGATCGTGCCGGGATCGGCCAGCATGAACGTGAGCAGTTCGCGGTAGACCTGGTCGTATAGCTGGTCCACCTCGTCGTCGCGGTAGGCCACGGCCAGGGCCGCCTCGTCATCGGCGCGCACGAAAGCGGCCAGCGCGGCGTGCAGCATCTCGCGGCAGATGTCCGACATGCGCGGGATGTCGATCAGCGGCTTCAGCGGCGGCTCGTCGCCGATCAGGATGGTGATGCGGGCGTTGCCCACCGCGTGGTCGCCCATGCGCTCCAGGTCGGTGATGATGTTGAGCGCCGCGGCCAGCCGCCGCAGGTCGCTCGCCATCGGCGCCTGTGTGGCGATGAGCAGCAGGCATTGCTCCTCGATGCGGAAGCGCTCGGCGTTGATGGCCGGGTCGCCGCTGATGACGGCGCGGGCCAGGGCCAGGTCGCGCGTTTGCAGCGAGCGGGTCGCGCGCTCAATAGCCCGGTCCACCAGGCTGCCCATCGCCAGCACGCTGTCCTGGATCTCCCCTAAACTCCGTTGGAATGTCTCGCGGGCCATTGATTGTGGTTCCCTTCTAATATGCGGTGGGCCGCTTTCAAACCGGCCCCTACAGTGTCGGTGGGGCGGCGGGCCGGTTTCAAAGCGGCCCCTACAACGCGGGTCGCGCGGCAGGCGGGTTTGAAACCAGCCGCTACAGCGCGGAAGCACGATCGCCGGGGGCTAGCCGATGCGGCCGGTGATGTAGGCTTCGGTGCGCGGGTCGCGCGGGTTGGTGAAAATCTCGCGCGTCGGGCCGACCTCGATCAGTTCGCCCGCGCGGTCGGGGCGGACCATGAACACGCCCGTGGTATCGGACACGCGGGCCGCCTGCTGCATGTTGTGGGTCACGATGACGATGGTGTATTGCTGCTTCAGTTCGAGCATCAGTTCCTCGATCTTCAGCGTGGCGATGGGGTCGAGCGCGCTGGCCGGTTCGTCCATCAGGATGATCTGCGGCTCGACGGCGATGGCGCGGGCCAGGCAGAGGCGCTGCTGCTGGCCGCCCGACAGCGCCGTGGCGGCGTGGTTCAGCTTATCCTTGACCTCGTCCCAGAGCGCGGCCTGGCGCAAACTGCGCTCGACCCGCTCGGCGATGAGGCTCTTTGGCGCCCCGGCGATGCGCAGCCCCGCCGCCACGTTCTCGAAGATCGACTTGGTGGGGAAGGGGTTGGGCTTCTGGAAGACCATGCCGATATAGCGGCGCACCAGCACCGGGTCCACGCCCCGCGCGTAGATATCCTCGCCCTCGAACAGCACCTGCCCGCGCGCCCGCGCGCCCGGCACCACCTCGTGCATCCGGTTGAGGCAGCGCAGGAAGGTCGATTTGCCGCAGCCCGACGGGCCGATCAGGGCCGTAATCTGGCGGGGCGCCACCTCCAGGTTGATGTTGTCGAGGGCCTTGAACGCGCCGTACCAGGCGTGCAGGTCGCTGACCGCCAGCGCGGGCGGCCTGTCGGCCTCCGCGTGCGCGTGCGTATCCTCCGGCACCGGCAAATACTGGGGAGGCAGGGCGAGGCTCGCCCCGGCGCCGTTGCCGTTC
>DASSGZ010000332.1:0-5555 GCA_035693165.1 Chloroflexia bacterium | reverse complement strand
CCGGTGCCGCTGGCCCTGGGCGACCCCATCTTCCTGCGCCACAGCAAAGCCGGCGAACTCTGCGAGCGCTTCAACACGCTCTTGCTGGTCCGCCAGGGGCGGGTCATCGACGAGGTCCCCACCTATCGCGGCGCGGGACTCTGTTTTCTGTAGCGAGAAACGAGGTACGCTGATGCCTGTTGCCTGGCAAAACTGGTCCGGCTCCGTCCGCGCGACGCCGGTGGAGATCGTCCACCCGGCGACGCAGGACGAGATGATCGCCGTCGTCAACGACTGCCGCGCCCGCGGGCGCAAGCTGCGCGTGGTGGGCACCGGGCACTCGTTCACGCCGCTCGTACAGACCGACGGCGTGCTCATGGTGCTGGACCGCTACACCGGCATCGTGTCGGTCGATGCCGAGCGCGGGCGAGCGACGGTCCGGGCGGGCACGCCCATCCAGGCGCTGGGCGAGGCGCTGTTCGGGCACAGGCTGGCCCAGCCCAACCTGGGCGACATCGACGTGCAGACTATCGCCGGGGCCATCAGCACCGGTACGCACGGGTCCGGCGCCACGCTGGGCAGCCTATCTACGCAGGTCGCCGGGCTGACGCTCATCACCGCGGCGGGTGAAGTGTTAGAGTGCTCAGAGGAGACCAACCGGGCGATCTTCAAAGCCGCGCAGGTCTCGCTGGGCGCGCTCGGCATCATCAGCACGGTGACGCTGCAACTGGTGCCCGCCTTCACCCTGCACTACGTCTGGCGCAAGGAGTCGCTGCGCGAGGCTCTGGCCGGGATAGACCGCTACGTCGCGGGCAACCGCAATTTCGAGTTCTTCTGGATGCCCTACACCGACGCCGTGCTGGCGAAGTTCATGAACCCGACCGGCGCGCCCCCGCGCCGCAAGAGCCTGGTGCGCCGCTTCAACGACAGCGTCCTCGAAAACGGCGTCTTCTGGCTGATGAGCGAGTACGCCCGCCGCTTCCCGGCCCAGGCGCCCGCCGTGAGCCGGGTGGCCGGGGCGCTCATGTCCGGCGGCACCGACATCAACCACAGCCACCGCATCTTCGCCACCCCGCGCCTGGTCAAGTTCCAGGAGATGGAATATAGCATCCCCGCCGCGGAGTTCGTTTCCGTGATCGAGGAGATCGACGCCACGATCCGCCGCCGGCGCTTCCAGGTCCATTTCCCCATCGAGTGCCGGTTCGTGCGCGGCGACGACATCCCGCTCAGCCCGGCCTACGGGCGCGACTCGGCCTATATCGCCGTGCACATGTACCGGGGCATGGCCTACCGCCCCTATTTTGCGGCGATGGAAGCGATCTTCAAGCGCCACGCGGGCCGCCCCCACTGGGGCAAACTCCACAGCCGCAGCGCCCAGGACCTGCCGGCGCTCTACCCGCAGTGGGATGCGTTCCAGACCGTGCGCCGCGCGCTCGACCCGGACGGCTTCTTCCTCAACCGCCACCTGGCCGCGCTGTTCGCCGAGTCCGCGCCCGCCGGGGCACCGGAGGCCAGCCCGGCAGCCAACATGGCGCCGGTGCCCGACCTGAGCAAACGCCCGCTATAGATTCTTGTAATAGCGCACCAGCGGCAACCCGGTATACCCGGCCTTCTCATAGGAGCGGCGGGCGGGCGCGTGCCCCGGATCGCCGCCGGTGCCGACCACGGCCAGCTTCATGCCCGCCTCCCGCATCTTACCCAGCACGAAGTTGTTCAGGTCCGTGCCGATGCCGTGATTTTGATAGTCTGGATGCACGGCCAGCAGGTCCACCTCACCCGTTTGATCGTCGGGGTTCAACACGTACGCGATAAAGCCCACCACGGCGCCGCCCACTTCAGCCACCCAGACAGTGTATTTTGCGGTGTCCTTGCACACCATTTCGACGCCCTCGGCTTGCTGCCGGCGCCAATTGGGGTACACAATCGGATAGATGGCCGGACCCAGAATCTCCGCGAACGAGCGGAACACCGGCTCCCAGGCCAGCAACGAGAGTTGCACCACAGCTTCGATGTCATCACCGGCGAGCGGGCGAATCTGTAAATCCACAACAAGCCTCTGCAATCTGTCACCGGAGATTTGTCACTTTGAGCGCAGCGAAGAGTCTCGTCTTGTGCCCCGACGCGCCGGAAATTCTTCGCTGCGCTCAGAATGACAAGACCGATATGGTCACTCTGAGCGCAGCGAAGAGTTTCGTCTTGTGCCCCGACGCGCCGGAGATTCTTCGCTGCGCCCGGAATGACAAGTACGGCTAGAAGCAATACTCAGACTGACAGAGCGCCCGGCGGGCTGTCCACGAGTTGGATGCGGTCCTTGCCGCCGTAGGCGTCCCACCACGGCCAGGCGCCCTGCGCCAGCAGTGCGTTCAACGCCTGGATGTTCTCCACGCCTTGCGTCTCCACCCAGCGGCGGAACGCGGTAGCGCCGTCGCGCACATAGACCGGGATGCCGCCCTGCCAGGTGGCCCGCCCGCAGAGCACGCCGGAGTAGGGCACGCCTGCTTCCTTCGCCAGTTCCAGCGCTTCGTGGAACACCGGCGTGTTGACGGCGGCGCTGAGGTAGATGAAGGGCAGGCGCGAGGCCGCCGCCGCCTGGCGGAAGTAGCCCAGCGCCTCGTCGCGGTCGTAGACGGCGTCCTGCCCCTCAGCCGCGCGGGTGCCCGCCACGTAGCGCAGGTTCACCGGCACTTCGACCTTCAAGATGTCCACGCCGTAGCGCGGCTGGGAGAACGTCTCGATGGACTTGCGCACTTTCTCCGGCTTTACTTTGGCGAAGTCGCGGCCCTTCTCGTCGGGGATGGTGTCGCTGTAGGCGATCGGCTCCAGGAAGAAGGGCACATCGGCGCCACGGCACTCGCCGCCCACGCGCTCGATGAAGGCCAGCTTGACGCGGTTGATCTCCTCTTTGTCGTCGGGATCGTAGTAGAGCAGGATCTTGATCGCCGTGGCGCCCGCCTCGGCCAGCCGGCGCACCGACCAGTCGGGCAGCAGATCGGGCAGGCGGCCCGGCGTGTTCGTTTCGTAGCCCCACTTTTCGTAGGCCAGGAGCACGCCGGTATCGGGCGCGCGTTTTGGGATCACCGGCAGGCTGTATTCGGGGTCGAGCAAGATGGCGCTGGCGTAGGGCGTCAGCACTTCGGTGACGATAGCTTTGAACTCGGTCATCTGCGCCGGGGTGGGATCGGGGAGGCCGGCCTGGATCAGCGCATTGCGCAGCGAGCCGCGCTGGTCCATGGCGGCGGCGGCGATCACGCCCTGCGCGTCGGCCAGGGCGTTAATGCCCACGAACTTGCCGCGGGTCATGAGGATGGTCTGCTGTGATTTCTCGGTGGTAGCCATTGAGGTATCTCATCTCCTTTACGTGGACAGGCCCGACAAAGCAGCGGTTATCCACCATCCTCTAGCACCTACCGGGCCAGCGATTCGCCCGGCGCCCCGGCAGCGCGCCTACGGCAGCCGCAGCCGGGCCACCACTACGGGCGGGAACTCGCGGTAGTTGGCGCCCCAATCGAAACAGTCCACCGGCTCGGCGGGCGGCGCGGGCACCGGCTCTTCGAGCGCATCCATGACCAGCCCGGCGCGGAAACAGGCGGTGAAGAGCACGCTCAACGGGCGATGGAAGTAGTATTGCAGCGCGGGCTGCTCCCGGATGGCGAGGCCCTTCGCGAGCGCCAGCCCCAGGTACTGCTCGATCTGCATCGTGTAAATCGTGCGCAGGTCGCCCTGCCGGTCCACCGCCGTCGCCACCTTCGAGGCGGCCTGGGTGTTGAAGCAAGGGTGCATCACCGAGAACACGAAGCGACCACCCGGCTTCAGCAGCCGGCGCAGGGCGGCCAGCAGCGGGTCGATGGTCGTCATGTCCATGAGCGCCATCGTGCAGACGGCGGCGTCGAACACTGCGCCTCCCAGGCTGAGCAATTGGGCCTCGTTCGTGGCATCGATCACCCGGTAGTCGATGCGCCCGCCCTCCGGGCTGACATAGGACCGGGCGCGGGCGATGAGTTGCGCGCTGAAATCGCAGGCCGTGACTGTCGCGCCGAGGTGCGCCAGGCGGCGGGCGAAGGCGCCGTTGCCGCACGCCACGTCCAGCACCCACTCGCCGGGCCGCACATCCAGCAGGCGCTCGGTCACGGGCGCGATCAGGTGCTGCTGCCAGGCGCCCCCCTCGGCGCCCATTTTCGTATCCCATGCCTCGGCATTCTGGTCCCAGATGGCCTGGGACTCCTCGTTCACGGACTCGGGGTCGGGGTTCATCTACACACATCCTCCAACAGTCGGCAATGGCCCGCCGGCCTCCACAGGCGGCGGGCGGGCAGACCCCGGCCAGGCCGCCGGTAGGGGCAGGCAGCCTGGCCGGGCGGGTTTACGCGGCGGCGCTGCGCGTCACGCCGATGGTCACGGTGCCCTCGTCGAGGTCGGCGACGCTGGTTTGCGCGCCTGCGGGCGGCGGACCGAGCACCAGCGCGTCGGCCAGCGTTTCGGCGCGGATGTAAGTGCCGTGCGCGGCCAGCACCGGCGCCAGATCGAGGCCCGCCGCCGGTTCCAGCGTCACGGCGATGCGGTCGGTGATGGCGAGGCCCGCGGCTTTGCGCGCGTCCTGGATAAAACGCACCAGGTCGCGCGCCTCGCCCTCGCGGCGCAGCTCCGGCGTCAGCGTGGTGTTGAGGGCGACCAGCAGGCCCGGCTCCTCCACCACGGCGTAGCCCTGCGGCGACCCGGCCTCCACCAGCACCTCGTTGGGCGCCAGGTCAAGCGGTTCGCCCTCCACCTCGACGCGGACGGGCCGGCCCGCCGCCACGGCCCGCGCGGCATCCGTGGCCGCCTCGCCCTCCAGCGCGGCCAGCGCCGTCTTGATCGCAGGCACCCGGCGGCCATATTTCTTGCCGACCACCGGCAGGTTCGGCTTGAAGTGGTACTCGACCAGGCCGTCGTCCACGCCGAGGAAGCGCACCGTCTTGACGTTGAGTTCGTCGCGCAGTTCGTCCTCGAAGCGGTGCAGGCCCCCGCCGCCCTGCGCGGCGCGCACCAGCAGTTCGGGCAGCGGCTGGCGCACGCGCAGCCCCGCGCCCCGCCGCGCCGCCCGGCCCAGGTTGACCACGTCGAGCAGCAGCCGGGTATCGGCCAGCAGGGCTTCGTCGATCAGCGCCGGGTTGGCGACCGGCCAGTCGGCCAGGTGGACGCTCTCCGCGCTGCCGGGCACCTGCGCCGCGACCAGGTTCTGATAAAGCGCCTCGCTGACGTAGGGCATGAACGGCGCGGTCAGCCGGGCCAGCGTGGTCAAGCAGGTGTAGAGCGTGGCGTAGGCGGCCTGCTTGTCGGCGTCGTCCTCGGCCTTCCAGAAACGGCGGCGATTGCGGCGCACGTACCAGTTCGACAGGTCCTCCACGAAGCGCTCGATCTCCTTGGCCGGGGCGTGGATGTCGTAGCTGTCGAGTTCGGCGGTCACGTCGCGCACCAGCGCGTTGAGCCGGGCCAGCGCCCAGCGGTCGATGGGCTGTAAGGCCGCCCCGGCGAACGGGTCCTGCCCGGCGGGCGGCGTCCAGCCGTCGAGGTTGGCGTAGGTCACGAAGAAGGCGTAG
>DASSGZ010000331.1:0-2478 GCA_035693165.1 Chloroflexia bacterium | reverse complement strand
GGCCGGGCAGGTCGGCGATGGCGGCGTCGTCCCAGGTGCCGGTGCTGGGGTCCAGGCGGTACGTCTTGTCGGTGGGGAAGCCGCCGAGGTCGCCGCCCGCCACGTAGATAGAGCCGTTGAGGACCATGGAGTTCGCGTTGGTATACCCCTGGGGATAGGAGATGCTGGTGCCCCAGGTGTTCGTGGCGATGTCATAGATGTCCACGGTGTTGGCGCTATTGAAGCCGTTGACAACGTAGATTTTGCCGTTCAGCACGACGGCGGTGGCCCTGGTGGTGAAATGTGGAATGGCGGCCAGGTTGGTATAGTCGTTGGTCGCTGGATTGTACCGCTGGAGGGTGGTGTTTGGGTTGCCGGCTGTGCTGCCGCCCAGGATGTAGATGGAGGTGCCGTCGGACACGGCGCTCGCGCCATCGCGCGCCGGTATCAAGGAGGCGATCGCCGTCCACTGGTCGGTCCCCGGGTCGTAGCGGTAAGCGTTGCTTATGTCGCCGGGGCTAAAGCCGCCGAAGCTGTAGAGCATGCCGTTCAGCGCAGCCGTCGCCTGGGAGTACACCCCCACGGGATACGGCGTCTGCGTCGTCCAGGTCTGCTGGCCGCAGGTAAGGGGCGCGGCCGGCGGCCCCTGGCGGGAGGCGGCGGCGCGGACCCCACTGCCCAGCAGCAGTACGGCAGCCAGCACGGCTACGGTGCAGCAGGCAAACACGAGCCAACGATCGGCACCCAAGGGGTACGGTCGCCGGCGTGTTTGGAGATTCCCCCCGTGCTGCGGCGTGCGGGCGCCGGCAGCGGGATTCGCGGGGCGGAGATAACGATATTCTGCGGACATAGGCGTCTCCCTCCTGGTCAATGTACCCTGGCTCGTCAATGTGCCCCGGTGGTGGGCCGGGCATGGGCTTCTTTCACGGGGCCGCGGAAGCTGCGATTACCCGGATTATATAAAGCGAGGTGTTGAAAAAACGTTGAATGGCGAGAGGGCCGGTTGCGCGGAGGGTGGAATAGCGGGTGAGGGTGGTGTTTCGTGTGCCTCGTGGGGTTGGTGGCGATGATTCTAACCGGGCGGCCCGGCGCCGATCCCGGTGGTCTGCTCCTCGTGCATGAGCGGCCACAGCCACTCGAAGCAGGTCTGTTCGAGATCGGCCAGGTTTTTCGCCTGGTGGGCCGGCGCGGTGCTGTCCGCAATTTCGATGAGATAGCCGGTGAGGTCTTCAAAGAACCGCCGGAAGATATAAAATCGCCACAGCGTCGGGTCGGGTTGGTAAGCGGGGAAGGTCTGCCGGTAAGTGTGCAGAAACGCGGCGGCTTCGCGGGCGTTCAGGTGGAACCAGGCGTCGCGTTCGGGCGGGCCGAGCATCAGGTCGTCCCAGTCCACCAGGTAGAGCCGTCCGTCGTCGCCCACAATCACGTTGTCGCCGGGCGCATCGCTATGCGTGAGCCGGGGCACCCAGCGTGTGGCCCGGCAGGCCGCCACCAGGGCCTGAAGGGTGGCCCAATCGGTCGCCATGGCGTCCTGGTAGGGAGCCAGCAGCCGTCGCAGATCGGCTTGGACGGGGGTGCCCGGTGGCTCCGCAAGCCCGGCCAGATACCGCTGCAAGTCCGGGGCAAACGGCAAGGCAAACTCCTCGCGGGGCAGGGTCGCGCCGATGTGCGGGGTCGCGGCGTGGATGCGGGCCAGCAGGGCGACGAACTCCGCGAAATCGTAGTGGAACCCGTGGCCCGAGCGGCCGGGGATGAAGTCGAACAGGATCAGGGTTCGCCCCACGAGCGGCGCAGTCCACAGCCCGTCGCGCGTGCGCCAGGGGCGATTCACGGCGATGGCGCGCGCATGGAGTTCGGCCAGGACCGAGAGCGTGGCCCGCAGGCGGGCGCCATCCGTGGCGGCGGGCAGCACCTTGGCAAATAACTGCTGCCCGTCCGCCGCCTCCACGATATACGTCACCGCCACAAAGCCACGCGGCCCCGGCGCGATGGTCCGCGCGGTTATCCCATAGGCGCGCAATAACCCATCCGCAAGCTGCCCTGGCTCGAGTTCCGCTTGCAAAACCCCTAATCCACGATCGCGCCGCAGGAGATGTTAACATCGGCGGCGGTGATCGTGCGGGCCTGGTCGGAGGCCACCCAGGCGGCCACGTTGCCCACGTCGGCCAGGGTCGCGGGGCGCTTCAGCAAGCTCGCATCCCGGATGGCGGCGCTGATCTCGTCGCGGTAGGGCTCGCCGGCGTCGATCGACTCAGGGATGCCGCCCGTTTTCAGGGTAACGACGCGGATGCCGTGCGCGCCCAGTTCGCAGGCCCACTGGCGGCGCAACCCCTCCAGGGCGTCGAGCGCGATCTTGAACCCGCCCAGACCGGGCTGGGTCTGCGGACCCCCACCCCCGAACGCCAGGATCACGCCCGCCCCGCGCGGGATCATGTGGCGGGCGGCGGCCCTGGTCGTCAGGAAGTGCGTCCGCATCGCCGTGGTGATCGGGCGCAGGAA
>DASSGZ010000330.1:0-14773 GCA_035693165.1 Chloroflexia bacterium | reverse complement strand
GTGGGCGAGCACATCCTGACGGTGCTGGAGCGGCTGGGCGTCCCGCTGCTGGTGGTCGAGATCGACGCGCAACGGGCCGCGGCGTTCGACCGGCGCGGGGTGGCAACCCTGTTTGGGGATGCCGCCAATTCGGAAGTGATCCGGCACGCGGGGCTGGAGCGCGCGCGCGTGCTGGTCGTCACCCTCCCCGATGAGGCGGCCACGGAGATGGTCGTGGCCGCCGCCCGGCATATCGCCCCGCCCCTGCCGATCGTCGCGCGCGCCGCCACGCGTTCGGGCGTAGGGCGCCTGTACACGCTGGGTGTGGACAGCGTGATCCAGCCGGAGCTGGAGGGGGGCCTGGAAGTGGTGCGCAACACCTTGCTGGCGCTGGGCTTCTCAGCCGACCAGGTGCAGCCCTATACCGATGCGGTGCGCAGCGATCAGTATGACATTGAAGTCTTCACGCCGCAGGAGCGGCAGGCTCTCGACCAGATGCGCAACACGGTGCGCGGCCTGGAGATCGTGTGGCGCCGGCTGGAGGAGGGCTGCCCGTTCGTGGGCCAGTCGCTCGTGGAGGCCAACGTCCGCGCGCGGACCGGCGCGTCGGTCATCGCTATCATCCGCGATCAACAGGTGCTACCCAACCCCAAATCGGGCACCCGCTTTGAGGTAGGCGACCTGGTGGGTCTGATCGGGGACACCGCGCAGGTCGCGGCGCTGGATCGACTCCTGGCCACCCCGGCGCCCGCCCCGCCCGGCACCCTACCGGGCGCGGAAGCGCAGCACAGCGATATCCCGGTACAAAGCTATCAGCAGCAACTTTAAGCGAGCGTGCGGCTGCCGTCTCCGTGCTTCATGCCGTGCTTGTAGCTGCGCAGGGGAGTCGTGCGATGGCAGATCAGCAGCAAGAAGGGCACGTTGACTTCAAGCTGGACGGGCTATACTGCCTGGAGTGCGCGCGCGCCGTCGAACAGCGGCTGCGCGGCCAGCCGCACATCACCGGCGTGCACCTCGACTGGCCGCGCAACCAGGTCCGCGTCGGGTATCACGCCGCCCTGATTTCGCAAGAGCAGATCGCGCAGATCATCGCCGCCACCGGCTGCAAATGCGAGCCGGCCGCACCCGATCACGCGCAGCATGCCGCGGCCCGCGGGGCGGAACCGGACCCGCAGCGTGCCCTGCAGCACCTCAAGCACGGCGTGGACATGCAGCCGATCACAATGGGCACCAAATACGATCGCATGCAATATGAACTGCCGGCGACGGCGGCACACTCCGGGCACCAGTCCCGCCCGGCGGCGCGCACGGATCCGCCCGCCGGCCCGACCCCGGTTGTTGCCCCTGCCGATCCTGCCGGACCGGGGCCGGCGGCAGGGCCGCCGAATCACGCAGCGCATCCGGCGACCGCCCCGCCGCACTCCGGACCGGCGGCGCTCATGGCGCACGATGCGCCCGCGTCTGCCGCCGGCCCGGCGCTGGATCATGCGGCACACACCACTGCCGGCCCCGCGCCGGGTCACGCCGGGCATGCAGCGCCCCCGGCGGACCATGCCGGCATGGATCCCACCGGGCACAGCGCGGCGATGGACCATGCCGCGATGGGGCACGGCGGGATGGACCATGCCGCGATGGGGCATGACATGTCCGACCCTGGCATGGCCGCGGCGATGGCGATCGACATGCGCAACAAGTTCTTCATCGCGCTGCTGCTCACGATCCCCATTGTGCTCTACTCGCCGGTCGGCATGAGCCTCACCGGTCTGCAACTCCCGACCTTCGGCCTGGACGTGAATTGGATCCTGCTGGTCTTGACCACACCGATCGTCTTCTATTGCGGCTGGATCTTCATCGCGGGCGCTTACCATTCGCTGCGCCTGCGCACGCTCAATATGAGCGTGCTGATCGCCACCGGCGTGCTGGCCGCCTATTTAGCCAGCGTGCTGTTGACCATCCTGGGCGCCGAGACCTTCTTTGAGGCGGCGGCCATGCTGGTGACCTTCGTGCTCTTTGGGCACTGGATGGAGATGCACGCCCGCAAAGGCACCAACGACGCGCTGCGCGCGCTGTTCGACCTGGTGCCGCCGCAGGCGACGGTGGTCCGGGACGGTGTCGAGCAGACGATCCCCAGCAGCGAGGTGCGGGTCGGCGATACGGTGCTGTTACGCCCCGGCGACAAGGTGCCGGTGGATGGGGTTGTGACCAGCGGGAGCACGACCATTGACGAATCACTGGTCACGGGAGAGAGCGTCCCGGTCGCCAAGCGGGCGGGCGACCCCGTGGTGGCCGGCGCGATCAATCGCATGGGTAGCGTGCGCTTCCAGGCCACCAAAGTCGGCGCCGACACCGTGCTGGCGCAGATTGTCGAGCTGGTGCGGCAGGCGCAGAACTCCAAGGCGCCTGGCCAGCGGCTGGCCGACCGGGCGGCCCAGTACCTGGTGATCGTGGCCGTCGGCGCGGGGGTGCTCACCTTCCTGGCCTGGTACGGCATCGCGGGCGCCGGCTTCCTGACAGCGCTGACCTTCGCCATCTCCGCCGTCGTCATCGCCTGCCCCGACGCGCTCGGGCTAGCCACACCCACGGCCGTCGCAGTCGGTACGGGCGTGGGCGCCCGACACAACATCCTGATCAAGGATGCCGCGACGCTGGAAGGGGTCTCCGGGGTGACGGCAGTGATCCTCGACAAGACCGGGACCCTGACCGAGGGCCGGCCGCGCGTGACCGACATCGTGCCGGCAGGCGGCTGGAGCGCCGAGGACCTGCTCCGGCTGGTGGCGGCAGCCGAGCACGGCTCCGAGCACCCGCTGGCCGACGCCATCATCACCGGCGCGCGCGATCGCCACCTGGAACTGGCCGAAGCGCACGAGTTTCAGGCCATTGCCGGGCACGGCATTGAAGCGCAGGTCGCGGGCCATGTGATCCTGGTCGGGAACCGCAAGCTGATGACCGACCGCGGTATAGCCGTAGACGCCCTAGACGAGCGCGCGGCGACCCTGGCCCAGGCCGGGCGCACCCCGATGTTCGCCGCCATCGATGGGCGCGCCGCGGGGCTGATCGCGGTCGCCGACCCGATCAAGCCGACGGCGCGCGAAGCGGTGCGGCAGTTGCAGGAGCGGAGCATCGCGGTGGTGATGCTGACCGGCGACAACCGGCGCACCGCCGGCGCCGTGGCCGCGCAGCTTGGCATCGAGCGGGTGTTTGCCGAGGTCTTGCCGGCGCAGAAAGCGGATTATGTCAAGCAATTGCAAACGGAGGGGAAGCGCGTGGCGATGGTGGGCGACGGAGTGAACGACGCGCCCGCGCTGGCTCAGGCGGATATCGGCATCGCGATTGGGGCGGGCACCGACGTGGCTATCGCGACGGCGAATATCGTGCTGATGAAGAGCGACCCGCTCGATGTGGTGCGGGCGATCACGCTCTCGCAGGCCACGGTGCGCAAGATGAAGCAGAACCTGGTCTGGGCCTCGATCTACAACCTGCTGGCGATCCCGGTGGCGGCCGGCGTGTTCTACCCGGCGTTCGGCATCATGCTGCGTCCCGAGTGGTCCGCTCTGCTCATGGCCATGTCGTCGATCATCGTGGCCGCCAACGCGGTGTCGCTCAAGCGCGTGGAGGGCGACCTGGCCCGGCCCGCCGGGGCGCCTGCCGGCCCCGCCCCTCAGCCGGCCGGCGGGGCCACGTGAGCGCAGGGGGGCGCCGCCCGGCGCGGGCGGGGGATCGGTGCCGGCGGGTAGCGCGTTGCCCGCGATCTGATCTTCGTGGATATAGTGCCGCGCCGGAATCCGCGTCCTACCGCCGCGCCGATTCTGCGCCGCCGGTTGTGGTATACTGCGGCGGGAGCCCTCTTTGACAGCATGCGCAGGCCCGCGGCGGGAAACAGTCCGCCCGTGCGGCGCCAATCGCGGGTTGGCCCGCCGGATCAGGAAGGAGCAGCAGATGCGATACCCACTCCGATTGGTCCCGATGGTTGTGCTCGTCCTCCTCAGCGCGGTGAGCCTGGGGCCGCTGGTCGCCGCCGCCCCGCTCCCGGCCGGGTGGCAGACCACGGCGCCGGCCACCGCGCACATCGCCGGTGTGACTATGATGCCCGCCGCGCCCCACACCCTGTATGCCGCCGGGGCCGGCGTGTATCGGTCGGACGATGGCGGGGTCTCCTGGACCCCGCTCACGACGGCCTTCTCCGCGGCGGAAGTGCAGGTGGCCCCATCCAACAGCCAGATCCTCTACGCGGCCACCGGGGAGGGCTGCGCGAGCGGCGCGCCCGGCACGCTCCAGCGCAGCGCCGACGGCGGCGCGACCTGGCAGCCGCGCACCGGCGGGCCGGCCTCGCTCGTCGTCAGTACGACGGATGCCGACGATCTGCTGGGCATCGGATGTACAGGGGTCTACCGCAGCACGGACGGCGGGCAGCACTGGACCCTCCTTCCCGGCTCGGGCGTGCCCAACTTTGACGGCCGCCTGCTGGTGCGCGGGCAGAATGACCCCGCCTACCTCTACGCCGTCTTCGCCTCAGAGGGCGGCACCCCGGCCATTGCCCGCAGCACGGACGGCGGCCAGACCTGGCAGACCCAGGTGCTGACGGATTTGCCGGGGCCGGGCGACCTCGTCGTCGATCCGCAGGATGCGCGGCAGGTGATCTTTGTGAGCTTCGCGGGCTACGCCGTATCCCCTGACGCGGGGGCGACCTGGACGGCACGCAACACCGGCCTGCCACGGACCGGCACTTTCTATCATCTGAGCACCACGGCCCACGACCCGGCCACCGGCACGTGGTACCTGGGCAGCGCCGATCCCACCCAGCCGCGCGGCGTCTTCCAGCGCAGCGCCGGCCCGGCCTGGACGGCGGTTACGCCCGCGCCCGGCGGGGAGCCCATTAGCCGGTTGGTCTTCGTCCCGGCCGGGTCCGGGCCGGCGCTGCTGGCCGTCACCGGTACGGGCGCCCTCTACCGGTTTGCGTTACCCGGCGCGGGCGGCCTGCCGGGGATGCCGCGCACCGGGGGCGGGGCCGCCGAGGCCGGTCCGGAGTGGGCGCTCCTAGGCGCCGCCCTGCTCGGCGTGGGGCTGTGGCTCCGCCGTCGCGCGCGCCAAGGCGTACGCGCGCGGACCTGACCAGGGCGCTGCCGCGGTATCGCTGCTCGGGCGCCGGGGGATGTGCGGGCGGCGGGCTCGTCCACGCGTCCCCCGCGCCTACGTCTGCCCGAGCGGGGCCGGCGCATACCCGGTATGGCGGAACCCGATGTATACCGCCCATTACCGGCGCGGTGCTGCTCAGGGGTAGCGGAACTAGAATGCGCGGTGTATGAGCCAATCGTATCTGCCCGCCCGTACCCGGTTGATCCCGCCACGCTTGCGGCCGCAGTTCCTGGCGCGCCCGCGCATCGGCGCGCGCCTCGGGCAGATCCTGGCGTATCCCCTGACCATCGTCAAGGCCGACGCCGGGTACGGGAAGACGACGGCCCTGGCCGCGTTTCTCGCGGCGGCGGATGCCGCCCACCTCTGGTATAGCCTCACCGAGAGCGACGCCGATCCGCTGATCTTCTGCTCCAGCCTGCTGTATGCGTTCCGCGGGATATGTCCCACCTGCGGCAGCCGCAGCATCGCACTCCTGGAAAGCGAGGGCGCGGCCACACGCCTGTGGACGCCGATTGTGGATGCACTCGCCGATGATCTCCTGGAAGCGTTGCCGGGGGAAACGATTCTCGTGCTCGACGACTACCACCTGGTGGATAGCGTGGAGGTCAATGCGATCACCGAGCGCCTGGTCGAGCAGATGCCGCCACGGCTGCACCTGGTGCTCTCGACGCGCGCGACCCCTAACCTGCCGCTACGCATCCACTGGCGCGTGCACGGGGAGCTGTTAGAGATCACCCAGCCGGACCTCGCTTTCACGCCCGCAGAAGTGGCCGCGCTCTTCGCCCAGCAGTACAACTACCGCCTGACCGAGAATCAGGCCGGCGCGCTCGCCGCCGAGACCGAAGGCTGGGGCATCGCCCTGCAAATGATCGCGCAGCGCCTGCAGGCGCGGCCGGGGCAAAGCTTCGACGAGGTGCTGGGCCAGTTGCCCGGCTCGCTGGAGTTGCTCTTTGATTATCTGGCATCCGAAATCCTGGCGAAACAACCGGTGAACATTCAAGATTTCTTGCTAAAGACCGCGGCGTTGCGCCGGCTGGACGCCGCTATAGCGGCCCACCTGCTGGGCTGGAGCGATCAGCAAACGGCCAAGACCCTGCGGTACCTCGACCAGCATTCGCTGTTCATTATCGCTCTGCATGCCGGGGCCTTTCGCTATCATCATCTGTTCCAGGATTTTCTGGCGCGCCGCGCGGAGGCCGCCGGCCCGGATGGCTGGCGCGAGTTGCACCGCCGGGCGGCGACGGTGTACCGCGGGCGGGGGGAAGACGAAGAGGCGGTGTACCACCTCTTGCAAGCGGGCGAGAGCCCGGCAGCGGCGGTGCTGTTGCGCGAGATCGGTGGGACGATGATCGCCGCCGGGCGCTGGGAAACCCTCGCCGACTGGTTGGACCGCTTGCCCGGCCCGCAACTCCAGCGCTATCCCGACCTGCTCTTCTGGCGGGGGGAGGCGCATCGCCTCAGCAGCCAGTTCGCGGCGGCGCTGGCGTGCTACCAGGAAGCGCGCCGGCACGCACAGGACCTGCGAGCGCCGGCCCTGGAGATCCAGGCACTCCAGGGCCAGGTGATGGTGTATCTGGACACCGTGCAGCCCGCGCCGGCCCGCCCGCTGCTCGCCGAAGCCCGGCGCCTGGCACGGGCCGACCCCGCGGCGAGAGCGCGCTTGCTGGCGCTGACGGCCGAAAACCTGACCAATGAGGGCCGCTTGCCCCAGGCCCAGCACCTCGCGACGGCGCTGGCGCGCTGCTGCCCCGCGCCGGGGCGGGCCACCCCCGACCCGCGCCTGTACGCGCGCATGGGGCGGCTCGCCGAAGCGCGGACCCTGGTCGAGCAAAACCTGCGCGCGGATTCCCCGGTGCCGCAGCCTCCGCGCGCACCTCGCTCGCACCGCGAGAGCACCGTGTTGCTGGCCTGGATCTGCGCCTTGCTGGGCGACGCCGAGGCCGCCCGCGCCTATGCCGATCAGGGGCTGCGGCTCGCGCGGGCACTGCGCGCGCCGATTGTCGAGGTCGCCGCCCTGGCCCGGCTGGGCCACGCGTATCTGACGGGGCCGGATGCCGACCTGGCGCGGGCCGGGGAGTTCTACCAGCAATCGCTGCGCCTGGGCGAGACGATCGGCGTGCCCCGGTTTCGGGCCGAGGCGCTGCTGGGCCAGGTGATCGCGGGCGGCATGCAGGGCCGGCCGGCGGCGGCGGCGGACTCCGCCCGCACGGCACTGGGGATCGTGGAAGCGGCCGGCGACCGCTATTTCACGGCGATCCTCTGGCTGGCCCTCGGGGGCGCGGCGGTCATCGGCAACGATGAGCGGGCCGGCGCGTGGCTGGCGACGGCGCGCGGGCTGAGCGCGCGGTGCGCCGATGCGTACGGCGTCTGTGTGGCCGATACCTGGCGTGCGCTGTGGCATCTGCAACGCCGGGACTGGCCCGCCTTCGACGAGGCGGCGCGGGCGGCCCTGCAGAACGCGCAGCAACATGATTACGGCTTTGTCTTCCTGCGCCCGACGTTCTTCGGCCCCAAGAAGATGCAGCAGACAGCCGAGTTGCTCCTGGCCGCCAACCGCCGGGCGATCTGCGCGGGTTACACGGCGGCTCTCCTGCAAGAGGTCGCTGCCCAACTGCCCATGCTGCTGCCCGACACGCCCGCCTGGTCGCCGTTCCAGCCCGCCGGGAGTGCGCCGGATGCGGGCACGCTGCACGTGCAAACGCTGGGGCTCTTTCGCGTCTGGCGCGGGGAGCACGAGATCCCGCGGACGGCCTGGAGTCGCGACAAAGCCGTGCAGTTGTTCCAGATCCTGCTGGCGCGGCGGGGCCGCCCGCTGCATCGCGAGCAACTGGTCGACCTGCTGTGGCCCGACGGCAAAGCCGCGGCCTCGGCGCTACGGGTCACTCTGAACGCCTTGCGCCAGACCCTGGAGCCGGACCGCGCCCCCGAAGCCGAATCGCGCTTCATCCAGCGCCAGGGCGAGAGCCTGCTGCTCAACCCCGATGCCGATATCCGCGTCGACGCCGACGAGTTTGAGCGCCTGATCGGCGAGGCGCAAGCCGCCGAAGCCCGCCACCCCGCGCAGGCCCCGGCCCTGTACCGGCGCGCCCTCGCGCTGTATCGCGGCGATTTTCTGCCGGGCGCCCTGTACGAAGAATGGGCCGGCGAACGCCGCGACCGGCTCGCCGACCTCTATCTCACCACGGCGAGCCACCTGGCCGACCTGCTGGCGGCGCAGGGCGGCCACAGCGAAGCCGTTGCCCTGTGCCACCAGATCCTCGCGCGCGACCCCTGCTGGGAAGAGGCGTATTACCTCTTGATGGTATGCTACGCGCAGCAGGGCAATCGCTCGCTGGCCCTGCGGACCTATGCCCGCTGTGCCAAGCATCTGCGGGCCGACCTGGGGGTGGAACCGGCGGCCCGCACGCAAGCCCTGTTCAAGGCGCTGAGCAACGACCCGTAGGCGCATCCCCCGCCCCGACCTGGCCTGTTCTACCCTATTGCCCACCAGACTCTGCTTTGTAACGCCTTTGTAACGCCCCTGTGCGCCCGGTGGAATGACCTTCGTGTAGAGTCGGGGGTACCGGCGCTATGCATTGTCGCACAAGCTAGTCAAGGAGGAAGGCCATGCCGTTCGTCGATCTCGAAACCGGTATTCGCATGCACTATCGGGATGCCGGTCGCGGCAAACCGATTCTGTTCATCCCCGGTTACAGCGCCACTGTAGACACCTGGAACTACGCCGTCCTCGATTTGCACGATCGCTATCGCTGCGTCTGCATCGATGTGCGCGGCCACGGCGACAGCGATAAACCCTGCTCGGACTACACGTATGATGAGATCTGCGGCGATGTGCGGGCTTTCCTGGCGGCGCTCAACCTGCGCGACGTGACCCTGGTCGGCTGGTCCCAGGGGGCCGGCGTCGCCCTGAAGTACGTCACCGACTTTAACGCCGACGAGCGCGTGACCGGCCTGGTCACGGTGGGCGCGGCGACGCCCAGCTTCAAGCAGACGGCTACCGAGCCATACGGCATGGACGACGCGACTGCCGCCGCCTCGCTGGAGGGCATCCGGCGCGGCTTCCCCGAGACGATGGCCGCCTTCAGCGGCGCCAACTTCCATCGCACCGATATGGACGCGACTCGCGCCTGGTTCCTCGCGTTGTGGCTCACGCTACCGGCCTACGCCGCCTATAAATACTTCAAGACCCTGATCACGGAGGATCTGCGCGACCGCGTGGCGCAGGTCCACATGCCCACCGCCCACTTCCACGGCCAGCACGACCTGGTGTGCGACCCGCGCTGGTCGGAATACATGCAGGCGCGCATTCCGGGCGCCAAGCTGGTCTGGTTCGAGAACAGCGGCCATGCCCTGATGGTCGAAGAACCGGACAAGTTCTCCGCCGAATTGGCCGCGTTTGTCGGCTAGGAATGGGGGGATCATGAAAACCATCAGCGCCGTCCTGTATAAAATGGAAGAGCCCGCGCCCTACGCCGAGTCGAAGCCGCTGGTGGTCGAGGAGCTAGACCTGGACGGGCCGGGGCCGGGCGAGGTGCTGGTCGAGGTCGCCGGGGCCGGGCTATGCCACTCCGATCTCTCGGTGATCGACGGGGCGCGGCCGCGGGTGATGCCGATGGTCATGGGCCACGAGGCCAGCGGCATCGTGCGCGAGGTGGGGCCCGGCGTCCGCGACCTCGCCGCCGGCGACCATGTCGTCTTCTCGTTCGTGCCCGCGTGCGGCCACTGCCTGCCGTGCGCCACGGGCCGCCCCGCGCTGTGCGAGACCGGCGCGCGCACGAACCTCGCGGGCACGCTGCTCGCCGGGACGCGCCATTTCCACAACCAGGACGGCGCCGCGCTCAACCACCACCTGGGCGTCTCGGCCTTCAGCCAGTACACGGTGGCGGCACGCGAGTCCCTGGTCAAGATCGACCCAGGTGTGCCACTGGACATCGCGGCGCTGTTCGGCTGCGCGGTGCTCACGGGCGCCGGCGCGGTGTTCAACACGGCGCGGGTCGAGCCGGGCAGCGGCGTGGCCGTCTTCGGGTTGGGCGGCGTCGGCCTCAGCGCCGTGATGGCGGCGCGCGCCGCGGGCGCGTACCCGATCCTCGCGGTGGACTTGCTGGAGGGCAAGCTGGCGCTGGCCCGCGAAGTGGGCGCCTCGCACACCGTCAACGCGCGAGAAGCCGATCCCGTGGCGGCGGTCAAGGAGATCACGGCGGGCGGCGCGCACTATGCGTTCGAGAGCGTGGGCAGCGAGCGGGTGCTGGCCCAGGCGTACGGCGCCACCCGGCGCGGCGGCACCACCGTCACCCTCGGCCTGCCCCATCCGAGCAAGATCTTCGCGGTCTCCGCGGTCACGCTGGTGGCCGAGGAGCGCACGGTCAAAGGGTCGTATATGGGGTCCGCCGTCCCTGCGCGCGATATTCCCCGCTTCATCGCGCTCTACCAGGCGGGCTTGCTCCCGGTGGACAGGTTGCTGACGCGCACGATTGCCCTGGACGAGGTGAACGCCGGGTTCGACGCGCTGGCCCGCGGCGACGCGGTCCGGCAAATCATCCGCTTCGCCCCCGCGCCCAGCGCGTGAAAGGAGATCTCCATGCCGGCGCACCAACTCACGAACACGCAGACACAGTATATCGAGCACGGCAGTGGCACGGAGGCCGTGGTCTTCGTGCATGGCTTCGTCGCCAGCCGCCGGTGGTGGCAACCCACGCTGGACCGGCTGCCCGCCGGCTTCCATACCTATGCCATCGACCTGCGGGCCATGGCGAGCGAAGACCCGGCGGTGCCGGACCATACCATCGCCCAATATGCCGCCGACCTGCATGACTTCGTGGAGGCGATGGGTCTGGACAGTTTCAATCTCGTCGGGCACTCGCTGGGCGGCGGCGTCGCCATGCTGTACGCACTGGAACACCAGGCGCGGCTCAAATCACTGCTGCTGGTCGACCCGCTGGCCCCCTTCGGCACGAAGCTGCTCGACCCAACGGCGGCCGAATGGGTGAACGCGCAGTACGGCAACCGCGACGGGATCGCGGCGGTGGCCCTCGGCGGCTGCGTGATCCAACCGACCGGCGCCTATCGCGAGCAGTTGATCGACGACGCGATGGCCTGGAGTCAGGCCGGTTATCGCGGCATGATGGACGATATGGCCCGCTACGACATCACCGACCGGCTGGGCGAACTGCAGGTGCCCACCCTGGTCACCTGGGGCGATAAAGACCTGGTCATCCCCTTCCAGGGCATCGTCGAAGCCTTCACCAAAATACCCGGCTGCGGGCTGGAGGTCTGGCACGGGGTCGGCCACAACGCCCCCATCGAGATCCCCGACCGCCTCACCGAACTGGCGGTGCGCTTCTTCGGCGAGGCCACGCAGGCGCGGGCCGCCGCGCCCCCGGCCTGAGCCATGCTCTATGCCGACTGCGTGTTCCGGCACGGGCACATCCGCACCCTCGATCCTGCCACCCCGGTCGCCCAGGCGCTGGCGGTCCGCGACGGCCGGATCGTCGCAGTGGGCAGCGACCGGGAGATGGCGGAACTGGCCGGCCCCGGCACACGTTTCGCCGATCTCGGCGGTTGCACGGTCGTGCCCGGCTTCCATGATGCCCACTGCCACATCCTGCTCTTCGGCCTCAGCCTGACAGAAGTCAACGTGCGCGGTGCGCCGGCCATTGCGGCGATCGCGGAGGCCGTGGCGGCGCGCGCGGGGCGGCAGCCGCGGGACACCTGGATCCGCGGCGGCGGCTACAATCAGGACAAGCTCGCCGAGCAACGCCACCCCACCCGCGCCGACCTCGACCTGGCGGCGCCCGACCATCCGGTGTTCCTCTCCCACATCTCCGGCCACATGGCGGTGGCAAACTCCCGCGCCCTGGCGATCGCCGGGATCGACGCGGCCACGCCCAACCCGCCCGGCGGCGTCATCGAGCGCGATGCGCAGGGTGCGCCGACCGGCTTGCTGCTGGAGACGGCGCAGGAACTGGTCAAGCGCGTGCTACCGCCATATACCCTGCCGGAACTGCACGCGGCGCTCGGCGCGGCGGGCCGGCAGATGGCCGCCGAAGGCATTACCAGCGCGCAGGATGCCTGGGCAGGCTGGATCGCGCCGGAGGAATTTCGCGCCTACCAGGAGGCGTCGGCGGCGGGCGCCCTGCCGCAGCATATCCGGCTCATGCCGGATGCCGAGCGCGTGGCGATCACAGACGGCCGCTTCGACTTTGCCTTCGGCCTGCACACCGGCTTCGGCGACGGGCGGCTGAAGCTGGGAGCGATGAAGTTCTTCCTGGATGGCTCGCTGATCGGGCGCACCGCGGCGCTCTCCACGCCCTATTGCGGCACCCCGGCGGACTGCGGCTTCCTGGTCAAGAGCGAGGAGGAGATTCACGCCCAGATCGCACGGGCCCATCGCGGCGGCTGGCAGGTGGCGATGCACGCCATCGGCGACCGCGCCATCGGCGCCGGTCTGGACGCGATCGAGGCCTGTATGGGCGCCGGCGCAGCGCGTTACCGGCCCCGCATCGAGCACTGCGGTGTGCTGCGGCCCGACCTGATCGCACGCATCCGGCGGCTGGGCGTGGTGATCGTCACCCAGCCGCGGTTCATCACCGAACTGGGCGACGGCATCCGGGCCGCGCTGGGGGAAGACCGGCTGCGGCTCACCTACCCGATGGCGAGCCTGCGCGGGCTGCCCGTAGCCTTCAGCTCGGATCGCCCCGTGGTGAACGGCGCCCCGCTGCTGGGCATCGCGGCGGCGTGTACCCAGCGCACCGCCAGTGGCGCCGCCTACGCCCCCCAGGAAGCCATTTCCCTGGACCAGGCGCTCGCCTGGTATACCAGCGGGGCGGCCTACGCGGCCTTTGCGGAGGACGAGCAGGGCACGCTCGCGCCCGGCAAGTGGGCCGACCTGGTCGTGCTGGCCGAGGACCCTTTCGCGGCGGATATGGAGCGCGTGGGCGAGATCCGCATCCTGCAAACCGTGATCCGGGGCGCCGTCGTGTTCGAGCAATAGATGCATCGCCGTCCGCCAGATACAGACGCGGCGCGGGCCAGTGCCGCCGGCGGGCCGGCCGGTAGCTGCGCCGCAGGCCCGCCGGCCCCCTGAGCGGCCCGCCCGCCCCACCGGCCGGCCGGTAGCTGCGCCGGCAACTGTTCCATCCGATCCCTTCTCTGGTTCCCACCCTCTTCCACGCCGCGCGGCAGCCTGCCGGCGCGGTCCGTAATGCGCTGGAAAACGGCCATCGCCTGTCGGGCACCGCCGGCAACCGGACCCCTGCGGTGGCGGCGAGGGGCGGCGCAGGATCTCGGGACCGAAAATACCCGGCACCCGCAAAGCCCGGTGGTGCATCTTCGTTACAAGTGCTGTTGTAGTTGTATCGAACTTGATAGCAGACCGAAAGCGGTATTACTCATGGATAAACGTCTGATCCGGATCGGCGGCTTTGTCACCAAGGAGATCACCGAAGTCGTGCGCCAGCCCCGCCTCGTGCTGTCGCTGATCCTGGGACCGTTCGTGATCATGCTGTTGTTTGGCGTGGGCTATGTGGGGGAACTAGGGGTGCTCGACGCCGTCCTGGTCGTGCCCCCCGGATTGATCTCGCCCCAGGAGATCCAGGCTTACCGCCAGGAATTTGCCACCGGCAATATTCATCTGGTGGACATTACGACGGATCAAGAGGATGCCATCGCACGGCTGCGCGCCGAGGAGGTCGATGTAGTCGTGGTACTGCCGGCCCACGCCGCCCAGCAAATCGGTGCGGGAGGCCAGGCAGAGCTGCTGGTGCTGTACAACACGATCGATCCGATGCGTAGCGGCTTTATCGTGCTGGTCACGGTCCTGTACAGCAACGACTTGAACAAACGGATCGTGGCCCAGGCGGTCGAGCGCAGCCAGGGAGGCGCCGACGACGTGGATCGTGCCCTGCGGCGAGTGGATGATGGGCTGGCACAGGCCCAGGCCCGCCTGGCCCAGCACGACCGGGACGGCGCGGCGGCCAGTGTCCAGGAGGTGCAGCCGGCGGCGAGTCTGATCGGACTCCATCTGGAGGTGCTGCTGGCGGTGCTGCAAACCGAGCCCATCCGCAACACCTCGGCGCCGCCGCCGTCCGAGGTGAACAATCTGACACAGGGCCGCCAGGTGGCCGCGCGCCTCAGCACCGACCTGCAAGCGCTCGGCGAGAGCCTGCGCGACCCCGAGAGTGATCCGAGCACCATCAGCCGGCAGATCGTCGCAGCGCGCCGGGACATCAGCGACCTGCGCGTGCTGACCCGCCTGTACGGCACGATCAATCCATATGTGCTGGCCGCGCCGCTATACGGTAAAGCCGAAAACCTCGCTCCCATCGCCGCGCTGAACACCAGCCCGACCGTTTTCTATGTGCCGGGGGCGATCGCCCTGTTATTGCAGCACCTGGCGATCACCATCAGCGCGCTCTCCATGGTGCGCGAGCGCCAGTTTGGCCGGTTCGAGTTGTTCCGCGTCACGCCGATCACGCCGGGGGAGATCCTGACCGGCAAATACATCGGCTTCAGCCTGTTCGCGGCGATCGTGGCGCTGGCGCTGGTCTTGCTGGTCACGCTCGGCCTCGGGGTGCCGGTCCTGGGATCGGTCGCGTGGCTGGCGGTGGTGCTGGGGTTGCTGATCTGGTCGTCCCTGGGCATCGGCTTCATCATCTCGATCATC
>DASSGZ010000329.1:0-26019 GCA_035693165.1 Chloroflexia bacterium | reverse complement strand
TTCCTCCTCTACTGGTGGGCCGGGTGGTCAGGCGGCGGAGGCCACGGGCGCCAGGGCTTCCGGCGTGGCCGCGGGCGCGGCGGGCGCCGGGTCCAGGTCTTCCTTGGGCCGGCGGCGGCGCGACGACCTTTCTTCCGAGGTGCCGCGCGTGATGATCTCGTAGAGCACGGCCTCGCCCGGCTTGGGCCGCAACACGCGGCCCAGGCGCTGAATATACTCGCGCGGCGTGCTGCTGCCGCTGACGACAATGGCGACGTTGGCATCGGGCACGTCCACGCCCTCGTTCAGCACGCGCCCCGTCACCAGCTTGGTGTAGGCGCCGGTGCGGAAAGCGGCCAGGGTCGCCTTGCGCTCCTCGGCGGGGGTGCGGTAGGTGATCGACGGCAACAACAGGCGCTTGCTGATCGAGTCGACCAGCACATTGAACTCCGAGAAGATGATCACCTTGTCGCCCGCGTGCTTGCGCAGCAACTCTTCCACCGCCTGGATCTTGGACTCGGCGTTCAGCGCCAGCATGCGCGCCTTGCGCTGGGCGGCGAGCGCCTGCCGGGCGGCGGGGTCGAACCCGCTGCGCCGGATCAGCGCCTCGAACATGCCCGCGCCGTAGGCCGCGCCCAGGTCGGCGCGGTGCGTCGCCAGGTACCAGCGGTACTCGGCGGTAAGCGCGTCGTAGCGCGCCTGCTCCTCGCCGGTGAGGTTGACGAAAATGCGCCGCTCGCGGTAGGCCGCGATATGCTTGTCGCGCGACAACGCCTTCGGCCCCTGGCGATAGACCTCCTGGCCGATCAGCGCGAACAGGTCTTCGTGCAGGCCGTCCGAGCGCTCCGGGGTGGCGCTCAGGCCCAGGCGGAGCGGCGCGGGCGAGTGCTCGGCGATGCGGCGGTAGGCGTTGGCCGGCAGATGGTGGGCTTCGTCGAAGATGAGCAGGCCCCACGTGTCGAGTTTGCGCCGGGGCATCGACGCCGAGTCGTAGGTGATGACCGTGATCGGGCGCGACTGGCGCACGCCGCCGCCGATCATGCCGACCATCTCCTCCGGCAGCCCGAGTTTGTGCACCAGCGAGTCGCGCCACTGCTGTAACAGTTCGATGGTGGGCACCACAACCAGCGTGCGCAGGCCCGCGTGGGCCACGGCCATCAGCGCGAGCACGGTTTTGCCCGCGCCGGTGGGCAGGACGACCATGCCCCGCCCGCCGTTGCCGATCCAGGCCTGCAAAGCCGCGCGCTGGTAGGCGCGCGGCTCCAGGCTCAGGGTGGGAGTCGCGGCCAGGGCGAAGCGCTCGCGCGCCACCTCGAAGGGATCGGGCGGCGGCGGTTCCGGCTCCGGTGCAGCGGCTTCGGGCAGGTCGGCCTCGCCGGCGTCGTCGGGCGCATCCAGATCGGTGAAGGCGGCCAGGATGTCGTCGTCGCCCAGGTCCAGGTCGAAGCCGGGCAGCGGAACAAGCCAGGCTTCCGCCGACGAGGTCGGTTTGCGGGCGCGGCGGGCCATGTCAGGCCGCCTTCGGCAGATCGGCGGGCCGCTCGGCCACCGCGCCGGCAGTCGCCCAGCGCGCTTCGCGCCGCGGCCCGAAGCCATGCACCTTGCGGATCTCCCCCGCCCCGGCTGCCGCCGCCAGGGCCTTGGGCGAACTGATGCCCAGCTCGTTGTAAAGCCGCAGGGCCGTCTTGGGGCCGACCCCCGGCACGGTCATGAGCCGGGCGACGGGCAGCGGCAACTCGGCCAGCAACTCGTCGTAGAAAGTCATGTGGTTCTCGGCGAATAGCTCGCGCAGCTTGCGCGTCAGCCGCTTGCCGAAGTGCAACCCGCGCATCGCCTCGTCGTTGACCACCACGCGCGGCGCCAGATCGCCCAACTGGAGCATGACGCGGGCGGCGTTGCGGTAAGCCGCGATGCGGTACGGGTTGGCCCCGGCCATCTCCAGCAGCGTGGCGCAATTGAACAGGATCTCGGCCGCTTCCTGGGAAGTTATCGCCATCGGTGTGCCTCTTTCTCTCATCACGGACTGAATATACATCTCTACAGGGACTTGGCTACGTGCTACAAACAGGGCCGCGCAGCCGGCGAACTCGGCCATTTTTAGAACTTCAGTTCTAAATAATTATACCATCCCTATGGGGATTTGTCCAGTAAAGCGGAAATATGTAGCCCCAATCGGGGCATGAAAGAGGTAAACAAGGGGTGAATCAGGCGTCCGCCAACCGGGTGATCTGGGGTCTGGTGGCAGTTTTTGTCATGCTGGCCCTCGCCGCCTTCGTGCTCGATTGGGGCAGCGCGGTGGTGCGGATTCTGGGGGTGCTGGTGGTGGTGCTGGTGCTGTACCAGGTGCTGAAGCGGCGCGGCGGCGCGGCGGGGTAAGGCCGCTATGCGAGATGGGCGATTGTCCGCTACTACCGCGAATCCTGTTTCAGCAGATGGCGCGCGAGACCCTCAGCGCGCCGGCCACAGGCACCAAAAAAGACCCGGCCTCCGCGGAAGCCGGGTCTTTTCGATCCGATAGAGCGGATTACTGGTTGCCGCCCGCCGCGGCGAGGCCCAGGAAGGCCAGGCCCACGGTGAAGAAGGCGCACAGCCCCAGCACTACGACGATGGCGAACAGGATACCCACCACGGTCAGCGCCTTCGTGCTGTCCATGCGATGGGTCGGCTGCAGCGCCAGGTACGTCAGGTACAGCGAGTACAGCCACGCGAACAGGCCGATGAAGCCGCCGATGATCGGGATGTTGGTCAGGATCAGAATCGGCGCCCAGAAGGTCGACATGACCCAGGACTGCTCCATGAAGCTGCCGTTCCCGCCCACCATCTTCGCGATCAGGAAGATGATGCCCTGGCCCACGAAGAAGCCGATGGGCGTCCCAATCAGGGAGCCGATAAAGCCGGTGGCGCTGCCCGAGAGCAGCCCACTGATCAGCCCCAGCACCGCGGCAATGACCGTCGCCAAACCGACGCTCATGATCAGGCGGTTCTGCGAAGTCCGCGGCACTTCCGCAGCGAAAGTCTGGACACTCGGCTTGGTCACCGCGGCGATCCAGGAATTCACCACGTCCTGGAGACCGGCTTGTGAGAACGCGGGTTCGGCCGGCCCGCCCGATGCATAACCCGGTCCACCCGGAGAATACGACATGTGCCTTAACTCCTTTCAGAATGCAAACAATATCAGCCGCCACCTGGCAGCGCGAGCATCCTACCATAAGCGCCCCACGCTGTCAACACCATAAGGTACGGAAATTGCTATTGCAACGTTACAAAATATTTACACCTGCGGCCGGCCTCCGGGGAGGAAATACAGCGTGATGGATTCCGATACCCCCAATCCACTCCAACCGGCCACGCCGCAGGAAGCCCGCCAGGACATCCGCACACACCAGCGCGGGCTGTTCCGGGGGCAATTCGTCATCGGCCTGGGGCTGATCCTCCTCGTCCTATTCGGCGCCGTCACCGCGGCGGTGCTCTTTTTGGACCCCCTCTCCCTCGATGTGCCGATTACGCGCGAGGTCCAGGAGTTGCAATTCGGGCCGGCCGATGCGCTGCTGGTGGCCGTGAGTGCGCCCGGCTTCGCGCCCTGGAACTTCGTCTTCCCCGTCGTCCTGGCGCTGGGCATCGCCCTGACCAAACGGATTGCGGAGGCCGGGTTCCTATTGCTGGCCTCCCTTGCTACAATGCTTGAAGAGGTGGTGAAGTTTCTCGTTCACCGCGCCCGGCCCAGCGCCGATCTGGTGCAGGTGTTCCAGCACCTGACCAGCTACAGCTTTCCCAGCGGCCATGTCACCCAGTACACGCTGGTGTTCGGCTTCTGCTTCTACCTGGCCTTCACGCTGATGAAGAAGGGACCGTGGCGCGCGCTCTGCCTGGTGCTGAGCGGGGCAATGGTGGTGCTGGTCGGACCGTCGCGGATCTGGATGGGCCAGCACTGGGCCAGCGATGTGCTCGGCGGTTACACACTGGGCTTCGGGCTGCTGCTGATCATCATCTGGCTCTACCGCACCTGGGAGGCGCGCCAGGTCCAGCGCCAGGCCGCCAACTTGCCCTCTACGGATCAACCTGCTATAATGAGGCCGACCACGCAGAAGTGACGTCTGCGCTTGTCCAGCCAACTATCGCCAGGAGACCTCGGTGTTCCCGCCCCAGGCGCTTCGACCACCCAACCTGCCTATGCTCATGATCCGTCGCGCGCTCTATTTTGTACTGGCACTGACCGTTCTGGCGCTTTCCGGGCCTGTCGCGCTGGCCGCGACGCCCACCCCGACCCCGGCGCCCGCGCAGGCCGATCTGCCCAAGGTGACGGCCCGCGCCGCCATCGTCGTCGAATACCCGTCCGGGCGCATCCTGTACGCCAAGAACCCGCACCAGCGGCTGCCCATGGCGAGCACCACCAAGACGATGACCGCCTTGCTGGCGCTGCAACGGGTCTCGCTCACCGACGTGGTCACGGCCACGGCGAGCGACCTGGTCGGCGAGTCGAGTATGGGCCTGGTGGAAGGCGAACAGCGCACGGTGAGCGACCTGCTGTACGGGTTGCTGCTGCCGTCGGGCAACGACGCCGCCGAGGCGCTGGCCCGCCACGTCGGCGAGGGCCTGAAGGAACCCGCCGACCGGGGGCCGGTGGGCCGCTTCGTGGCGCTCATGAACCAGCAGGCGCAGCAAATGGGCCTGGCCGATACCCACTTCATGAACCCGCACGGCCTGGACGATCCCGACCACTACAGCTCGGTCTACGACCTGGCAAGCATCGCCTGGTATGACCTGCACAATCCGACCTTCAACGAGATCGTCCACCAGGTCTACCACACGGTGCCGGGCCACGCGCTCAAGAACACTAACGAACTGCTGACCAGCTACGACGGCGCCGATGGGGTCAAGACGGGGCTGACCGACAACGCCGGCAATTGCCTGGTGGCGTCGGCCACGCGCGACGGGCGCCGGCTGATCTCCGTGGTGCTGCACGCCTCGCCGTTCGCCGTGCCCGATACGGAGGTGCTGCTCGACTACGGCTTTGCCCAGCCGCCCGCGCCCGTCACGGCGGAGACGCTCACGATCGCCCGCCGCGCCCAACTGTTGTGGTACCTGGCCGACGCGGTGCCCACCGCCTTGCCCACGCCGCGCCCCACGGCGACCCCCGCCCCGCCGATGGACGGGCTGCTGTCGGGCCTGCTGGGGGCCGCCACTTCGCCCAAGCCGGCCGCGGCCACGGGCGCCGTCTCGGCGGCCCGGTCGGCCACGCCCGCGCCCGATCCCGCGCCCTGGATTGTGTCGCTCGTGGCGCTTGCCCTGGGCGCGCTGCTGCTCGTCGGCTTCACGCGGCGTCGCCGGACGCCCGCCGCGGTCGCCTTGCCGGCCACCGATGCCGGCGGGACCCAGGTGGCGAGCACCGCCGGCCCCGTGGCGCCCCGGCCGGCGAATCCCGGCAAACCCGCGTCCAAACCGCCGCCCGCGCCGCCGCGCCGCGTGAACCTGCTCGACCCCGATAACCCCACTGCGCGCGCCCAGCGCGCCATCGCCCTGGCCTACCGCGGGCAGGAAGGCTCCAGCCTGGCCGAGTTCCTGATGGTGGTCAAGCAGAACCCCGAATTTGAGTTCGGCACGCTGGACGGTTTTTACGACATGCCCGCCGCCGGGTATCTCGCGCTGGCGCGGGCCTATGTCGAGAACGACCGCCGCCGCTATGCCGCCGCCCTGCTGAAAATGGCGCGGGAAACCTATCCCGACGACAAGGCCCTGGAACGGCTGGCCGCCGAACTGGACGGCCCCGCGCCCGCAACCCCCGCCGCCGATCCCGTCTAACCACCACGTATCACTGATCGGTGCGCCCGATCGAATGGAAGGATCTGCCATGAGATCAGCGTTCCTGCGCCTGGTCGCGGCTCTGTTGCCGGGCCTGGCCGCGCTCCTCGTTGCCCTGGCCCCGCACCCGGCGGCCGTGGGCACCCCCACGGCCAACCGCCCGGCCAACACCTGCACCGCGCAGTTTAGCGACGTGCCGGCCGGCGCCTACTTCTACGACCCGGTGCTGTGGCTGGCCTGCCAGGGCGCCATCAGCGGGTACAGCGATGGCACCTTCCGTCCCGGCAACCCGACCACCCGCGCCCAACTGACCAAGATCGTCGTGCTGGCCTACGGCTGGCCGCTGCTCACCCCGGCCCAGGGCCACTTCAGCGACGTGCCGCCGGCCTCGCCCTTTTACGCGACCATCGAGACGGCCTATGCCCGCGGCATCATCGGCGGCTACGCCGACGGCACCTTCCGCCCCGGCAACGACGTGACCCGCGCCCAGCTCAGCAAGATCATCACGCTGGCCGCCGGGTGGACCTTGCTCAACCCCGCGCAGGGCCATTTCGGCGATGTGCCGCCCGGTTCGGCCTTCTTCCAGGTGGTGGAGACGGCCTACGCGCACGGCATCATCAGCGGCTATGCCGACGGCAGCTTCCGCCCCGGCAACCCGGCCACCCGCGCCCAGATCGCCAAGATCGTCTATCTGACTCTGCAATCCGGCTGCGCCATGTTCCCGGCGGACAACATCTGGAACCGCGACATCTCCGCTCTGCCGGTGCATCCCCTGTCCGCCACCTATATCGGCACCATCGGGCTGGGCGGCCACCTGCACGCCGATTTCGGGTCGGGCACGTATCAGGGGGCGCCCATCGGCATCCCCTGGCTGGCCGTGGCCGGCAGCGAGCCGCTGGTGCCCGCCAGCTTCACCAAACCGGGCGAAAGCGACCCCGGCCCCTACCCCATCCCGCTGACCGCGCCCATCGAGGGCGGCCCGGCCAGCGGCGGAGACCGTCACGTGCTGGTGGTGGACCAGGGCGGCGGGTGCAGCCTCAACGAGTTGTACCTGGCATACCCGCAGGGCAACGGAAGCTGGCAAGCCTATTCGGGCGCGCGCTGGGACCTGAGTTCCAACGCCCTGCGCCCTGACGACTGGACCTCCGCCGACGCCGCGGGCCTGCCGATCTTGCCCGGCCTGATCCGCTATGACGAGGTGGCGGCGGGTGCCATCCGCCATGCCGTTCGCTTCACCGCCAACAGCACTCAGAACGCCCACATCTGGCCCGCCCGCCACGACGCGGGAATCGCCGATTCGTCCTTGCCGCCCATGGGCCTGCGTGTGCGGCTCAAGGCGGGCTTCGACATCTCCGGCTACCCCCCCGCTGACCAGGTGATCCTGACCGCGCTGAAGAAGTACGGCATGTTCCTGGCCGACAACGGCGGCAACTGGTTCTTGTCGGGCACGCAGGACGAGCGCTGGGACAACGACGTGCTGCACGAGTTGAGCACCGTGGCCGGTTCTAATTTCGAGGCGGTGGACGAGTCGGGCCTGATGATCGACCCGAATTCGGGCGCGAGCCGGTAGGAGGGCCGATCATTACAAATATTTAGGTTTTTCTAATGATCAAAACCTTACCATAATGTAGTTTTTACTCTTGCAGTGCCCGCTCGTTGTGGTATAATCTACCTGCCATGAATGGGCCGCTCTGCGTCGGGCCGCGGAGCGCTTCACCATTCACCTGTGACGGGCATTATTTTCAGACTCCACACATCGCATCCTCGCAACACAAATCGATATTGAGAGGGACTCATGGTGCCGCCCCAGCCGCACACGCCTTCCCCGCGCACGCCAATCGCCTGGCTTACCCGCATCGCCACTCGCCGCCTGCGCTATCAAATTGTCATTCCGTATCTATTGCTGGCAATGGTGCTGGCCGCCGGGGCCACGTATCTCCTGACCCGCGCCGCCAGCCAGTCGCTGCACGACCGGTTTCACCAGCAACTGCTCGATGCCGCCCGCGGGGGCGCCAATAGCCTGGCCGGCGCCGAGTCGCACCAGTTGGCCGGGTTACGGCTCATGCTCTTCACCCAGGGCCTGCCGGAGGCGGTGCGTGAGCGCGACACGACAACGCTGCACAGCCTGATCGCCCCGCTGGCGTTGAACAACGGCTTCGACCACGTCCTGATCGTGGCCGCCGACGGCAGCACCCTGCTCGATCTGCACCAGCCCGGCGCGGCGCCCGGCCCGGCGATCTCGGCGGAGATCGCGCCCACCAACCTGATCCAGGCCGCGCTGCACCCCGGCGCCATCGACAAGATCTCCGCGGTGGTGGACAGCACCGACGGGCGCGGCTTCTACACGGCGGGCCCGGTGCGCCGCGGCGATCAGGTGATCGGCGCCATTCTCGTCGGCACGTACCTGTCGCGGCTGCTGGGCCAGGTCCAGCGCGACAGCCTGAGCAACGGCGCGACCTTCTATGGCCCGCAGGGCATCCCCCTGGCCCACACCCTGGCCGGTCAGCCCAACGACGCCGGGATGGTGCCGCCGCTGCCGGGCGGCTGGTACGATACCGTCCACAACGACCCCAGCGCACCGGTCGAGTTCCGCACCGTCTCGGTGCACGGCGACACGTTCCTGGAAGCCACGGGCGCGGTGCCGGGCCATGGCCTGAACGGTGCGCCCGGCGTCTACGGCGTCATGCTCAGCACGAGCACGCTCGACGCCGGCCTCAACAACAGCCTCTGGACGCTGGTGCCGTTCTTCGGTCTCGGCTTCATCCTGATCGTGGTCATCGGCGGTATCCTGGCCGCCCAGATCGACCGCCCGGTGGCCCAACTGGTGCAGGCCACCTGGGCCGTCGCCCGCGGCGACCTGGAAGTGCAGGTGCCGGTGGTGCGCCACGACGAACTGGGCCTGCTGGCGGCGCGCTTCAACGACATGATCGCCGGCTTGCGGCAGTTACTGTTCGTCAAAGACCTCTTTGGCCGCTTTGTCTCGCCGGAAGTCTCAGCCCAACTGATCGCCGGGCAGATCAAGCTTGGCGGCGAGCAGCGCACCGTGACCATCCTGGTCAGCGATTTGCGCGACTTCACCCGCCTGTCCGAAGAGTCGCCGCCGGAAGAGATCGTCGATCTGCTCAACGAATACTTCCGGGCCGTGGTGCAGGCCAGCAAGCAGTACGGCGGCATCGTCAACAAGTTCGTGGGCGACTCGGCGCTGATCATCTTCGGCGCACCGGTGAGTGTGACCCACCACGCGGGCCGCGCCCTGGCGACGGCGCTCGCCATGCGCGCCGCGCTGGTCCAGATCAACGTGCGCCGGGCCAAAGCCGGGCTGCCGCCGCTGCGCCAGGGCATCGGCATCACCACCGGGTCGGTTATCGCCGGGCAGGTCGGCTCGGAAGACCGCATGGAGTACACCGTCATCGGCGACGCGGTGAACGTCGCCTCGCGCCTGGAGGCGCTGACCAAGACCATGCCCGACTGCGACATCATCGTCAGCGGCAGCACCGTGGCGGCGCTGGACAACCCCAACCTGTGGCAGTGGTCGGACCTGGGGCCGATCGAAGTCCGCGGCAAAGCCGCCGCGGTCCATATCTACCGGCTGCTGGGCGAAACCCGGCGCCCGGCGCTGACCCGGCTCGTGCCGGGCACCGTGCGCAAAGCCCCGGCCCCGGTGAACGGGAACGGCAACGGGAACGGCGCCGCCGGCAAGGAGTCGCCGGTGGCGCTGCACGCCGGGCGGGGTGAGAGCTGATGCGGATCGCCTGGCCGCAAGAGCGGGGCGCGGCGCCCCGGTTCGATGTCCCGGAACGCGACGATAATCGACTGCTGTGGGTGCTGGGGGTGCTGGCGCTGCTGGCTGTCGCCGCCAGCGGCTGGTGGGCCTTGCGCGCGCCGGCCACGGGGCGGCTGGGCTCCGCGCCCGCCGATGTTGCCGCGGAGTATGGCGGGGCGCAGAGCGCCGCGTTTGCCCCTGTCCAACTGCGCGGCCTGGCGACGGCGATTGCCGCCGACCGCATCAGCCTGGGACTGGAGGCGTTCCCGGTGCTGCAAGCGGCGCAGACCATTGTGCCGTTCTCGCCGACGCCGACCGAGCCGCCGGACGATGCGCTGCGGCAGGGACCGCGCCCGGTCTACATCCCGTTCGTGCCCGACACGCCGACGCCGCTGCCCACGGCCACGCCGCTGCCGACGGCCACGCCGACGCCGCTACCGACGGATACCCCGGTGCCGCCGACCGCCACGCTGGTCCCGCCCCCGCCGGTGGTCGCGCCGCCGCCCCCGCCGCGCCCGCGCCCGACACTGCCGCCGCCGCGCCCGCCCACACCACGGCCCCAGCCGACGGTGGCTCCGCCGCCCCCGCCTGCGCCGCCGACCCAGCCGCCGCCCACGCAGCCACCACCGGCCCCGCCCACGCAGCCGCCGCCCGCGCCGCCGCCGACGCAACCTCCTGCGCCGCCACCGACGCAGCCCCCGGCCCCGCCGCCAACCCAACCGCCGGCCCCACCGCCGACGCAGCCCCCGGCGCCTCCGCCGACGCAGCCCCCGGCGCCTCCGCCGACGAAGCCGCCGAAGCCGCCACCCGCGCCGCCGCCACCGACGCAGCCGCCGCCCGCGCCGCAACCGACGCGCGTGATCCCGCCGACGCAGCCGCCGCGCCCCTAACCCGGCGCGGCCTGCGGGTGGGACCGCTGGGGTGACTCGCCGCGGCCTGTCATGCTGTACGCAGTGCAGCATCGCGTCTCGGACCCCACGAGACGCGGCTCTTCGCTGCGCTTAGAGTGACAAGCGGCGGGTGGCGAGATTCTTCGCTGCGTTCAGACCGACATCGGGCAGGCGACGAGACCTTTCGCTGCGCGCAAAGTGGCACGCCTGCCCTTACGGTCCGCTGAGGAGTCAGGCCGGTGTGATCAACCGAGCAGCAGGCGGACGGCGACCAGAGTCAGGGCGACGGCCAGGGCGCGGGTGATCCAGACGGCGTTCACGCGGTGGGAGACGGCTCCGCCGACCTGTGCTCCCGCGATCGCGCCCGCGCCCAGCAACAACCCCTCCACGATACGCACATGGCCCTGCACCAGGTGGCCCGCCGTGCCCGCCGCCGCGGTGATGGCGAGCACGAAGTGCGAGGTCGCCGTGGCAACGTGGGCGGGGAAGTTGAACAGATTGATCAGTGCAGGCACGTGGATGATGCCGCCGCCGATGCCCAGAATGCTGGACATGAAGCCGACCCCGAACGACAGCAGGATGGCCCAGGGTTGGGCGTAGCCGTAGACCCAGTGCTCGCCGCGGGCATCGACAAAGTTACGCACCGTCCAGCCCCACCCACGCCATCCGGGCGGGCGCGGCGGCGTCTCGCCCGGTTTGCTCGCCGCCCGGCGGCGCTCGGGGTGCAGGAACAGGTAGATCGCCAGCGAAATCAGCAGCAGGCCGAAAATCGTGTTGAACACCCGCCCGCTGATCTGGTCGACCACCAGCGAGCCGATCAGTGCCCCCGGCAGCGTGGCCACGGCGAAGCGCCACCCGCTCGCCAGATCGACGCGCTTCTGGCGCAGATACGACAGGCTGCCCGACGCCGCGTTGGCCGCTACCATCAGCAGCGACGTGCCGGCGGCCTGCTCATGAGGCCAGCCCAGCAGCAACAACACCGGCACCAGCAAAAACCCGCCCCCCGCGCCGATGATCGTGCCGAATGTACCCAGGGTGGCGCCCAGGGCTAAAAATCCAACGATCTCCAGTCCACTCATCGGTTAGAAGGTCCGTAGCGCCTGGAACGACTCCGCATAGGGCGCGTTGATGCGTTCGCCGCGGGCGCTGTCCAACCGCTTCATCCAGTCGAGGCGGGCATCTTCGGGGAATTGGCTGGCGTGGGCGCGGCAGGCGGCGAACTTCTGGTCGTAGACGCCAGAAATGTCGACAAACACATCGGCGGCGTGGCCGGTCCAGAGGAAGATCTGTTTGATCTCGGCGCGCTCCAGCCCCGCATCCAGTTGCTCCTGGTGATACAGGCGCATCGACGCCGGGATCAGCGCGTCGAGCGCCGTGCGCCCGGTGACGCGGTGGTCGGGGTGGTTCAGCAGCCAGCCGGTGGGGTCGAAGGTGAACAGCGTATCGGGCTGGAACAGCCGGTAGTAGCGCGCGATCTCGGCGCGCAGCTCCAGCGCCGGCTCCAGTTCGCCGTCGGGGTGGCCCATGATCTCCACACGCGCCACGCCCAGCATCTCGGCGGCGTGGCGGGCTTCCTGCACGCGGGTCACCGCCAGCGACTCGCGGGTCCACTGCGGCTCGTTGCTGCCGCGGTCGCCCGCCGTGCAGATCACCTCGTAGAACTCGACCCCGCGCTGCCGCAGCAGGATGAGCGTACCGCCCATCATCGTCTCCATGTCGTCGGCATGGGCGGCCACGACGATGGCCCGCTTCACCTCGTCAAAAGCCTCCAGGCCCCGCACATCCGGCGTGTTACTCACGATATAATACCTCCTCAGAGATGGGATTGAATCCAGGCATTATAACACGCCGGGTCCGTTGCCTGGTACGATCTCGTGCCCCGCTAGCGAACAGGTTCCAGGATGACCATGCTGTCGGGCTGGAGGACGAAGTTGAGGCCGGCGGTGGGGAAGGTGCCCGCGGGGGTAGGCGTATCGCCGCCGAAGCCGGCGGCGGGGTTATTGTGCGTGGCGTCGAACAGGGTGGCGCGCACCGTGGCCCCGGCGGCGGGCAGGTGGACCTCAGCGCGCACCGGGTCCGTGCCGCTGTACCAGAGCAGGGCGCGCCCATCGGGAGCCGCCAGCATCCCCATATCGGGCCGGGCGGGCGTGACCGTGACCGGCAGCAGATCGCGGCCCAGCGCATGATACGCGGCCAGCGCGTGGTAGATCGGCTTGGGATGCAGGTTGTAGGTCAGGATGCCGAAGCGGCCCCAGTACTCGCCGCCGGGATGCGGCCCGTCGCGCAACTCGAAGACAAACAGCTTATCCAGCCCCGCCGCGTCGAGCGCCTGGATCGCGGCCAGCAGGTGGACCGCCGCCGCCGGGGTGTCGGCTTTATTGTCCACGCTGGTGTCGCCCGGCCCGCCGGTGCGCAGGCCCAGTTCGGTGATCATCAACTCCGGCGGCTGGTCGGGACGTTTGCGCGCGGCCAGGGCGCGGGCCGCCTGCACCTGGGCGGCCATCTCCTGCGGCGTCCAGCCGTAGGCGTGCCAGGAGAGGAAGCCGACATCGCCGCCGTCGTCCTGCGCGGTCTCGTAGCCCAGCAGCCAGTCGAGCGCCGATTCTTCGTACAGCGACAACGACGGCCCGCCGACGACGGCGCGCGGGTCGAGGTCGTGGATGGCCCGGCGGCTGATGTCGTAGAGGTTGAGATACTGGGGATATGACCCTTGCCAGGCGCCCCACAGGTTCGGCTCGTTCCAGATCTCCCAGTAGCGCAGGCCCAGGGCACGGTCGACGTTGAAATGGCGCGTGGTGGTATGCACCAGCTTGTTCCACTCCTCCCAATCGAGTGGCGGCAGTAACTGCGATTGGGGGTTGAGGGCGGGCGGCATATAGCTGAGGTCCAGCATCGGCTCGGCGTCCATGGCCCGGATGTCGTCCACCAGCGTGTCGAGGGGGGTCCAGTCGTAGGTCAGCCCGCCACCGGGCCGGCGGGCGACCACGCCGGGGTGGTTATAGATGTGGTCGAGCCGCACATAGCGGATGCCCAGGGGTTTGATCAGCGGGATGGTGGGGTGGAGAAAGGTAGGATCGAACGACTCGCCGCCCTGGGCCAGCCCGATCTCGATCCGCTGGGTGTGGACCGGCCCCGGTTGCGCGGCGACGGTGACCACCGGCCAGACCAGGGTTGCCGTGGGCGGCGGCCCGCCCAGTGCAGAACAGGCCGTGAGCAGCACCAGCAGGCCAAGGGCCGCCGGTCGCAGGCGCGCGAACTTAGCCGGCAGGCGTGATAACGAACGTAAGGTCAACAGAGCACAGAACCAGACTAGGATAGCGCATCAGCCGCGAGCGTGGAGCCGGCGTGACGGCGTGTACGGCGCGGCACGCCGTCACCGTACCGTGAACTGGGCCGCGGTACGCTGCACGCCGTTGCCGAAAATCTGCACGGTATAGGCCCCCGGCGGCAAGGTTTGCCCGGCTTTCGGCTGCAAGGTGAACTGGATAAAGGTGTTGGTATAAGCTTTATCCGCGGTGATGGCCGAACTGTCCTCAAAGAGCTGGCCGTCGCGCAACCAGCGGGCAAACAGGCTGCTGCCCGCCGGCACGTTGACGCCGGGCACCACGGCGTAGATCGCCGGGGCGGTAGTGGCGAAGGTATCGGTCACCGCCGTCGGGCGATTGGCGCTGTCGATGGCGCTAGTCATGATCACCTGGCCCAGGTTCAGGCCGACGATGGTGACGGTGCCGTTGCCGGCGCCGCCCGCCGCGCCCTCGTTGCCCGGCGTGCCAGCCGGGGGCGGGGTCCCCGCCGGGTTCGACAGGTTGTTCAAGGTCACAAGCAGCACGGTAAAGGTCGCGCAGACCAGGAGAATGACGACCACGCCGATGAGAATCCACCGTGTGAGTCCACCACCGGCGGCGCTCGCCAGGTTGCCAAGTCCACCCATCTGCGGCGGGCGCGACCCCCCGCCGGGTTGCTGTTGCGGCGCGTTACTCATCCGTACTCCTCATCTGCGGTATCCCGGCGGCCCCTGACCTCCGTCCATCCAGGGCGCCGCCCCCAACCGGCAGGATTGCGCCCTGCCGGGCGCCTTCCACACACCACGTGTTGCGGTGCCATCATACACGCTTTCGGCGGCCCTCGCAATTCGCGTGACCCCAGAACACGGCCCGCAGGCCCGTTCCATTATACCCGGTCCGCCGAGCAGGATGCTATAATGGCACTGTGCGCGGCTGAGAACCGAGCAGGAGAAGAGCACAGGAGGTAGCGCAGATGGGCTATGTGGAGGATACCGTCCTTGTCGGGCGCCCGCGCCCGGCCGTGTTCGACGCAGCCACCACGGCGCGGTACTGGCCGCAGTGGCACCCGGCCACACGGGGCGTCGAGGGCGCCATCGACCACCCGGTGCAACTCGGCGAAGCGATCACCGAGTATGTGAATATCGCCGGGCGCGAGGGCGTGGCCCACTGGACCTGCGTGGAATATCAGCGCCCCGACCGCCTGGTGCTGGACGCGACCGGCGAGGGCGGCACCACCGCGCGCATCACCTATACCTTCGCCGGCCAGGATGGCGGTACCGCCTTCACACGGGCCATGAGCTACAACTTTGCGGGTCTGCCCGCCGGCAGCCCGCAGGCGGCGGCGCTGGACCAGGTGATGCAGACGCAATCGACGGGCGCCATGAATAACCTGAAGACGCTCATCGAAGCCGAAGTGCCGGCGGCAGACGCCGGGTAGAGGACCACCATGCCGGGACAAAACTTTGACCGGGCTGCCGGTATCTATGACGCGACCCGCGGCTGGCCGCCGGGCGTGGCCGCCCAGATCGGCGCGGGGCTGTACCAGGCTCTGGCGCCCTTCGCCCAACCGGGGCAGCGCCTGCGCGTAATCGAGGCGGGCGCGGGCACCGGGCGGGTGCTGCTGCCCCTGGCCGAGGCGGGCGCCTGGACCACGGGCGTGGACATCTCGGCGGGCATGCTGGGCGTGCTGCGCGAGAAAGCGGCGGCAGCGAATCGGAGCGACGCCGTGCGCGTGGTCCGGGGCGACGCCTCCCGGTTGCCGTTCGCCGCGGCCTCGTTCGACGCGGGCCTGGTGGTGCACGTGCTCCACCTGGTGGACGCCTGGCCCCCGGTGCTGGCCGAAATCGAGCGCATCGTAAGGCCCGGCGGCGCGCTGGCCTTCGGGCGCGACGAGCACGACGATCAGGGCGAGACCTGGCTCGATACGCAATGGACGGCCCGCCTGGCCGAGGCCGGTTGGGCGCCGCAGGAGCGCAGCCGCTCCGCCATCACTACCGACGCCGCGAAGCTGCTCGCCGCCGCCGGCTATACCATGCGCGAGATGGTTCTGGCGACCTGGACCACCGAGCGCACGCCCGAGTCCTATCTGCGCACCTTGCGCGACCGCTGTTTCTCGTCCACCTGGAATGTGCCGGACGCCGTGCTCCAGCCCGCCGTTGCCCGGCTCACCGAGGACATTCTCGATCATTATGGCCGGCTTGACCTCGCCCTGCCCCGGCACAACCAGTTTCGCCTGATCCTCTTGCAGCGACCCGGCTAGGCTATTGCCGCATCCCAGGCTGGCACATCAATTGCTCTAATAAACGGACATGCGGCCGGATGCTCTTCGGAGCGCCCGCCCACCGGTTTCCGCCAACGGCGGAGCCGATTGACCAGGAGTCAGCAACTAACCGCGCTTGTACAAAGGAGGTCAAGGATGACTAGCTGGCAACGTGGAAAAGAAAACGAGCAAGAAGGACAGCGCGAAGAGCGCCAGGGCGCCAATCGCGGCGATCTTGGCGAGCAGCTTCGCGGCGGAGCCAAGGATCTGGGTGGCAAGATCGAGCAGGGCCTGGATAACGTCGAGGACACGCTAACCGGACGCCAGGATGACGTGCAAGGCAACGATCGCAACGTCACCCGTGAGGCCCAGACCTGGGTGGATCATCGCGGCCAGGACCTGGAGAACGCCGCCAATCGCGGCGAAGAGTTGATGCACGACCACACCGACGAGACGGGTCGTCCGCTCTAGCAACCAGCGGGGACGGCCCCGGCCGTTTCCATGGAATTAACGGAGCCCCTACCGGGTGGTAGGGGCTCCGTTGCTTTCACTCGTCAGGCACCAGCGAGCGAATAACGGCCACGTCGATAACCGGCATCCAGCCGTAGACATAGGTGCGGGCGTACTCCTTGAAGCCGTAGCGCGCGACCACGCGCCGCGACATCGGCTCGGCGTCGATGGCCGCGATCTGATAGCCCCGCGCCCGTGCGTCTTCCAGGCGGCGGCGCAGCAGGGTCGAGTAGATGCGGCGCCCGCGATACTCCGGCAGCGTCGCGGCCCCGCCCAGGTAGGCGATGCCCGCGCGCAGTTGCAGCACCGCCTCGGCCACGGGCGTGCCGTTCAGCCGGGCGAGATAGGTGATCTCTTCCTCGCGCAGCTTTGGATTCTGCATCCGTTCCACCATGCCCGGTCGCCATTGGTCTACCTGTTCGGGCGTCCAGTTGAAGCAGCGCGCCGTGATCTGCAGCCCCGCCTCAATCGCGTCCAGGTCGGAACCATCCAGCACTTCGACGGTCACATCCGGGTAAGTCGGGATGTCCTCCAGGTTATCGAGGCCCACGCGGGCCATGGTCGCCTGGTCGCCCGCGCGCACCAGGCCATGCCGCTCCAGCCGCGCCGCCAGGTCCGCCGGGGTGTTGTCGTCCTCCACATACCAGGTAAAGCCGATGCCCCGGTCGCGGTGATAGGCGATCATCTCCTCGATGCGGGCGTCCGCCTCCTCCGCGGTCCAGTGGGCGCCCCCGGCGCCGTTGCTGCCGGGGTGGGCATCGCCGGAGCCGCCCCGCCCGCCGCGCAAGCTGAACTGCGTATTCAGTATCGGCGGCAACCATTCACGCAGGTCGAACCGCGACCGCATCTCCACCAGCGCCCGCTTGATCTCGGCTTCGGACAGCGTGACCGGGGCGATCCAGCCCTTGCGGTGCGCGCTGGGCATCGACTCCGGGCAGTAGAGGTCGATCAACGTGATGCGCTCCCCGGCGACGGTGAAGAAGGCGGCGCGGTTGTGCTCCAGATAGCGGCCCTGTTCCGTCACCTGGATGCGAAACTCCACGGCCACGCGCGCCGCGTCGCCAAGCACGGTGAAAATCTCCAACCGGGGGTCGGGCCAGCCCGCCCACTCGGCCTGGAGCCGCGCCAATACCCGATCACGGGGCCGGTACGCCTCGCTGCCCCGCCACCCACTGATGCGCAGCGCCGCGTCGTCGCTCAGCAGCGCCGCCACCGTCGCGGCGTCTTTGGCAACCAGCGCGCTCAGGAAGCGCTCGGCCAGTTCGCTTGTGTTCGCCATTTGTTGCTCCTTTGGTTCAGGGATCACGGCATGGTGGCATCTCCCGGCATCACGCCTCTAATACGATGCGAGGCGGCGCGGCGGTTCAACATACGCCCGTCACGCCCTCTCGCTTGACCGTGATCGCAAGGGCATGCTATGCTACGCTCAAGAGCAACGCGGCGTCCGCCCCACCGGACCTGTAGAGGAGGAATCTCCGCCTGTGCCCGACCTGTCTTTCAAATACTGCCCCGCCTGCGGCACCCTGTTGGTGAAGCGCATGGTCGCCGGCGCCCTGCGCGCGGCCTGCGCGGCCTGCGACTTCGTCGCCTTCGCCGATCCCAAGGTCGTCGCCGTGGTGGTGGTGGAACACGCCGGCCAGGTGCTGCTCGGGCGGCGCAACATGAACCCCGCCCGCGGGCAATGGAGCTTTATTACGGGATATGTAGATCGAGGCGAAAAGGTAGAGGACGCCGCCCGCCGCGAAGTCAAAGAGGAAACTAACCTGGAGGTCCGGCTCGACGGCCTGCTGGGCGTCTACAGCGCCACCGGGCGCCCGCACATCCTGATCGCCTACCGTGCGAGTGTGTCCACCGCCGCCTTGCGCGCCCTGGCCCGCCAGCCGGAGGAAGTCAGCGAACTGGCTTTCTTCAGCCCGGACGCGCTGCCCCCGCTGGCCTTTCCCGGCGATTACGAGATTTTCGCGGACTGGCGGCGGGCCGTTGCGCAGCGGCCCGCCGCGTCGCCGCCTAGCAAAGCTGCGGGGCCCGCAACTGGATAGCCGCTATCCCCGGCACCGGCGCGAGCAGGTCCGCGCTGTCGGAGGCCGGGCTGTTCACCGCGGCGGAGACCGGGTAGGCAAGGATGCGGTCTTCGGGCGGGGACTGGAGCAGGGCCAGCAGCCGGGCCGGGTCGCTGATCGCCGGGTCGAGCCATTGGGCCTCGGCCTCGCGCGGCAGGATCACCGGCATGCGTTCGTGCAGGGGCCGCAGCAGATCGTTGGCCGCCGTGGTCAGGATGGTGTAGGTGGCGAGCTCCTGCCCGTCGGGCGCGCGCCAGATGTCGTAGAGGCCGGCGAAGGCGAACAGGTCGTCCGGCCCGCCGTCGTGCCCCAGCGTGATGAAGTAGGGCTGCTTGGGCGCGCGGGCGGGCGCGCCGGGCCGGGCCTGCCACTCGTAGTAGCCGGTAGCCGGGACCAGGCAGCGCCGGCTGCGCAGCGGCCCGCGGAAGGCCGGTTTCTCGGCCACGGTCTCGATCCGCGCGTTGATGGTCGAGTAGCGCGAACTCGGCTCGCGCGACCAGGACGGGATCAGCCCCCACTGCATCAGCGCCAGCGCGGGGCCGTCCTGGTTGACGACCACCGGGTTGGCCTGGCTGGGCGCAATGTTATAGCGCGGCGCCAGATCGGCGACCGGCGCCGGGTCCACGCCGAAGCGCAGCGCAATCTGCTGCGGGGTAGCGGTCAGTGTGTAACGTCCGCACATGGGTCACTCCTTTGCCGGCGGCCCGGCCACCCGCGAACGGATCGCCAGGCCACAGAATATGCGACGGGTCCATATCTCGCCGGTGTGCCGGGCGGCGATTCGGGGATCGCCACGCCGTCCGACCGGCAGCTAGCCCTCAGGGGCCTATACTATTATATGGCCGGCGGCCCCCCAAAAACGGAAGCGCGCGCCCCGTGTTGCTGATAATGGGATTAGCAGCGGGGAGACTCGGAATAAACTTTGCGGCAAAAAGGCGCTGCGCTAAGCGCATTCGCGTGTCCACCAGGCGCCGGCCCAGGTTGACAACAGAGGGCCGCCCTTCTATAATCAGGCCAGCATGTCAGCCGATCCGTCGCCGGCCGGCATCACCGTTTACCCCATCTGGGGCGCCTGCCGGGAACCGGGCGCCCCACAGTCCAGCAAGGAGGACACGACCTGGTGCGCATGCTCCGTATTACGGCAGGCTCGCTGCAATTCACCGCGCAGATGGAAGAGGCCGACGCCCCGCAGACGTGTGCGGCGTTCAGCAAGTTGCTGCCCTGGCGCAGCAAGATCATCCACGCGCGTTGGAGCGGTGAGGCCGCCTGGATTCCCCTCGGCGACTTCCAGCTTGGCGTCGGCTACGAGAATCACACCAGCTACCCGGCCCCCGGCCAGGTCCTCTTTTACCCCGGCGGGTTCAGCGAGACCGAGATCCTGTTCCCCTATGGCAGCTCCCGCTTCGCCAGCAAAGTTGGGCAACTGGCGGGCAACCACTTCCTGACCATCGTCGAAGGCCGCGAACAGTTGCGCGACCTGGGGCGCATGGTCCTCTGGGAAGGGGCGCAAGATATCCTGTTTGAGGCCATCTAATATCACAACTCGCTTCCGGCATGCGCGTGGCCGTCGCGCGTGCCTGCCTGGTGCTGGGCGCGTGGCCCCGCCGGCAACCCGGCAACGGCCCCAAGGGAGGTAAAGCGCAACATGGGCAAACAGCGATTGGCACTGGTTCTACTCCTGATCATGACCTTCGTCCTGGCCGGGTGCGGGGCGGAGGCCCAGCCTACGGCCACCGCCGTGCCGGCTGCCGGCGGCAGCAGCGGGCAAGGCGCCACCGGCGCCAAGATGCGCGTCGCCTTCGTCTATGTCGGCCCCATCGGCGACGCCGGTTGGACCTGGGCGCATGACCAGGGCCGCCTCGACCTGATGAAGAACATCCCCGACGTGGAAACCGCCTACCAGGAGAGCGTGCCCGAAACCGCCGCCGACGCCGAGCGCGTCATCCGCGACTTCGCGCAGAAGGGCTTCAACATCGTCGTCACCACGTCGTTTGGCTACATGGACCCGACGATCAACGTGGCGAAGGACTTCCCCAACACCACGTTCGTGCACATTTCCGGCTACAAGACGGCGGCCAACGTCAGCACGGCCTTCGGCAAGATCGAAGAGCCGCGCTACGTCTCGGGCATGATCGCCGGGAAGATGACCAAGAATAACCTGATGGGCTACGTCGCGGCCTTCCCGACACCCGAAGTGATCCGCGGCATTAACGCCTTTACCCTGGGCGCCCGCAAGACCAACCCCGCGGCCAAGGTCAAGGTCGTCTGGACGAACACCTGGTTTGACCCGCAGAAGGAGCGCCAGGCGGCGGAAGCCTTGCTCGACAGCGGCGCCGACGTGATCGCCCAGCACCAGGATACGCCCGCCCCGCAGCAGGCCGCCGAAGCCCGCGGCAAGCTGGGCGTGGGCTACGACGCCGACATGACCAAGTTTGCACCCAAGGCCGTGCTGACCAGCCCGATCTGGCACTGGGGCGTGTACTATACCGACCTGGTCAAGCAGGTCCAGGCGGGCACCTGGAAGACAAACGAGTACTGGGGCGGCTGGAAGGACGGCATCGTCGACCTCGGCCCCTACGGGCAGATGGTTCCGGCGGACGTGAAACAGATGGCCGACGACGAAGCCGCCAAGTTTAAGAAGGGCGACGAGACGATCTTCACCATCTTCACCGGCCCGCTGAAGGACAACACCGGCGCCGAGAAGGTGCCCGCCGGCAAGGCCATGACCGACAAGGAACTGCTGAGCATGGACTGGCTGGTCGAGGGCGTCGAGGGCACCGTGCCGAAATAAGACGAGTGGTCAGGGGTCGGTGATCAGTGGTCAGCGATGTGCTAAGCACCGTTGTGGGATTAGCGGTCAGGTGGGTGCATCAGACTCTACTGACCACTGACCACCGATCACTGACCCCTGACCCCTGGGAGCGCGCATGAACGCCGTCGAGATGACCGGCATCACCAAACGCTTTGCCGGGGTGCTTGCCAACGATGCCGTGAACTTCACCGCGCACGCGGGCGAGGTCCACGCGCTGCTGGGCGAGAACGGCGCGGGCAAGTCCACGCTGATGAGCGTGCTGGCCGGGCTGTACCACCCCGACGCGGGCACCGTGACGATCAACGGCCAGCCGGTCCAGTTCCGCTCGCCCCGCGACGCCATCGCCCACGGCGTCGGCATGGTCTACCAGCATTTCATGCTGGTCGATTCGCTGACCGTGGCCGAGAACGCCATACTGGGCCGGCGCGGGGGCTTGCGCCTGGACACCGCCAGGGTGGAGCAGGAACTGGCCCGCTTAAGCGAGCGCTACCGGCTGCGCGTCGATCCCCGCGCCCGCATCTGGCAACTCTCCGTCGGCGAGCAGCAGCGGGTCGAGATCCTGCGCCTGCTCTATCGCGGGGCGAAGATCCTGATCTTCGACGAGCCAACCGCCGTGCTGACGCCGCAGGAGGCCGCCGACCTTGTGCAGACCTTGCGCCATATGGCCGCCGAGGGCTTCTGCATCATCTTCATCTCACACAAGCTGGACGAGGTGCTGGCCGTGGCCGACCGCATCACCGTCCTGCGGCGCGGGCGCGTGGTCGCCACCACCGACGCGCGATCCAGCGACCGGCACGGCCTGGCCCGGCTCATGGTGGGCCGCGAGGTCGAGTTCAAGGTCAACCGCCCGCCTACCACCCCCGGCCATGCGGTGCTCAACGTCGAGGGGCTGCGCGCGCAGGGCGACCGGGGCTTGCCGGCCCTGGCCGGGGTGGACCTGCAAATCTGCGAGGGCGAGATCCTGGGCGTGGCCGGGGTGGCGGGCAACGGCCAGCGCGAACTCGCCGAGGTGATCACCGGGCTGCGCCCGGCCAGCGGTGGGCAGGTGCGCCTGTGGGGCCGCGCGATGACCGGGCACTCACCGCGCCAGATGGTGGCCGCCGGGGTGGCCCATGTGCCCGAAGACCGCATCGGCACCGGCCTGATCCCCAGCCTGGACATCGTGGACAACCTGATCTTGAAAAACTACCGGCAGCCGCCCGTCGCGCAGGGGCCATTCCTCAACGGCTACGCCGCCAGCGCCTTCAGCGACCGGCTCATCGAGGAATACAACGTCGCCACGCCGGGCCGGACAGTGCGCGTGGGCCTGCTGTCGGGCGGCAACCAGCAAAAGGTGCTGCTGGCCCGCGAGCTGGCGGGCGAACCCAGGCTGCTGGTCGCGGTCCACCCGACGCGCGGCGTCGATATCGGCGCCACGGAAGCGATCCATCAGTTGTTGATCGCCCAGCGGGCGCGCGGCGCGGCCATCCTGCTCATCTCCGAAGATCTGGACGAACTGCTGGCGCTGTCCGACCGCATCACAGTCCTCTACGAGGGCCGAATCATGGGCACGGTCGATGCCGCGACCGCCGATATCGCGCACCTGGGCCTGCTCATGGCGGGCGGCGGCGACGAGGCGTCAGCCGTCAGCCGTCAGGTAGGCAGCGAGTAGACAGGTTAGCTGGGCAAGATCGGCGGCCAAATTTGGGGCCTGGTTCCTGGGGAGGCAGGCGCGATAAATCGCGCCGTTACGAATATGGGCTGCGTAGAGGCTCGATAAATCGCGCCTGCCGCCGCGACCGAGATCTTCCCATTCGCTGACGGCTGACCGCTGATCGCGAAGCGGTGCGTAGCACATTGCTGACGGCTGACCACTGACGGCTCGCACAGGATAGACGTATGGCTACTTCGCGCATCCGGATCGAACGCCAGATCGCCCCTTCGCGGGCGGCGGCGGTGGTGATCCCCGTGGTAGCGGTGTTGCTGGCGCTGGGGCTGGGCGCCGGGCTGCTGCTGGCCGTGGGCAAAGACCCGGTCGCCGTCTACAGCGCCATGTTCCAGGGCGCATTTGGTTCGGTGAACGGGCTGGCCGAGACCCTGGTCAAGACCATCCCGCTGCTGCTGGCCGCGCTGGGGGTCAGCATCGCCTTCCGCATGTTGCTGTGGAACATCGGCGCCGAGGGCCAGTTGTACCTGGGCGGCATCGCCGCCACCGGCACCGCGCTCTACCTGCTGCCCGACGCGCCGGGGGTCGTGCTCATCCCGGCCATGATCGTCGCCGGGTTCGCGGGCGGCGCGGCCTGGGCGCTGATCGCGGGCGCCCTGCGCGCCTACCTGAAGGTCAACGAGATCATTACCACGCTGATGCTGAACTACGTGGCGATCCTGTTCTCGCAGTACCTGGTGCACGGGCCGTGGAAGAACCCGCAGGGCTACGGCTTCCCCGGCACACCGCCCCTGCCCGACGCCGCGTGGCTGCCACACCTGGGCACCACCCGCGTCCACCTGGGCCTGCTGTTCGGCGTGCTGGCGGCGGTGATCCTGTTCGTGATCTTGCGGCGCACGTGGTGGGGCTATGAGATCCGCGTCATCGGCGAGAACGAGCGCGCCGCGCGCTACGCCGGCATCAACATCACGCGCAACATCCTGCTGGTGATGGCGCTCAGCGGCGGGCTGGCCGGGCTGGCCGGCATGAGCGAGGTCGCGGGCATCGCTCACCAGTTGCAGACCAACCTGTCGCCCGGCTACGGCTACACGGCGATTATCGTGGCCTGGCTCGCCAAGCTCAACCCGTGGACGATCATCGTCGTCTCGTTCCTGTTCGCCGGGCTGCTGGTGGGCGGCGACCAGTTGCAGATCAGCATGGGCCTGCCCGCCGCCATCGCGCCGATGCTGCAAGGCACGATCCTGTTCTTCCTGCTGGGCAGTGACATCCTGGCCCGCTACCGCATCGTCTGGACGCGCCGCCCGGCCCCGACGGTTGCGGCTGAAGCCCAGCCCGGCAAGAAGGCCGGCTGAGGGATGGAGACGAGTACCGGCAGCCATAAGCAACCGCGCATCTTTGACACGCCGATGGGGCCGGTGGCGATGGTGCAAGCCCAGCCGGAGGATCTGGAAACCGTCGTGAGCATCTTGGAAGAGGCCGGGCGCTGGTTGCACGGGCGCGGCATCGACCAGTGGGATGCGGTCCTGACCCCGCGCGAGAAGGAACACCTGGCGCAACGGATCGCGGCCGGCGAAGTCTACCTCGCCCGGCGCGGGGCTGAAAGCCTCGGCACACTGAGGCTACAGGACTCGGATGTCGCCGTCTGGGGCGACACACCGGGCGCGGCCTACTATATACATGGCTTCGCCGTGCGCCGGAGCGCCGCAGGCCTGGGCCGGGCGCTGCTGTGCTGGGCCGAGGCGGAAGCCCAGGCCGCGGGCAAGCAGTATCTGCGGCTCGATTGCTGGGGTACCAACACCGCGCTCTGCCACTACTATGAGGCGATGGGCTTCAAGAGCCGCGGGCAACGGGATATGCGCGGCTGGCTGTGCGCGCTCTACGAAAAGCAGGTGTGAGGCAACGATGGACGTTGGGTTAGTCATCTCGGTCCTGGCCGCGGCGATTGCCGCCGGCACGGCCATCCTGTACGCCTGCCTGGGCGAGATTCTCTGCGAGCGGGCGGGGGTGCTGAATCTCGGCGTCGAGGGCATGATGCTGATGGGGGCGCTCAGCGGCTTCGCCGTGACCTACTGGACGAGCAGCCCCTGGCTGGGCGCGGTGGCCGCGCTGGTCATGGGCGGCCTGCTCAGCCTCATCCACGCCGTGCTCACCGTGACCCTGCGCGCCAACCAGGTGGTCAGCGGCCTGGCCCTCACGCTGTTCGGCACCGGGCTGACCTCGTTCCTAGGCCAGCCGCTGGTCGGCCAACCCGCGCCTGCCTCGTTCGAGAAGGTGGCCTTGCCGATCCTGGGCGACCTGCCGGTGCTCGGCCCGATCCTGTTCCGCCAGGACATGCTTACCTACATCTCGTTCCTGCTGGTGCCCGCGCTGTGGGTGCTGATTTACCGCACCCGCGCCGGGCTGAACCTGCGCGCCGTGGGCGAGAACCCGGCCACGACCGACGCCATGGGCCTGAGCGTGGCCGGGCTGCGCTACCTCTACATCGCGGCGGGCGGCATGCTGGCCGGGCTGGGCGGCGCGGCCATCTCGCTGGCGTCCAATCCCGGCTGGACCGAGAACATGACGGCGGGGCGCGGCTGGATCGCCATCGCCCTGGTCATCTTCGCCACCTGGAGTCCGGCCCGCGCCGCGCTGGGCGCCTACCTGTTCGGCGGCGTCGAAGCCTTGCAGTTCCGCCTGCAAAGCGCGGGCACCCAGGTCTCGCCCTTCTTCCTCAACATGCTGCCCTACCTGTTCACCATCCTTGTCCTGGTGCTCGCGACCCGCGAGACGGTGCGGCGGCGCATCGGCGCCCCCGCCGCGCTCGGCCTGCCCTACTACCGCGAAGAACGGTCCTGAGCCCCGTGGCGCGCGTCGTCGAGGGCTTGCGATTGGGACGGGACGGTGGTATAATCCGGCTAAATATGTCAAGTTAGTGTGGGAGATTGTGACGGCATGCCCACCCGATCTGGCGGATGGAGCAGCTTTCGATGGGCCAATTTGTCGCGGTAATCCTGGGCCTGATTATGGCCGGGGTG
>DASSGZ010000328.1:0-5589 GCA_035693165.1 Chloroflexia bacterium | reverse complement strand
TGGCGCCCGCGGTTGCGCTGGGCCTGCTGGGCGTGAACCTGTTCAGCATCGTCTACGTGGTGGCCCCGGCGCTCACGCCGCCGCCCAGCGTGCCCCCGGCCACCCGCGCCCTGGCGCTCACCGCCGTGGTCGCCGCCCTGCGCGTCCCGGCCTATGTGCCGCCGGGCGGCGCGCACACTTTCGCCGATGTGCCGCCCACCGACCCCGCCTTCGCCGCCGTCGAGGCGGGGGCGCATGCCGGGCTGATCGCCGGCTACGGCTGCGGCAGCCCCGGCGAACCTTGCGACGCCGCCCGGCGCCCCTACTTCCGGCCCGGCGCGTCGCTGGTGCGCGGCCACCTGGCGAAAATCCTGGTCACGGCGCGGCACTGGCCGCTCGTGACCCCGGCCCGGTCGCCCTTCGCCGATGTGCCCCCGACGGCGCCTCTCTACCCCTATATCGCCACCGCCGCCGCCCACGGCGTCCTCACGGGCACGCCCTGCCGCGCCCCCCGCCTGCCCTGCGACGCCCCCGGCCAGGTCTACTTCGGCCCCAGCCAGGTCGTGTTCCCCGCCGAACTCAAAGCCGTCCTGACCCTGGCGCGCCGGTAGTCAGCGGCGGCATCTCAATGCTGCACCGTACACGCGACCAGGATCCCGAAATCGAGGATATAGAGCGTGCCGTCGGAACCATAGGCGATGCCTGCCGGGGTCGCGGGGAAGTCGTTGTTGGGCGCCATGGCGTGCTGCACCTCGCCGGTGCGCGTGTTGATCGAGACGAGGCCCCGGCTGCAACTCACATCGACCCACTCGCCCTGTACCGCCGGGTAGAACGGCGAGCAATCCAGCGGATAGCTGCGCACGAACCGGCCCTGCGCGTCCAGCACCTGTACCCGTTGCCCCGAACTCTCCGCCACGTAAACCAGCCCGTCGTTGCCGGCGGCGACGCCCATCACGTTGTTGAACCCACCCGTCTGTCCGCCTGCCCGTCCGCGTGGATCGCCGCCGTCCGGGCCATACTTGAGCATCTGCCCCATATCGGTGGTGTAGAGGCTGCCGTCCGGGCCGATGCCCAGACCCTGGCCGATGGGGTTCTTTTTCACCAGCGCGGCTTGCCGCACCACCTGCCCGTCGGGGCGCAGCACGAACAGCGCCTGCGTGGCCTCGCCGTTGTTCAGCACGTAGAGCAAACCGTCCGGCCCGGCCTTGATGTCGCCTGGATGGGTATAGGGCAGCGGGCCGGCCGTCGCGCGGGCCGGGAAGGGGCGGTACGCGCCCGTCTGCAGGTCGAGCACCCCGACCGCGCCGCCCCGGAAGTCAGTCACGTAGATTTTGCCGTCCAGGTAGGCAATGCCGTGCGGGTCGGCAACAGGCGGCTCCAGCTTCCAGGTATGCTGGTGTACCAGCAGAGTGCGGTGCTTCAGGTAGGGCGCGGCGGCGGCATACCAGCCTGATGCCAGCACGGTCAGCACGACCAACCAGGTGAGCGCATGGATCGCATAGCGCCGCCGCCCCGCGCGGGCGATCAGGGGCGACCGGTGCAAGAGCAGATACCCCACGAGCACGACCAGCAGCGCGCTTGCGACGATCCCGGCCAGTTGCGCGGGCAACCGCAACTCGTCGGCCACCGAAAGCTGCGGCGGGAAGGCGGGAACCACGCCGCGCAAGTCCAGGTGCCAGGGCGCCTGCGGCGATTCGGCCAGCCAGGTCAGCATCTGGACATTGGGCCACAGCATCCGCGGGTCGGCCATGAAGATCGCCATGAAGGCAAAGCCGGGCAGCGCGAACAGGCCATAGAGCAGGCGATAGAGCCGGCTGCCGCCGAGCGCCGCCAGGGAGAACGCCAGCGGCGCGGCCAGCAGCGGCACCAGAGTGGTCAGGTACCGGGCGGGCGGGCACCAAAGACCGTTCCACAAGGTGAAAGCGGCGAGTAACCCCAGGTAGGGGCCGCCGGTGAGGACCAGCACGGCGAGCAGGCGCCGGTCGGCGGTGCGCGCCGATCGCCACAGGGCGATGCTGCCCACGGCGGCGAGCAGGTAGATCGGGGCAAAAATCAGCAGGCCCATCTGCCGATCAAATAACAGCGCGAACCCGGTGCGGGCAAAGGCCGCCAGGTCGGCGCCGCCGTTCCACGGCCAGTGGAACGGCGACTGGTTGCCCAGTTCCGGCACGGTCACGGCAGGCAGCAGCTTGCCGAACAGGAAGAGGTGGTAGCTGCCCAGCAGCAGCGCCGAGCCGAGCACGGGCAGCAGGCACGCCGCCAGGGTCCAGGCCCGGCCCCTGTTGCCGGGCGCAGGTGCCGCCGCCGGTGGTCCGGCCTGCTGCGTCTGGGATAGCGCCCGCCGGTAGCGCCCCCACTGGATCAGCGCGTAGACGGCCAGCGGCCCGGCGATGAGCGCGCAGCGCCAGGCCAGCCAGGGGATGTAACCGATGCACAGCCCGACGAGCGCGAGGTGCCCCGGCCCGTTGGCGGCCCAGCCGCGCGCCAGCCGCCGCCACGCGTAGATCAGCAGCAAGCCCACCGGCAGCTCGGTGAAGATCAGGAACGAATACGACATGATGGGGTTGCTGAAGGCGATGGGCAGCCAGACGGCCAGCGCGATGCCGCGCCGCCCGGTCACTTCATAGGCCAGCAGGAACACGTTCGTCGCCAGCAGCGCGCCCAGCGCGCCCATGACGACGAGGGTGGCCGGCCACCACAGCCCGAACCACCCGCCCACCACCCAGGCCGGCGCCAGCAGCACGCCCAGGCCGGGCAAGTGGAAGGCATAGCGCTCGGTCGGCGGCCGGGCCGGGGTCTCGGCGAATTGCTCCGGCAAGGGGTAGAAGGCGTCCATGCCGACGAAGCCGGGCGGGTGGGGCGCCAGCTTGTAGAACTTGTCGTAGTCGTGGTTCGCGTAGTTGTTGCTGAGTTCCAGGTCGCCGTCCTGCACCAGGCTGATGGTATCCATGAGGTAGAAGGGCTGGTCGCCGGTGGGCGGGCTGCTGTAGAGCAAGAAGTGGGGCAGCAGCGCCAGGTAGAGCAGGAACGCCACCGCAAAGCAGGCCACCGCCCAGCCGGGCGCCAGGCGCAGCGGCGCCAACTCAGCCCCCGCCGGCACCAGCGGCAGGGCCGGGCGCACCCCACCCGTTGCCGCGGGCGGGGCGGCAGGGGGCGTGGTATCCGGCGCGCCCCGCGCCGGGGTCGCTGCTTGCTGATCAGGCTTGCCCACCGTGGTCATGCCGGCGAACCCTCCCCGGCCCCGCCCGATGTGGTCCGGCGCCGGCGATTGCAAAGCATGGCGTATTGCGCTTTCGACGGGATGGCGTGGAATGTGTCGCTTCGGCGCCGGGCCGCGCCGCCCCTGCCCGGCCCCGGCCCCAGCCTGGCCGCGGGCCGCCGGACCGCGCGCCCCTGGCCTGTGCTATACCGCATAGTATAGCAAGTTTCTACCCCATTTGCTATGGATGTGGAAATTACAAATACTCCATGTGCATGACCTGCCCCGGTCGCGCGCCACGCATCCAGCACGGCGCGCGCGCCCGTTACCCTAGCGGACGCCCGATTGCGATCCGGCGGCCCGGCGGCCATGCCGAACATGGCTAGCGCTAGCGGATTCTCCATCCCAAATCCGCCGGTGCGTCCCTCTTCATGCACAGGAGTGTTCTCGATGCCTCTTGATTTGATCCCCACCGGCGATACCTGGACCCGTGACGACCTGTACCGGTTGACCAATCTGATGATCGACGCGGCCGAGGCGGCCATTGCCGGATGCCGCGACGCCGACGTGACCTTTGTGCCCAGCGACCCGGCGGCCCACGACACCTTTGCCGCCGACGCGAGCGCGGTCGACCTGGCCTGGACGCTAGGCCATGTCATTGTCCACGCCACCGCCAGCGCCGAGGAAGCGGCCTTCTGCGCCGCCGAACTGGCGCGCGGCGTGGCGCGGCCAGGCCGCACGCGCTACGAAGTGCCCTGGGAAAGCATCACCACCGTCGCCCAGTGCCGCGCCCGCCTGGCGGAAAGCCGCCGCATGCGACTGGCGAGCCTCGACCTGTGGCCGGCGCCGCCCCACCTGGAAACCGAATTCCGCTATCGCCCCGACGGGGCGCCGATCAACGCCTATGAGCGCTTCATGGGTGGCTTGCGCCACGCCAACTCCCACATCGACCAGATCCGCGAGATTGTGCGCCAGGCGCAGACGCGGGCTGCGTGCTGAGTAGTAGCGCGCTGTGCCGAGTTGTGCGCGGTGTAGCGGCGCTGGGCGGCGCGCGGCGCGGACGGCAGGCGGCAATTGGGAAAAGGGGCGGGTGGGCGGCCGGCGCGATTTATCGCGTCGCTACGAACCGGAGGGGATCTTATCGTGCTGCTGGGGCCGGAGCGCGTCCTGCGAGGAAGATCGGGGTGGGGGCGGCCGGCGCCCTGATGGCGCCGCTACGGATGCGGAGGTGATTCGTAGCGGCGCGATTATCGCGCCTACCGCCCGACCGGGATGCTAACCAAATGCCGATGACCTACGACTGACCACTGACCACTGCTCGCGCAGCGGTGCCGCAGGCACATCGCGAAGCGGTGCGTAGCACACCACTGACCACTTGTCAGGCAGGGAACTGGCAGATGCAGGTGACGCGACCGGTGGCGACCCACTGGTAGAACTCGCCGGCGCGGCCACAGTGCGGGCACAGCGGCCGGCTCAGGCCCGGCGGCGTCCAGCGGATCACATGGTGCCCGCGCAGCGCCAGCTCGGCCAGGTGGATGTATTCGGCCACCTCGTCGTCCTGCAGGCCCCGTTGCGCCTCGACCATGGCCTCTTCGATGGCGTTGCTGAGCATCCGCCGCACGAGCGTCTTGTTCTCTTCACCAGACATGGAAGCGTCTCCTTGTATCGCGCCCCGCGGGGGCTGGGTGATCAATCTGCTTATCGGTAGGATAGCGCGGCTGATTACTCATTCACCAGCCCAATTAGTGCTCATTTGCGGATCGCCTTGCGGCGTTCATCTATGTAATGCGACGGGCCGGATGGAGGTACGTGCCGGACGGCGGATTGCGGCTGGACATTCGCCCCGCCCCCGCCCTCGGACGGGCGCTGTAGGAGGTCGGTAACGCGGCGGGTATGCAGTCCAGTATAGGCGGGACGCCGCCCGGCCTGAAGGTCCATTAGTCATCGTCCCTGGCCGCCGAAAGTCCCGAATGCCGCGTCCGGCCGCGCGCGGCAGGGTGGTGCATGGGGCCGGCGGGTACCGGGGCGGGGGGCGGGCGTCCCGCCCCGGTGCGTGTGTGTTGAGTTCACTATACGGGCGGGGCCGGCGGCGGGCAACCGGTAAATTACGGGAAACAGGGCGGCGGCGCGAGATACGTGATTCGCTGGACCCGGCGCGCCCGGCCGGCGCGGTGCGGAGGAGTGGCCCGCGCCGCCGTGCAGCCCGCAGGTTGGGCCATGAGGCGGAGCGGGAGGTTGCTGCAACCGGGGAGGCGCGGGGGGGGTGCGCTGGTCCCCGGTGGGCATGCTCAGTCTACTATACCCGGTGGAGGGGGCGGCGGGCATCAGGTAAACTACGTACTCCGCCCGGCGCCGCCGGAGGGGCGGAGTACGTAATATTACGTACTCCGCCCCTCCGGCGGCGCCGGGCG
>DASSGZ010000327.1:0-15981 GCA_035693165.1 Chloroflexia bacterium | reverse complement strand
CCAGGCGCAACTGCGCGTCGGGCAGCAGGCGCAGGCGGGCCGATTTGGTCTCCGCGGCCAGCGTGCCCGCCGGGCGCGTCTGCAGCAAGTCGCCCGCGAAGGCGACGGCGGTGGGCGATTCGCTGGCCGGGACGTTTTCGCAGGGCGTGTTGGGCGGCACTCCCGCCCGGCAGATGGCCCCACCGGCCCCCGTGCTGCTGTAGATCGCCGCCCGCATCGGGTTCACCGTGGGGGTCGCGGTCGGCGGGCGCGGCGTGGGCGTGGCCTTCGGCGGGCGCGGCGTCGCGGTCGGGCGCGGCGGGACCGGTGTGGCGGTGGGGGCGAGTTTGTTCTGCTGCGGCGTGGCGGTGGCCTCGATAGGGGTGGCGGTCGGGGCCGCTGGGGTCGGCGTGGCGGCGGGCGCCACCGTCGTCGGCGTCGGGTTCTCCGGCCCGCAGCCGGCCAGGGTGATCAGCAGCACGCTGAGAAAAACGACCCGCAGGCCGCGCCCGCATTTGTTCATGCCCTACGTCCCCTTGTCCGCGTATATCCGCCGTGCCGGGCCGCCACGCGCGTGCCAGGGCAACGGCGCGGGGCCGGTTCGCGGCTGGGGCCGGTGCCCCCCATCGCATTATACTATGCCGCCGCCGGTTCCGGGTACCCGGCGGCGCGATCAGCCCTATTTTATGCGCATCTCCCGCCAGGTGCCGTCCTGATAGAGGATGTAGAGCCGCGTTTCGTCGCGGGCACAGGCCTCCGCGCCGGGCGTCAGCACGGGCGGCCAGAGCACGGCGCCGCCCGCGTAGCGCTGGATGCCATAGACACCGGGATTGCACTCCACGATCCGCGCGCCCGCCGTGCCATACACCTTGCCGGCATTATCCGAGTTGGCGTCGTAGGTCTCCCAGGTGGGCGGCACGGTGCGGTTCGTGACCGGGTGGAGCACGTAGAGCGTCGGCGTGTCGCCCAGGTCGTCGCGGAACAGGCGCGTCGGTGCCCTGGGATCGCCGTACGACCCCGCCGCCCCGGCTTCGCTGCCGAAGACATGCGCGCCGGCCACCGGGCAGCCCAGGCGCGGGTCGGCCAGGCTCGGGTACAGGGCGTCGATGCCCTGGCATTTTTTCACGTCGAAGGGGTTGCCCGCGTTCGGCGCCAGGCGGGTCAGGTTGCCGTCGTCGCTGAAGGTCGCCCAGAGTTGTGCGGTTTGCGCGTCCAGTTGCTCGGTGGCGAAATCGCTCTGCCCATTGGGCGCGATATGAACCTGCTGGTCGCTGGGCAGCACGAAATCATGGCGGTTCACCGTGAGCTGCATCCCGCTATGGAAGGCGCCCAGCTTGAGTTGCCCGTCGCGCGTCTTGCTGACGCTGAGATAGACGTGCCCATCCTCGGTGGCAAGGGCGCGCCCCGGCAGGCTGAAGGCGCGCGCCAGTCGCGCCGACTGGTTCACCCGGATGATGCCGCTCGATCCGGTGTCGATGACGATTTCGCCCGCCCCGTTGCGGCCCACGTTGATGTCATAGAGCACCTGGCCCAGCGAGAACAGGAAGTTCTGGCCGGGGTTGAGGTCTTCGCGGGTCTTGATCTGCATCTGCGATTCCGGCAGCAGGCGGAATTTGGCGTCGAGCGTCTGCGCGCCGAGCGTGCCGCCCGCGCGCGTGCGCAGCAGGTCGTTGCGGTAGGCGGCGTGGTTGGGGCTGGCGGGATCGATGTCGGCGAAGGGGCAGCCTTGCGGCGGGGCCGTGCCGCCGCGGCAGATTTCGCCGCCGTTGCCGGTGCGGTCGTAGACGGCGGCCTGCCCCGGCAGCCCGTCCGGGTAGCGCCACTGCACATAATGCTGGCCGATGTTGCCCATCTGCACCCGCCAGGGCGGGTCATAGTCGGGGATATAGGTCAGCACGCGCCGCTGGAAGCACTGGATCAGCACGTCATGGGGCTGGCCGTCGATGCGCACCGTCGCCCAGTAGGCTTCGCTGATCGGGTAGCCGGTGGCGAAGTTCCACGGGTCGTTGAGCGCCTGGTTGTTCGCCACGTTGCCGTTCTCCAGCACGGCGCCCCGCTGGTTGAGGAAGGTCCAGAAGACGCCGGGGATGTTGTGCTGCGTTTCCGGCACGTAGTAGGCGTTGAACACGCCGCGCGCGTTGTAGCGCCCGGTGTTCTGCGGGCTGGGGTTGGCCCGGCTGACGCTGAGCACCACCTGTTGCCCGGTCGCGTTGGCCGCGGGCCGCGGCGTGAGCGGGGTATCGGCCACGGCGGCGAAGCTGCGGTAGGTCGGCGCGTTGGCGTCGTTCGGATCCGAGGCCAGCGGGATGTCGGCGGGGCTGCGGGTTTCGTACTGGTTGATACCGACCTGCATCTGGCCGGAGATCAACTCGACGGTCAGCAACCCGTTGGTGACGAACCATTTGGAGTTGCGGTCGCCGTTGGGGTCGTTGATCTCCATGCGGCTCTTGTCGAAATACTGCACCAGGCGCTGATTGCGCCCGCCGGGCAGGCCCTGCATCTGCTCGATGATCGGCCCGCTGAACTGGGCCGGCCCCCAGTACCAGCTTCGCCCGCTGTTCACGACGGCGGAATCGGTGCGTGCCCAGACGCGGCTGAACGCCGAATCGGCGAACACGGGCGTGCTGGGCGTCACCGGGTCGGCCAGGGCCGCCGGGGGGCGGGCGCCGGCCCCACCCAGGGCGGGCGCGAGGACGGCGGCAAGCAGAAGCGCGGTACGAATCCGATACATCGCCTGACTCATAGCTGGTCCTCTCCTCTAGCCGGGCCGGCGGGCGCCGGTCGCTGATTGCGGGTGAACTATCCAACCGTAGACCAGATCGCAGTTTACTATACATAGTATGGCCGCGACGGCGGGCCGGGTTACCATTTGCCGCAGCGCAGGCGTCCCGGCCTTATATTAATGCATACCCCGAAGCTGCACCGCAGAGGCGCAGAGGACGCAGAGATCATTAAAGTAAGTCGGGTTTCCGAGCTTTCTGTACCGATATGTGGGGGCGTCTGTCCCTTGCTTGACTCGTTCAGGCCCGTAGCTATTTTTGGCTCCCTGACACCATCTTAGTAGAATCTCTGCGTCCTCTGCGTCTCTGCGGTGCGAATAACGCATATCAGCAGGCCGCTTGCGCCTGAATCGGGTTAATGCTATACTCTGGGAAAGGTCAAGTCGACATAAGACGCAGATGCAAGCGGTGCGCGAGGAGCGGCGATGAGCGACAATCCCCAACCGGCGCCGGCGGTGACTATGACCCGGCCCCAGTTCGTGATGCCGCCCAGCGGGGGCACCGGCGCGACCTATGAGTTCTTCGGCCCCACCGTCATCAACGCGCCGCTCTCCGCGGGCAACCAGGTCATCGGCCAGGACCGCACCGCCGACGAGCAGCAGTACCTGTTCCAGGTCGCCAGCGTCTACACCTACTGGCGCAACCAGTATATCCTCGGCCCCGCGTCGGCCCAGGGCAGCCCCTTCATCCCCACCGACACGGCGGCGCTGTTCCAGCAGCAGGTGCGCGGGCGCCCCGGCGCCCCGGCGGCGGCCCGGCAGGTGCAGCGCCGGCCCATCGCCCTGCCCGACGCCATCCGCGACTTCTGGCGCGTGCTGCTGCTGGGCAAGCCGGGCGGGGGCAAGACCAGCTACCTGCAATATATGGCGCTGCAGTGCACGCGCGCCGAAACCACGCCCATCCCCGGCCTGCTGCCCGTGGTCGTGGACCTGAGCATGTATACCACGACCGCGCCGTTTCTCGATTTCGTGCGCGGCTTCCTGCGCACCCCGCCCAACCCGCAGCCGCCCGAACCGCCCGTCCACGTGCAAAGCGCCTGGATGGCCGGCGCGCTGGACACGTATTTGCAGAACGGCCGCATCCTGCTGATGCTCGACGGCCTCAACGAGCTGCCCGCGCTGCCGTTGCCCGCCGCCGCGGCCCGGCTGGCCCAGTTGCAGGCGTTTTTCCGCCAGTACACCCAGATCCGCACCATCGTCACCTGCCGCATGTTGGACTATACCAACGAGTTGGACGGGCTGGACTTCCACACCGTGCTGCTCGACCCCTGGAGCGTCGACCAGATCGCCGACTACCTGCAAAAGCGGCAAGCCGGCGGCCTGCTGGACCGCCTGCGCGCGGGCGACCCGCTGCTGCTCAGCCTGGGCCAGGTGCCCTTCCTGCTCTACATGCTCACCGAACTCGTCGCCAATTTCCCCCTGCCGGCCGGCAATGCGGCGGCGCCGGAGTTTCTGACCAGCCAATCGGGGCTGTTCAAGCAGTTCGTGGAGATGCTGCTGAACTGGGCCACGCTCAAGGACCAGGAAAACGCGCTCTTCTTCCCGCGCCCGGTGGTGGTGGCCGCGCTGGCGCAACTGGCGGCGGCGATGGGCCAGGCCGGCTATCGCGGCACGTCGGTGCCCCATGATTGGGCCGGGGCGCACCTGGCGAGCGATCCGCTGGCGTTGTTCCAGGGCCTGCCGCCGCCCGAAGGCTTGCAGGGCGACCCGCGCGACCACCTGCTCGATTTCAGTTGCGCGGCGACGATCCTGGACACGCCCGCCACCCGCGACACGGTGCGGTTCTGGCATCTCACCCACCAGGACTATTTCAACGCCCTGGCCGCCCAGCAACCCGGCGTCCTGCTGGGGCCGCTGACCCCGGCGACCGACGATGTGACGAGCCTGGCCGCGGCCATGGCGCCCCAGCCCGACGCGGCGATTGCCGGGATCTTGCAGCAAAACGATCCCCGCGCGGCCATCGTGGCGGCCAAGGCGCTGCTCAGCGCGGGAGGAGGCTGACCCGGTGCAGCAACCTGATCCGCCCGCCGCCGCGTTGCGGCAGGAGATCCTGGCCGGGCTGGAGCGCACGATCTGGTCGCCGCCGCCCGGCGTGAGCGCGTTCGACCGGGTCGAAGCCGTGCGCTTGCTCGGCCAGTTCCGCGATCCCGCCGCCGGGGCGGCCCTGCTGCGCGTCTTGAACGAAGCTCCACAGGGCATCGGGCCGCCGCTGGGCCGCTTGCTGCGCGATACGGCGCTCGACACGCTGCTGCGCTCGTCCGCCCAACCCCGCGCCGTGGTCGATAAGGAGTTGGCCGTCTACTATGATCTATGGCGGCGGCTGCGCCGCGGGCGCCTGGACCGCAACGTGATCTACGACGACATCCCGCTGCTGGTGCAGCACGGGCGCATCGGGGTGTTGTTGCGCGGCTATGTGCTGCCGCTGCTCGCGCTGCTGGTGCTCATCGTGTTGGCCGTGCTGTTCTGGGCGGGCACCCGCGCCGGGCAAGCCCAGTGGGCCGACCTGATCATCGGGCCGGTGCTGTTCGTGGGCCTGGGCCTCACCGTGTTCAGCCTGCATCAAATCGGCCTGGTGCTGCTGGTGGCCTGGTTCGGGCCGCGCCTGCCGCTGCCCCAGTTGCCCACCCGGCGCAGTAAGGCGCTGCTGGGCGGCATCCTGGCCGGCGCGGTGGTGCTGCTGTCGCTCTACATCCTGGCGCTGCTGGTGGACATCACCATGAGCGGCGCGCCCGACGCGGGCAGCCGCCCGCTGGCCGTCGCCTTGCTGGCGTTGCCGCTGCTGGCGCTGCCCTGCTACATGCTGGCCCACGACCTGGAAACCGGCGCCCACACCCTGGAGGGCGGCCTGGCCGTCCGCGGCGGCACCTTCTGGGCGGCGATTTTGCGCTGGGCGGGCGGCCTGATCTATGTCTTCTTCGTATTCGGCGCCTTCAGCATCCAATCGTTCACGCGGACGATTCAGGGGCAGAGCGCCGGGGTGGGGCCGGTGCTGCTCGGCATCACGCCCTATCTGCTCTACCTGCTGCTGGCCCCCGTGCTGGTGTTGCTCGTGCTGAGCGCCGTGGGTGCGCTGGGGCGGGCGTTGGGCCGGCCCCGCGCCGTGTCGGGAGCGCGGCCATGAGCATGGATACGGACGAGGCCGCCCTGCGCCGGGAGATCCTGGCCGGGCTGGAGCGCACGATCTGGACGCCCGGCGACGGCGTCCGCGACCTGGATCGCGTGGAGGCGGTGCAACTGCTGGGCCGTTTCCGCGACCCGGCGGCGGAGGCGGCCCTGCTGCGCGTGTTGCGCGAGGGGATGGAACACATCCGCCCGGCCCCGCTGGGCCGCCTGCTGCGCGACACGGCGCTCGACACGCTGCTGCGCTCGACCATGCTGCCGCGCGCCGTGACCGACCGCGCGCTGGCGCGCTATTATAACTTCGGCGCGCGGCTGTTGCGCGGGCGCCTGGAGCGCAACGTGATCTATGACGACATCCCGCTGCTGGTGCGCCATGGGCGGGGCGGGCTGGTGTTGCGGGCTTACGTGCTGCCGCTGGTCGGCGGGCTGATCGCGCTAGTGGTGCTGGCCGTCGTGCTGGCGGGCGGGCTGCTGGCCGGGAACGAGTTGCTGGGCGCCGCGCTGGGCCTGGTGTTTTTCATCGCGTTCGGGCTGGGCCTGTTCAACCTGCACCAGGTGGGGCTGGTGCTGCTGCTGGCCGCCTGGGGGCGGCGCTGGCCGCTGCCCTGGTTGCCCCGCGCGGGCAGCAAAGCGGCTACCGCCGCCGTCCTGGCCGTGATCGCCTTCGTGCTGGGGCTGTATGCCGCGCTGCGCCTGTTATTCCTGGTGGCGCGCGGGTATAATGACGCGGGTGGCCGCGAGGTCGCCGGGTACTTGCTGCTGCTGCCGCTGCTGGCGCTGCCCTGCTACATGCTGGCCCACGATCTCGAAGTGGCGCCCCCTGCTGCCGGCGGGACCGCGCGGCGCGGCCCGGCGGTGGCCCTGCGCTGGGCCAGCGGGTTCATCTACGTGATCTTTGTGCTCGACGCCTACGGGCTGACCTGGATCCAGCAGGCGCGGGCCGGGTTCCGCAGCTTCGGCGGCGACCTGGATGTGCTGATGGGGATGTTGCTCTGGTTGCTCTACCTGGTGCTGGCGCCGCTGCCGGTGTTGCTGCTGCTCAGCGCGCTGGGCCGGCTGACCCGGACTCGCGCGGGTGGGCGCCCGGCGGCGGAGGCTTCATGATGGGGTGGGCGCGGCGCCGGCCCCGTGGCTGGGTGGGCATCCTGGGGCTGCTGGCGTGCTGCGCCGCCGCCTGCGATAATGGGGCGGCAGCCGAGTCCCAGCCGGCGACGGTGCTCGAAACGCGGGGGGCGACTTTCCTCTGCCGCGATACCTTTCCCGCCGACCTGACCACCTGCCCGGCGGCGACCGTGGGGGCGACGGTGGTGGTCAACGGCGGCGTCCATACCGGGCCGGGCGACGCCACCCTGCTGATGAAGACGCGCGGCACGACGTTCCGGCTGCTGCCGAATAGTTCCTTGCGCTACGTTGAAAGCACGAGTGCGGGGGCGCTATTCTTGCTGACGGCAGGCCGTGTGTTTGCCGAACATGAACCGGGCAGCGACAACGTGGTGATCCGCGGTGGTGATGCCGGGGTGGCCCCGCTGGGCACGCTCTTTACTGCCGGGATCGACGCCACGGGGGTGATTGTCTCCGTGCGCGAGGGGCGGGTCGGCGTATCGGTGCCGCCCACGGCTCCGGCTCAGCCGATGGACGCCGGGCAAGGGATGCACGTGGACACCGGCGCGCGCCGGGCGCCCGCCCCGCGCCCGATGACGGCGGCGGAAGCGGAGCTCTGGCGCCAGATCGGCCCGCATCTCGAATGGTCCGGGCCCTGACGCCCGCCTGCCGGCTTGTTGATTGCTAAAGATTGGCGCCCGTTTGGTGACGCGGCGAGGCGCCGGGAAACATAGCCATGGGCGCGCCTGCCCGCCCCACCGGGGCCGCTGCGCGCTGAAAGCGAGGAATGCCCTATGTCCGTGGAGCCGACCTCTCCCGCGCAACCCGAGCCCACGCCCCCCGCGCCGCGTCGCTCGTTCCTGCTGCCGCTCGTGGGCCTGCTGATCGTGCTCTTGCTGATTATCGCCGGAGTCACGCTGCTGCCCAAGACCAGCGAAACCCCCACGCCCGTGCCGCCCTCGGCGACCGCGCCCGGCCCCACCGCCACTGAACTGGTCGTGGCACCCACGGGCAGCGCCGTGGCGGGCCGCAGCACCGGCACCCCCGTCGCCGGGGGCGGCGCCGAGACGCCCGCCGGCCTGCCCAGCGCCCAGGCGACCACGGGACGCGGCGTGCTGACCGGCACGACCCCGGCGGGCACCCTGGGCACCGCGACCGCCGCCGGCACGCCGGGCACCGCGACCGCGGCGGGCACACCGGGCACGCCGGGCACCGCGACCGCCGCCGGCACACCGGGCACGCCCGGCACGCCGGGCACGGAGACGGCGGCGGGCACCCCGGTCGCCGCGCCCACCGGAATTAGCGTGCTGGACAGCAGCGGCACCGCCTTTGTCTGCGGGCTGGCGCCCGGCTGCACGCAGGCCGCCGTCGCGGGCATGGCCGTGACGCCGGGCGGCGAGGTGCGCACCGGGCCGGACGGCCAGTTGCGCCTGCAAACCCCCGCCGGGCTGGTCGTCCTGACCGGCACCACCACGCTGCGAGTGATGAGCCTGGACGCGCAGCAGGCGGCGATCACGCTGAGCGGCGGGCGGGTGCTGGCGCAGGCCGCGCCGGGCCGCACCGTGACGCTGACGATTACCACCACCGCCGGCACCGCGACCGGCATGGGCACGGGCTTCGGCGTGGCGGTGCTGCCCAGCGGCGGCATGCGCGTCGCCGTCCCGGCCATCGGCAACCGTGCGGTCAAAGTCCAGGGATCGGGCACCGCGCCCGCGCTCGACCTGGCGCCGGGCCGGCAGGTGACGGTCGACGCCACCGGCGCTGTCGGCACCGCCGGGCCGCTCGACGCGACCGAGGCGGCGGCCCTGGCGACCATGGGCGCCTTCTCGCCCGCCGGCACGCCGGTCGCCGCGCAGATCACCGAGTTGCCGGTGCCCGCCGTGTCGCCGTTCCCCGGTGGCGTGGTCACGGCCACCATCGTGCTGACGCCGCCGCCCGAGCAGACGCTGCCGCCGCTGACCGTGGGGCCGGGCACCCCGGTGGCCGGTGGCCCGGTCACGGCCACCGTGACCCTGGGACCGACCCCGCCCGGTCCGGCGGGCCTGATGGTCGGCGCGGCGCGGGCCATGAGCGGCGTGTCAAGCTACACCTTCGGCGCGACCCTGGGCGCCGACCCGGCCACTGCCGAGTTCAGCGCGGGCACCCTGGCCGGCGACACCGCGTGCTGGATCACCACGGTGAACGCCGCGCGCACCGACTACCAGGTGCGCGGCGGCCTCGTCTTCCAGCGCACCGGCACGGGCGGCTGGCAGCAACAGCCCAACCAGCAGGGCATCCCCGCCTGGATGACCTACTGGAAGCTGCTGGAATATATCGACCCCGGCACCGTGTCCGACCTGGGCACGACGCAGATGGACGCCGTGACGGTGCGCCACCTGCGCGCGCAGTTGCAGCCCGCCTCCGGCCTCACCGGCCTCAACTGGATCGACGCCTTCATCAGCGACCAGGACCAGTTGGTGCGCGGCCTGGTGCTCTACAAGGGCGACCCGGCGGCCAACGACAGCTTCTTCAAGATCGGCTACAGCAGCCTGGGTGCCCCCCTGAGCTGCCCCCCGCTCAGCGCACCGTGACGAGTGCTGAGCGCTGAGTGCTGAGTCAAGACGAGTAATCAGTACGCCGATTGTCACTCTGAGCGCAGCGAAGAGTCTCGTGGGGAGATAAGACAGAGACTCTTCGCTGCGCGCCAGTGACCTGCAATTCGTAGCGGCGCGATTTATCGCGCCTGTCCCCACACCGGGATCTGCGGATCAGCGTGTGACAGCCCGGCGAGGCCCACGTTTGCTCACAGAATCGCCGGGACTGATTTATGAACCATCCCAACGAAAGGTGGAACACGCAACGATGATGTCGGCATGGCGGTGGGGGATCGGCTTCGTCCTGCTACTGGGGGGCGCGATATTTCTTTGGTGGCTGATGCACGGCTACTTGCCGTGGGGACTACCGTGTACGGTGCTGCTCTTTGCCGTCGTGTTTGGCGGGATCGCCTACTTCGGGCGGCAGTAACGGATGGGCGGGCAGGGTCGGGAACCCCGCCGGCTGGCGAAAATCCGAATAAGTGTGCTATACTAGCGGTGGCGGCTAGTCTAAAGATTGTGCGGATCTCATGAGCGTCGAAGAACTTCCGGTCCCCGCGCCCGCGCCGGAGCGCGATCCCCGCGCCCGCGTGGCGCCTCCCACCAACGGCCATGCCGGCCCCGCGCCTGCCCCTAAAGAGGCACCTCCCGCGCCCGGTGCGCCGGGGCGTGCCCGCGTGGCTCCCGCCCGGCCAGGGACGGGCAATGGGCGCCATCCGGCGGTCCCGACGCGAGTTCTGCCGCCGGGGACGCGGCGCTTGCCCGCCCGCCCCGGTTATGCCGCGCCGGGCCGGGGGCGCCGGGGCGCCAAGCCGCTGTTCGTACTGCGCCACCACCGCCCGCACTACCGGCGCGCGCTGGCGCCGTCTGCGCGCAAGGGCGGCTATATCCGCACCATCCTGGCGGGCCTGCTCGGCAGCACCCTGCTGTTCCTGCTGGCCGGGATGATCGGTGCCGGGGGCGTGGCCTGGGCGGCGTGGTCCTACTTCACCGACGGCCTGCCCTCCGTCACCAGCCTGCACCCCACCGAGTTCCAGAGCACCAAGATCTACGACCGCCACGGCGGCCTGCTCTATGAGATCAGCGACCCGACGCTGGGCAAGCGGACCTACCTGGGCATCGAACAACTGCCGCCCGACCTGATCAACGCCACCATCGCCGCCGAGGACGCCAGTTTCCGCGAGAACGCGGGCGTGGACCTGCAAAGCATCCTGCGCGCGGTCTACATCAACCTGTCGGGCCAGGGCAGCAGCGGGGCCAGCACCATCACCATGCAACTGGTGCGCGGAGCCATGCTGCCCGAAAAGGACGAGCCGACCTGGCGGCGCAAGATCCGCGAGGCGATCCTGGCAAACCGGGTGAGCGAGGCCTACAGCAAAGACAAGATCCTCGAGATCTACCTCAACGACATCTACTACGGCGCGCAGGCCTACGGCGTGGCCGCGGCCTCGCAGGTCTACTACGGCGTGGCGGCCAAGGATCTCGACCTGGCCCAGGCGGCCATGCTGGCCGGGCTGCCGCAGGCGCCGTCCTACTTTGACCCGCATACCAATTACCGCGAGGCCAAGATCCGCCAGGAATACGTGCTCAACCAGATGGTCAAGTCGGGCTACATCACCCAGGCGGAGGCGACCAAGGCCGCCGCCGAGGATGTGCATCCGGTGCCCACGGTGGCCGAGGCCGGTCCCTCGCAGGCGCCGCACTTCGTCAACTATGTGCGCGCGCTGCTCGACAACATGTACGGCCCGGATATGGTCAACCGGGGCGGCCTGCGCGTGTTCACGACGATCGATCTGGGCTTCCAGGAACTGGCCCGCCGCACCGCCGCCGCGCAAATCGATGCGCTGCGCAACGACCAGGCCAGCAACGCCGCCGTCGTGGCGATCAACCCGCGCACCGGCGAGATCATGGCGATGCTGGGCAGCATCGACTACAGCAATCCCGATTACGGCCAGGTCAACGTGGCCGTCGCCCCGTTGCAGCCCGGCTCGGCCTTCAAGCCGTTCACCTATGTCACCGCGTTCAAGAAGGGCTACACGCCCGCGTCGATGCTGCCCGACATCGCGTTGCAATTCGACGGCGGGGCCAATCAGCCGCCCTACGCGCCGAAGGACTACGACCTCAAGTTCCGCGGCCCGGTATCGATCCGCACGGCGCTCGCCAACTCGCTGAACGTGCCCGCCGTCGAGATGCTGCGCGAAGTGGGCATCCCCGATGTGCTGCAAACCGCCCGCGACATGGGCGTCACCAGCTTGAACCAGGACCCCAGCGCCTACGGCCTCTCGCTCACGCTGGGCGGCGCCAACGTCTCGCTGCTGGACATGACCAGCGCCTACGGCACCTTCGCCAACCGGGGCGTGCATATGCCCGCCGTGGCCCTGCTGGAGGTGCGCGACGGCGCCGGCAACATCCTCTACCATTTCGACCCCGACAAGGCCAAGGCCGTCACGGCTGTGACGCCGCAGCAAGCCTACCTGATCACCGATATTCTCTCCGACAACAAAGCGCGCACGCCGTTGTTCGGCCCGGACAGCGCGATGAAGTTGAGCCGCCCGGCGGCCGCCAAGACCGGCACTACCGAGAACTACCGCGATAGCTGGATCCTCGGCTATACCCCCGATCTCGTGACCGGCGTGTGGGTCGGCAACAACAACGGGCAGCCCATGGCGAAGGTGGCCGGGGCGCGCGGCGCCGGGCCGATCTGGCACAACTTCATGGAGGGCGTGTTCGCCGATCCCGAACTGGAGAAGATGCTGCTGCTGCCCGGCGAAGCCGGCCCGCCGACCAACTTCCCGGAGCCGCCCGGCTTGCATCGCGTGGCCGTCTGCGCCGTCTCCGGCATGCTGCCGAGCGCCGCCGATACCGACCTGGTCAACGAACTGTTCATCGCCGGGACCGAGCCGAAGCAAGAGTGCGATCTGCACAAGATGTACAAGATCTGCCTTGCCCAATCGACGCCGATGCTCGCGAACGACGATTGCCCGCCGCAGTTCGTGATCGACCGGCCCTACCTGGTGCTGCCGCCGCTCTATAACGATTGGGCGGCCACCCAGCCCAAGACGCTCTTCCCGCCGACGGCCACCTGCTGCTTCCCGACGCCGGTGCCCACCGAGCCGCCCACGCCCGACATCCAGGAGACGCCCGTGCCCGGCCTGGTGCCGCCGATCCAGATCCCCAACCCGGTGCCGCGCATCACCCCGGTCCGCGACGACGATTTGCCGGGCGGCGTGGTCAACATTACCGCGCCGCGCTCCGGCGCGGGGGTCGGCGGCCAGGTCACGATCACCGGCAACGCCGCCGCCACGAACTTCGACTACTATACGGTGGAATACGGCGCGGGCCCGGCCCCGGCTAACTGGGTGGCGATCAACGGGCAGACCACGATGAGCGTGCGCGACGGCGTGCTGGCGATCTGGAACACCAACGGCCTGCCCGAAGGCCCCTACACCCTGCGCCTCACCGTGGCGAACCAGCACCAGCAGCGCCGCCAGTACATCGTGCAGGTCAGCATCGAGCGCACGCCGCTCAAGGTGCAACTGACCGCGCCCGTCGCCGGGCAGCCCTACCTCAGCGGCAATCCGGTGGCGCTGGCCGCCGCCGTGACCGGGCCGAAGGACCTGGCGGGCGTCGAGTTCTACGTGGACAACGTGCGTATCGCCGTGGACTACGACGCCCCCTACCAGGCGACCTGGACGGCCACGGGCGGCGACCACACGATCGACGCCGTGGCCTACAGCGCCACCGGCCGGCGCGCCAACAGCGAGCCGGTGCAGATCAGCGTGGCCGACCCGCCGACGCCCACGGCCACGCCGCGCCCGTCGTTCACCATCCTCTACCCGCAGGATCAGGCCAGCGTCAACGCCTCGACCATGAACGTGCTCGTGGCCGCGGGGCCGGGCAGCGGCATCACCCGCGTCGATTTCTACGTGGACGGCTGGAACGTCAGCACGGCCCAGGGCCAGGATACGTTCCAGATCCAGTGGCAGGCCATTCCGGGCCGCCACACCATCATGGCAATCGGCTACAATGCCGCCGGCACGGAGGTCGCGCGCGCCCAGGTCACAGTCTACACCAACCCCGGCCCGTAGCCGCCACCGGGGCGCCGGGTTTGAAACCGGCGCCCACAAGCGGTAGAATCAATGTGGGGGCCGGTTTGAAACCGGCTCCTACAGCGACAATATAGGGGCCGGTTCTAAACCGGCTCCTATAGCGACGGCAATAACGTAGGGGCCGGTTTCAAACCGGCTCCTATCTATGTCGGCACCAATGCAAGAAGGAGGGAGACCCCTATGGCAGACGCCGAAGCGACGGGCAGCCCGCAACCGGCGCCCGAATCGCTGGAGTTCCGCGCCGAGATCCGGCAGTTGTTGAATATCCTCGCCCACTCGCTCTATACCGAGCGCGAAATCTTCCTGCGCGAGTTGATCTCCAACGCCTCGGACGCCCTGAACCGGCTGCGCTTTGAACAACTGACCAACCAGGACATTCTCGACCCCGACGCCGAACTGGCGATCCGCATCACCGTGGACCAGGACGCGCGCATCGTGCGTATCAGCGACACGGGTATCGGCATGACGCGCGAGGAGTTGATCGAAAACCTGGGCACCATCGCCCACTCCGGCGCGATGAGCTTCCTGACCCGGCTGGAGCAGGACCCCAAGCACGGCGCCGACATCATCGGCCAGTTCGGAGTCGGCTTTTACTCCGTGTTCATGGTCGCCGACGAGGTGCGCGTCATCTCGCGCTCCTACCGGCCCGACGCCGAGGCGGTCGAGTGGGTGACGCGCGGCGAGAACACCTACACCGTCGGCCCGGCCAACAAGGCCACGCGCGGCACCACGGTCGAGTTGACGTTGCGCGAGGATGCCGCCGAGTTCGCCAACACCTGGCGGCTGGAAAGCATCATCCGCAAGCACTCCGACTTTATCGCCTTCCCGATTTATGTGGGCGACAGCGACAAGCCGGTGAACCGCCAGACGGCGCCCTGGCGGCGCGCGCCCAGGGAGGTTACGGAGGAGCAGTACACCGAGTTCTACAAGCAACTCACCTTCGACCCGGAGCCGCCGCTGAGCCACATCCACCTTGTCACCGACGCCCCGGTGCAGGTGCGCGCCCTGGTCTACATCCCGCGCCACCGCGAGCAGGGCATGCTGCGCCTGCGCACCGAGGAGGGGCTGCAGCTCTACTCGCACAATGTGCTCATCCAGGAGTATAGCACCGACCTGCTGCCCAAACACTTCCGCTTCGTGACCGGCGTGGTCGACTCCGAGGACTTGCCGCTCAACATCTCGCGCGAGACGGTGCAGATGCAGAGCAACCGCGTGATGGAGCGCATCCGCAACCTGCTGACCAAGCGCGTGCAGGGCGAACTGGAGCGCCTGGCCGCCGACGCGCCCGACGACTACCGCACCTTCTGGACGGCGTTCAGCGTCTACCTCAAAGAGGGCGTGGCGACCGATCCCGGCGCCCGCGAGCCGCTGGCCCGCCTGCTGCGCTACCCGTCCTCCGCGACCAGCGGCGACGAGTTGACCTCGCTGCAAGCTTACGTGGACCGCATGCAGCCGGAGCAGGATGCCATCTACTACGTCCTGGCCGACGATCAGCGCTCGGCGGCAGCCAGCCCGCACCTGGACCCGTTCAAGGCGCGCGGCCTGGAAGTGCTCTACTTCGTCGAGCCGATCGACAACTTCGTGGCGGTGAGCCTGACCGAGTTCGCCGGGAAGCAACTGCGCAACGCCGACGACCCCGACATCAGCCTGCCGCCGCTGGACGAAGCGGCCCAGGCCGCCCAGCCGGAGCCGCTCTCCGGCGCCGATTTCGCACCGCTGCTGCTGCGCGTGCGCGAGGTGCTGGGCGACCGCGTGCTCGAAGTGCGCGAGGGCAAGACGCTCACCGCCAGCCCCTGCCGCCTGGTCTCCCCGCCCGGCGCCGACCGCGATCTGCAGCGCGTGCGCCGCTACCTGGACCAGCAATACGAGGTGCCTAAGAAGATCCTCGAATTGAACCGCAGCAGCCCGCTGATCCAGGGCCTGGCCGCGCGCGTGCAGGCCAATCCCGCCGATTCCACCGTGGACCTGATCATCGAGCAACTCTACGACAGCGCGCTGTTGCAAGAAGGGCTGCATCCCAACCCGGCGGACATGGTGGGCCGCATCCAGCAACTGATGGAAGCCGCCGTCGGCGGCGCGGGCGCCCGCCCCACGCCCACGAATGCGGCGGCGCCCACCGAGCCGGAGGCCGTTGCATCGGATCCGGCGGCAGCGGCTGCGGAGCCAGCCGCAACAGAGGTTGCCCCGCCGCAGGTCATCACCGGCGAGGTCATTACCGAGGAGTAAGGGTCGGGTCCAGCAACGTCATGTGTAGCCGCACGATTTATCGCGCGGCTACACAAGAGGTTCGTGAACCCGCAGTACGAGGCCCGGCATAGAC
>DASSGZ010000326.1:0-15571 GCA_035693165.1 Chloroflexia bacterium | reverse complement strand
CGACCGATACACCCACGCCGGTACCCACGGACACCAACACACCGACAGCCATCCCGACCGATACCAACACGCCGACGGCCGTGCCGACGAACACGCCGACCAACACGAATACGCCAGTACCGCCGACGAACACACCGACCGATACGCCCGTGCCGCCGACCGATACGCCGACGCCCATCCCCACTAATACGGCAACGAAGACGGCCACGCCGGCCAATACCGCGACCAGAACGGCGACCGCGACCAATACGCCGACCAATACGCCGATTAGCGGCACGGCCACCCGCACGGTGCGCCCCACCCGCACAGCCACCGCCACTCGCACGGCCACCGTCACTCGCACACCGACCCGCACCCGCACGCCGACCAATACGCCTACGCCGACGCCGTGCAGTGTGTGCAATCTCTACATCCCTGATGTCACGCTCAGTTGCAACCTCGACGGCACGGTCCACTGGACGGCCACCGTGCGCAATAACGGCGCCTGCACTGTGGATACGCCCTGGGAGGTGCGCCTGCAAGTGCAGCGCAATTACCACGGGTTCAAGGATACCGTCACCGCCACGGGGACGGGCAGCTTCCCGCCGGGCGACACTGTGGTCAGCGGCGATCTGTGTGAGGTCTTCCCGGCCAACACCACCGGGGTCCGGGCGGCGTTTGCCCTGACCAGCGCCCAGCGGCGCTGCAACCCCACGCATTACTCCGCGGCCATCGCACCCTGCCCGGTCACGCCGGTCTGCCCTGTGGCGCCGGCCCCCGCGGCCCCTGATCCGCCGGAGGAGTAAGCGGACGCGACGAACAGCGCGGCTTATCATGCCGATATAGCGACGGGCGGTGGGAGACCACCGCCCGTCGTCTGTGTACCGGGTGCGGGCCACGCCCGCACCTCTGGGTTGTTCGGTTCTGTGGGGCCGCGCTCGCCTGGGGGGCCGGGCGGCGCGGGGCCGGATCACGGCTTGTCGAGCTTGTAATACTCCTGCCAGACGGTGAACCCCAGGCGCCCGTAGAACGCCAGCAGCGTGGTCCAGTCGATGCCGCAGTCGCGCACGCCGCGGTTGTAGAGGTAATCGACGCCCGCCGCCACCAGGCCCAGGCCCAGCTTCAGGTTGCGCACCTCGGGCGAGACGCCGAGCGGACCGATACCGCCCCAGGTCACCGGATCCATGGCCGGGTAGTAGAGGCTGCCGCCACCCAGCACGGCGCTGCCGGGATGGAACGTGCAGAGGAAGCCCTCGATCCGCCCGTTGCGATCCACCAGCAGGGTCATATCCTCCGGCGCGTAGCCGCGGGCAAAGTAGCGCGAGATGGTGTAGCGCCAGTTGCCGGGGAAGGCGCGGGCCATGAACTCGACGATGGCGTCTTCCTCGCCCGCGTGGCCCTGGCGGTAGACGAAGTCGCCCGCGGCCACGGCGGGCGGGGGCGGCGGCGACTCCCAGTCGTCGAGCCGGCGGCGCAGGTCGGCGGAGATGTGGTCGACCGTATAGCCGCGCCGCTCCCAGAAGGGCAGCGAGTCGCTCGCCACGGGCAGGCCGGGCACGAAATGGTTCGGCGGCCCCTGCAGGGTGATCGACGTGGCCCCCTGGCCGCGCAGGCGCGCTTCGGCGGCGGCCAGCAGGCGGCTGCCGATGCCCCGGCGCGTGTAGCGCGGGTGGACGGCCAGCGCCATGAGGTGCCCTGGCCCCTGGTGCCGCCGCAGGTCGGGGTTGGCCTCCAGTTCCCACTCCGGCAGGATGCGCGTGATGGCGAAGCCGGCCAGGGCGCCGTCCTCGGCGGGCAGGATGAGGCAATCAGCGGGCGAGAACAGCGGGTCCTCGTCCACGCGCTGCCGCCAGAGCGCCGGACTCAGCGGCAGCCGGCCCTCCGTCGCGGCGTCCCAGATCTCCCGCAGCGCGGGCATCTGCTCCGGCGTGTAGGGCACGAAATCGGCGGTCGAGTCTTCGGTGGCAACGGTGGTCACGCGCACTCCCTCCATACGAGTCAGGTCATGAAAATCGGTCAGCCCGGCGCCCACCGGGTACAGGTCCGGGATGGCGACCGGCAGCCGCCCCGCGGGCCGGTATTCGCCGAACAGCAGATCGACGAGCGCCTGCAGGCTGGCCGGCGGGTCGCTGTAGGTGACGGCATAGGCCGGGGCGGCGGGCAGGGCCATGAGGTCATACGGCTCACGGGCGGCGATGACCACGCTGGGCTTGCCTAGATCGAGCACGCGCCCGGCGAGCGCGGCCTGGCCGGCGTGGCGCGCGGCGTTGCGAGTGACGATCAAGAGCAGGTCGGCGTCCGCGGCCAGCCCCAGCAGTTCCTCCGCATCGGCCACGCTGTAGGGCGCGTTGCGCGCCCAGGTGCGCAGGCCGGGCAGGCGGGATTCCAGGGCGGCCTGTAACACCGGCCCCGGCTGCCAGGCACCCTCGACCCGGCTGACGATGATCGGATCGAAATCGACCAGCAGCGGGCGCGAGGCCGCGGCAGGGTCCAGGGGCAGCATGCCGTCCCGGTTGCGCAGCAGGGTGATCGAGCGCCGGGCCACCGCGGCCAGGGCATCGGCTTCGTCCGCGATTTCCTCGGCGGCCCGCGCCGCGTCGAGCGGGGCGGCCAGGGCGGGCAGCAGTGGCTCGACAAAGCGCGCTTTGTGCGCGGCCACCCGCGCCGCCGCCGCTTCCAGGTCGAAGGCTCCGGCCTCCGCCGCGCGGATCAAGGCATCGTAGCAGGTCATCTGGATGTCGAAGCCGCCGTTAGGCGCCAGCAGGCAGGCGCCCGCCTCCAGCGCCCAGCGCGTCGCCTCGGCCAGGTCGTAGCGCGCCAGGATGGCGAGCATGCTCAACGAGTCGGTGAAGAGCAGGCCGTCGAAGCCCAGCCGTTCGCGCAGCAGTTGCTGCATGAATTGGGGCGACAGCGTGGCCGGGCGCCCGCTGGGGTCAGCCTCCGGGTACACGATATGCGCCGTCATGACCGCGGGCACCCCGGCGGCGATGGCGCGGGCAAAGGGCACCAGTTCGACGGCGGCCAGCTCGTCCAGCGTCTTATGCACCACCGGCAGGTCGAGGTGGCTATCGACGGTGGTGTCGCCGTGGCCGGGGAAGTGTTTCACGCAGGGCGCGATACCTCCCTCCAGGAACGCCGTCACGGCGGCCACGACATAGTCGCCGACCACGGCGGGGTCGCCGCCGAAGGCCCGGCTGCCGATGATCGGGTTCAGCGGGTTGTTGTTTACGTCGGCGACGGGGGCGAAGTCGAGCGTGAAGCCGAGGCGGCGCAGGCGGCGCGCCGTGGCGGCCGCGCAGGCCGCCGCCACGGGCGGCCCCCCGGCTGCCGCCTGGGCCATCGGGCTGGGTGCGGTCAGGGCGCGCATATCGTTCGGCATGCGCGTGACGCGCCCGCCCTCGTCGTCCACGGCGATGATGAAGGGCGGCAGATCGAGCCGCCGGGCCAGGGCCTGCAACTGCTGGTTGAGGTCGCGCACCTGCTCGGCGCTGCGCAGGTTGTGGCCGAACAGGATCACGCCGCCGGGGCGCGTCTGCTCCACGAAGCGTTCCACATCGGGCGTCAGGCTAGTGTCGTTAAAGTTGAAGAAGAACAACTGCCCCGCGGCGCGCCGGCTATCCATACGTGGCTCCTTCGCCCTCGGGCCGGGTTAGCGCCTGGGCGGCGGCCAGCGCCGGGTCGGTCACGGTGACCACCGGGGCCACCGGGCGCCGCCGCCGGATGCGGCGGACCACCGCGCCGCGCAGGGCCGGGGAGGCGACCAGCAACCCGCCGACCAGCGCCAGCGGCACCGGGCCGGGAAAGTCGAGTTGCCCGGCGGTCGCCAGGGCCATGATCGTCAGTTCGTTCGCCGCCTCCACCACGATGCGCCGGGCCACGGCATCGTCCCCCGCGTGTTGCAAGACCAGCGGCGCCAGTGCGGCGATTACGGCCTTCTCGCCCGCCAGATAGACATGGGCGATGATCGCGCTCGGTTCGGGAAGATCCCAGGCCGCCAGGATGGCGGCCGTCAGGGCGGTGGCCGGACCGCGGCCGTCCGCGGCGCGCGAGACGGCTTGCAACGCCGCCCGCCCGATGGCGTAGCCGCTGCCCTCGTCGCTGAACACATGACCCCAGCCGCCCGCGCGGGCGTGCCGCCTACTGCGGTCCCGGCCCACGGCGATGCTACCCGTCCCGGCGATCAAGCAGACGCCGCACGTGTCCGGCAGGGCGGCCAGGCCGAGTTCGGCGTCGTTGGTCAACCGGGTGTGCGCGGCGAGGTCGGCCAGGTGGGGCAGCAACCACTGCTTATCCAGGGGCCGATCCACACCGGCCAGGCCGTACCAGGCCCCGGCCAGCGGGGGATCCTGGCCCGCGGCCTGCGTCGCCTGCGCCACGGCCTGGCGGATGTTCGCCACGGCGGCGTCGAGGCCGACGGCGGTGTGGTTGGCGCTGCCGGCGTGGCCGCGCCCGCACTCCTGCCCGCCGGCATCGACGATCACGGCGCGCGTGCTGGTTCCCCCACCGTCCACCCCTAAATACAAGGCACTCATGCTTATCCTTCGAGCGCGCGGCGCACTACCCCGCCCGCCGCCCGCAACCGTTCGCGTGCCACCGCGGGCGGCACCCCGGCCAGCGCCGCGACCAGGGCCGTTTTCGTGTCGCCCGCGGCAGCCAGCAGCGCCGCTGCGTCTTCCGTCGCCAGCCCCGTCACCGTTTCCACGATGGCGACCGCGCGCCGGCGCAGTTTGGCGTTCGTCAACTGCACGTCCACCATCAGGTTGCCGTAGGTCTTGCCCAGGCGGATCATTACGCCCGTACTCAGCATATTCAGGACCATCTTTTGGGCCGTGCCCGCTTTCAGTCGCGTCGATCCGTTGACGATCTCGGGGCCGGTCTCCACGGCGATGGTAATATCGGCGGCGCGGCCAATCGGCGGGTCGGCGTTGCAGGCCAGGGCCACGGTCAGGGCGCCCACCTCGCGGGCATAGGTCAGCGCGCCCAGCACGTAGGGCGTGCGCCCGCTGGCGGCGATGCCGACCAGCACATCCCCGGCGCCGATCTGCTGGCGGGCGGCGTCGGCCCGGCCCAGGTCGGGGTCGTCCTCGACCGCCTCGATGGAGGTGGTCAGCGCCGCCGGTCCCCCGGCGATCCAGCCGATGACCTGTTCGGGCGGGGTGTTGAACGTGGGCGGGCACTCTGACGCGTCGAGCACGCCGAGGCGGCCCGACGTGCCCGCGCCCATGTAGATGAGCCGGCCCCCGGCGGCCAGCCGGTCGGTGATGGCGGCGATGGCGGCGGCGATCTGCGGCAACTGCTGGGCCACCGCCGGGGCGACGGTTGCGTCGGCGTCGTTCATCACGCGGGCCAGCTCCAGCGGCGTCATCCGGTCGATGCCGGTGCTGGCCGGGTTGATGCCCTCGGTCGCTAGCTGATCAAGCGCAAGCTCTGAATCGGACACAATTCCTCCGTGGGGGTGGCGGCGACCCGCGCCAGCAGGCGGCGGTAGTTGGCGCCCGGCGTGATGGCGCCGGGCACGGCGGGCCGGGCGGCGCCGGTGCAAGAGGGCAGGGTTGCCGGGCAGCCGTGCAGGCCGGCGTAGCCCAGCAGGGCAAACACGGTGGCCTCCTTGGCTTTGGCCGGCAGCCCGTAGGCATCATGGAGTGCGATGGGGACGCCGGGCGGTAGGGCCGCGCGCAGCATGTCCAGCAGCGCCGGATTGCGCGCCCCGCCCCCGGCCACGATCACCTCGCCGGCCCCGGCGACGGGCCCGAAGCGCGCGTAAGCATCGGCGATGGTGCGCGCGGTCAGGGCGGTGAGGGTCGCCACCACGTCGGCGGGGGCCAGGCCCGCCGCTTCGGCGCGCTCGACCACGCCCGCGCCGTAGGCGTCGCCGAACAACTCGCGGCCCGTCGTCTTCGGCGGCGGCAGCGCATAGTACGGCTCGGCCAGCAACTCGGCCAGCAGCCCGGCGTGGACCTGCCCGGCGCGGGCCATCTGCCCGTCTACGTCGTAGGGCCGGGCGCCCCCGCTGTAACGGCGCGCGGCGTAGTCGATCAGGCTGTTGCCCGGCCCGGTGTCGAAGGCCGTGGCCGTGCCGTCGGGCGCGACGAAGGTCACGTTGCCGATGCCGCCGATGTTTTGCAGCGCCCGGTGGCGGGTGGGGTCGCGGAAAAACAGCGCGTCGAAGAACGACACCAGCGGCGCGCCCTGGCCCCCGGCGGCCACATCGGCCACGCGCAGGTCGGCGATGGTGGTCACGCCGGTGCGCGCCGCGATCACGGCGGGCTGGCCGATCTGCAGCGTGGCGACCCGCCGGCCCGGTTCCACCAGGTGGTAGACCGTCTGCCCGTGCGAGGCGATCAGGTCGAGATCGCCGGGCGCCGGCCTCGCCGCCGCGCAGGCGGCCAGCGCCGCCTCGGCGAACAGGTCGCCCAGCACAAAGCTCATCTCCGTGAGGTCGTCGATGCGGCTGGTCTCCGGGCGGCAGAGCGCCAGCACCCGCTGCCGGATCGCCGGGGGTAACGGCATCTCCTGGAAGTGCAGCAGCCGGACAGCGAGCGCGCCGGGGCCGCCGGCAGGGTCGGGCGCGAACTCGCAGAGCGCCGCGTCGATGCCGTCCACCGACGTGCCCGACATCAGCCCCAGCACGCGCATGGGATCGGCCATGCTAACCCTTGAGCGCGCCCATGCGCACGCCTTCCATGAAGTAGCGCTGGAAGGCCAGGAAGAAGAGGATCATCGGCACGGCGGCGATGGCCGCCCCGGCGAAGATCAGGCCGTAGTCGACAGCGAACTCGTTTTGCAGGCTCGCCACGCCCACCGGCAGGGTGAAGGTGCGCGTCTTTTGCAGCACGATCAGCGGCCACAGGAAGGCATTCCACGAGCGCACGAACGTGAAAATCGCCAGCGCGCCGATGGCGGGCTTCGACAGCGGCAGGATGATGCGCCAGAAAATGCCCGGCTCGCTGCACCCGTCGATGCGCGCGGCTTCCTCCAACTCGCTGGGCAGCGTCTGGATGTACTGGCGCATCAGGAAAATGCCGAACACATCGGCGAAGCCCGGCAGGATGACTCCCAGCAGGTTATTGACCAGGTTGAACTGGCGGATCACCAGGTAGAGCGGCACCAGCGTCACCTGCGACGGCACCAGCAGCGTGGCGATAATCATCCAGAAGAAGATGTTGCGACCGGGGAAGCGCTTCTTGGCGAAGGCGTAGCCCGACAGCGTGTCGAAAAAGATGTGGAAGAGCGTCACGCTCCCCGCGATGACCAGGCTGTTGAGCATCCAGCTCCAGACGCTCGGCGCCTGGCGGAACAGGCGCTCGAAGTTGGCGAGCGAGGCATGGATCGGCAGAATATCCGGCGGGATCTTGATGCTGCTCTCCGTCGGGGTGAACGCAGTCATCAGCAGCCAGTAGAACGGGAAGAGCGAGATGATCGTGGTGACGATCAGCGTCAGCCAGACCAGCACGCGGGCGCCCACGCTCCGCCGGACGCCGGCCGGGCCGCCGTGGATGGTCGGGGCGGTTGCTTGCAGCGAACTCATGCGGGCCTCCCGTTAATACTCGACATCGCTCCGGAAGAACCGGAACTGGATAATGGCGACGACGGAGATCATCAAAAAGAGCACGAACGCCTGCGCCGACGCGACCCCATAGCGGAACTGCTGGAAGCCCGTGCGGTAAATCTGGGTCACGATCACCTCCGTGCTGTTGCCGACGCCCGTCGGCACCATGACGATGATCTTGTCGAAGACCTCAAAACTCGCGATGGTATAGAGCACGACCACATAGAGCGTGACCGGCTTGATCAGCGGCAGGGTGATACTCCACCACTTGCGGAAGGCGCTTGCCCCTTCGAGGTCCGCCGCCTCATAGAAATCGTTCGGGATGCTGTTCATGGCCGCGCTGAAGAGCACGATGCCCGTGGCCGGGGCGCTGAGCACGGTCGAGAGCGTGACGGCCCCCAGCACAATATCCGGGTCGGCCAGCCAGGCCACCGGGTGGATACCCACCAGGCCCAGCACAAAGTTCAGCAGCCCCCACTGCGCGTTGAAGATCCACCGCCAGACCACGCCGATGATCACGGCGCTGGTCACGGCGGGCAGGTAGTACGCGGCCCGGAAAAAGGTCTGCGCGTGCTTGCCCAGGGGCTGGATGAGCGCGGCGATGGTCAGCGCCACGAAGACGTTGGCGACGACCGTGACCACGGTGTAAAAGAGCGTGTTCTTCAGCGCATCGACAAACACGCCCTGCTGGCTGGTGAAGGCTTCGACGAAGTTGTCGAACCCCACCCAGCGTGTCTGCCCGCGCAGTTGGACATCCTGGAAGGCGATGATCAGCGAGGAGATCGCCGGCAGCAGGATGAACACGGTGAAGACGATCATGCTGGGCGCGATGAACACGTAGCTCCAGCCGTAGCGTTGCACGAAGCGCCCGATCCCGCCCCGCTGAGCGGGCGTCGCAACCTCCACGTTGGGCAGCGCGATGCGTGACATGACCCCTCCTGGCAGGCGCCATACCCCGGTCGGGCCAGGGTACGGCGCCCGGCGCTGGTTACTTGAGCAGGTTGTTAATCTCGGTCGCCGGCCCCTTCATGGCCTCTTCCGGCGAGAGCTTGCCGAAGACGGCGTTCTGGATGTTGGGGTGGATGATCGTGCGGATCTCCGGCCACTTCTCGATGATCGGCGTCACGAAGGTGTAGTCGATCATCGGCTCGAACTTGTTGATCGGGTCGAGCACCTTGACCGACTTGCGCGCCGCGGGGGCCAGGTAGTAGCCCTTCACGTCGTCGGCCACCTGCTTGCCGGTCAGGTAACGGCCCAGTTCCATGGCCGCCTGCACGCGCGTCTTGTCCGACTGCTGGGCGACGGAGATGAGGCCGACGCCGCCGGTGGTGACGTGCTTGCCGATCGAGCCGATGGGCATGGGCAGTACATCAAAATTCATGCCCGCGCCGCGATAGGTGGCCGAACTGCCGCTCGGCTCGCTGTACATCGCCAGCGTCTTCTTGTCCTTGAAGCCCGTCACCATGTCGGCGGGGGTCTGCGAGCCGAACTCCGGCGGGGTGACGTGATAGACCTGGGCCAGATCGACCAGCTTCTTGAGGCCGCTGATGGCGCCGGGGCTGTCGAAGGCGTAGCTCTTGTTGTCGTCCGAGAGTGGGCGGCCGCCGTCGCCGTAGATGAACGGCCAGGTGTTGACCACGCCCGCGTCGATCACGCCGCTGTAGCCGTAGACCTTGGTGCCGTCGGCGCGGGTGAAGGTCAGCTTCTTGGCGATGTCCACGAACTGTTCATAGGTCCAGTCGGGGCTTGGCTCGTCCACGCCGCGCTCTTTGAAGACATCGAGGTTGAGGTACATGCCGACCGGCGGCACCCATAGCGGCCAGGCATAGGCTTTGCCGTCGATGCGCACGCTGTCGAGGATGTTCGGGTAGATGTCGGCCTTGTCGTCCGCCGTCAGGTAGTCGTCGATCGGGGCGACGAAGCCGCCCTTGGCGAGCAGCGGCAGGATGTCCGAGGGCAGGCGGAAGATGTCCACGCCCTGGCCGCTCTGCACGGCCTGGGTCAGCTTGGTGAAGCCGGCCTGGTCGCCGGTGTAGCCGGTGATCTCCACGTCGATGCCGGGGTGGCTCTTCTTAAAGGCTTCCACGGCGCTCTGGGTCAGTTTGCCCGTGTTGTTGTCGGGGTTGTAGCCCAGCACCCAGTATTCGAGGGTGCCCTGGAAGTTGCTGCCGCTGCTCGCCGCCGGAGTATCGGTGGCCGCCGCCGCGGGCGCGGTCGTGTTGGTCGCCGCCGCCGCGGGGGCCGTCGTGTCGGTGGCCGCCGCCGCGGGGGCACTCGTATTCGTCGGCGGCGCGGCAGCGGGCGTGCTCGTGGCCGCCTCCCCGCCGCAGGCCGACAGCGTGAGGGCCGCGATCACCAGCATCATGAGAACCTGGTACAGGTGCCGTTGCGTATGTTTCTTCACCGCTCTCCTCCTATGTAGGGGCCGGTTTCAAACCGGCCCTGCCGACTATGGTGAACTACTAGTGCCGCCGCCCCGGCGGCCTCGATGGGAATCGGGACCGGCTCCGCGCCGCCGGTCGTTACGGGTAGAGCAGCCAGGGCGCCCGCGCCTGCGCGAAGGCCCGTTCGGTGTCGCCCCAGCCGGCGGTCAGATCGGCCACGGTGGCGCCCGCGTCGATGGCGGGGCGCACGGCGCGCGAGCCGATCAGCCGGTCGAAATGGTAGAGGCCGCCCGGCCGGCCCGGTTCCCGCCAGGCGAACGCCTCCGGGTAGAGCCGCCGCGCGGCCACGACGATGTGCAGGCCCAGCGTGACCGGCCGCAGGGCCGCTGCATCCGTGACATGGATTTGCACCCCGCCGCACACCTGGCCGGCGTGGCGGTCATAGGCGGGCAGGAAGCGGGTCGCGCGGAACCGCGCCCCCGGCAAATCCAGGCCGTTCAGGTAGGCGGCGAACGCCTCGCCGTCGATCCAGGGCGCGCCGACAAGCTCGAAGGGCCGCGTGGTGCCCCGGCCCTCGGCCATGTTGGTGCCTTCCAGCAGGCAGGTGCCGGGGTAGACCAGCGCCGTGTCGAAGGCCGGGATGTTGGGCGAGGGCGCCACCCAGGTCAGGCCCGTGGCCGGAAAGAGCATGTCGCGCCGCCAGCCCGCCGCCGGGACCACGTCCAGCGCCACCCGCCCGCCGAGTTGGGTCGCGTTGGCATAGCGGGCGAGTTCACCCAGCGTGAGGCCATGGCGCACCGGCACCGGCCACCAGCCGACGAACGAGCGGCAATCGGGATCCAGCCCCGGCCCCTCGACGGTGCCGCCCAGCGGGTTGGGCCGGTCGAGCACCAGCACCGGGATGCCGCTCGCCACCACGGCTTCCATCACGACCCCCAGCGTCGAGGGGTAGGTGTAGTAGCGGGCGCCGACATCCTGCATGTCGAACACCAGCAGGTCGATCCCGTCCAGGGCGCCCGCCGGGATGCCGAAATCGCCGTCGGACTGGTAGAGGCTGTAGATCGGTACCGGCCCGGCGCCGCGTACCTCGCGCGTGGCGTGCCCAATGGGCAGCGCGTCCTGCATGATGCCGTCATAGCCGTGCTCCGGCCCGAACAGCGCGACTACACGCGCGCCGAGGTCCGCCAGCACCTCCGCCGTCGGGCGGAAGTCTGCCGCGATCCCGGTGTGATTCGTCACCACTCCCACGCGCCGGCCTCGAACCATCGCCGGGCGTTCGCGCAGGGCGTCCAGGCCGCTGTTCATTGTGCCGCCCCCTCGCCGGTGCCCGGCAGATCGTAGAACAGCCGGGTGGAGAACGTGTACTTGTCACCCCGATAGACCGACTCGGCGTACTCGATGGCCTGGCCGCCCTTGGCGAAGGTGGTGCGGCGCATACGCAGCACGGCGGCGCCCGCGTCGAGTTGCAGCAGCCGGGCCTCGGCGGGTCGGGCCAGGTGGGCTTCGATCTCCTGCTCGGCCTCGCTGAGCACCATCCCGTAGCGCTCGCGCAGCAAGGCATAGAGCGACGTGCTCGCCAGGTCGGCCTCCAGCAGTTCCTCGCAGCCCAGGAAGGTGATATGGGTGGTTTCGATGGCTAACGGCTCGTCGTTGGCGAGCCGCAGGCGGCGCAGGAAGAAGATCGGCTGGCCCTCGCGGACGCGCAGCCGGGCGGCCACCTCGGCGTTGGCGAAGACCATTTTGCAGTCGAGCACCTGCGCCCCGGCCCGCAGCCCCCGCGCGGCCATGTCCTGGCTGAAGCCGGTCAGCACGGTCAACTGCTGGGTGATGCGGCGGCGGGCCACGAACGTGCCCTTGCCCTGGGCGCGGTAGAGCAGACCGTCGCGCACCAGCTCGGTCACGGCCTGCCGCGCGGTCATGCGGCTGATCCCGTATTGCTCGCATAGCTCGCGCTCCGAGGGGATCAGGGTGCCCGGCTGCCATTGGCCGCTGCGGATCTTGGCATGCAAAATCTCTTTGAGTTGATAGTACCGCGGCAGCGGCCCGCCTTTAACGACTGTGCTCACGGCGTCTCCTGGGCGAAACCGGTATATAGATCTAGTTGTATAGTTGTATATACCAGTCACGAGTGTAGCACAGTTCATAGGGTGTGTCAATGGGGTGGGGCGCACGGAAAAAAGGCGTGTTTGCCCAGGCAGGGGACGGCAGGCCAAGCCCCGCGCCACTCCGCTCAGTCGTCCGCTGCCAGCGCGACCGCCTCCGCGAACGGCAGCGCCTGACCGGCGGTGAAGGCTGCCGCGAAGGCCGCATCGCCCAGGGCGGCGCGGGCGGCGGCGAGCCAGTGCTCGTGCTCCCGGCGCGCCCACGGGGGCCTCGTGTCCCCATGCGACGGCAGCAGCGCAGCCGCCGCCCCCAGCAGACGTGCGCCGCGCTGTGCCCCGCCCGGCTGCCCCTGTCCGACCGCCGCACCGCCTAATCCGGCCAGGCATTCGGCCATCCCCGACGTTATTCTCAAGTCCTGCGCCAGTCTCAGGGCTCGCTGAAAGTATCCGGCGGCGGTGGTGTGGTCTCCCTCGGCATCTGCGAGGCTTCCCAGATTGAGGAGGGAGTTGAATGCCACACCACGATCCCCCACGTCCTGGCTGAGGGCCAGGCCCTGCTCAGCCAGGACGCGGGCCGCCTGGTAATCTCCCTGCCACTTGGCTACGTACCCCTGCCGCTGAATCGTATAGGCGATGAATCCCTTGTCGCCCAGTTCGCGATGGAGTGCCAGACCCTGCTCCAGCAGCGTGCGCGCCGTCGGGTAGTCTCCCTGATGCCCGGCTAACCAGCCCAGGTTGCCGAGCACGTGGCCGACAAGCCGCGCGTCATCTAGCTTCTGGAACTGGGTCAGGGAGTCTTCCAGCAATGTGCGCGCGGCTGTGTAGTCACCTCCCGCCAGGGCAATGTTCCCCAAGGCGACGAAGCCCATAGCTATGTTCCGCTGGTCACCTAGCTTGCGGAACTGGGTCAGGGACTGTTCGTACAAGGCCCGGGCTGCCGCTAAATCCCCATGCCCATACCCGGATACCGCGTCGCCCAGGCTTCGGAGCGTGCGGGCGACCGTCAGTTGGTCGTCGCATTCTCGCGCCAGGGTCAGACTCTGCTCCAACAGGTCCAGGGCGGCAGGGAGGTCTCCTTGCTCCTGGGCCAGAAACCCGGCCCCGTAGAGGGCCCGCGCCCGATCGCGCCCCGTCGTGGCCGGGTCCAACGAGGCCGCCGCCGTCAGCGCCGCGGCCAGTTGCTCCCGCCCTTCGCTCCAGTACCCCCGCACCATCCAGAAACCCCAGATCGCGGCGGCGCTACGCTGAGCAGCCGCCGGGTCGTGCGCTGTCGCCCAGCCCAGCGCCGCCCGCAGGTTGTCGTGCTCGCTCTCCAGCCGGTCCAACCAGCGCGCCTGCTGCGGCCCCCACAGTTGTGGCTCGGCCTGCTCGGCCAGCGCCAGGTAATACGCCGTGTGCCTGCGCCTGATCTCCGCGGTTTCTCCGTGCGTTGCCAACTGTTCCAGCGCATATTCGCGGATTGCTTCCAGCAGTGCAAAACGCACTCCTCCAAGCGGCGCCGGGGGCCGGTCCTCCTGGACAAGATATTTGTCGCTGAGGGACAACAGTGTATCCAAAGTGGAAGCCGGCGCATCTGGTGAGCCCGCGCTTATCCCGGCCAGCGCATCGGCGGTGAAGCCGCCAACGAACACCCCCAGCGAGCGAAATAGGCGCTGCTCGGTCTCCTCCAACAGATTATAGCTCCAGGCAATGGCCCCGCTTATGGTCTGCTGGCGGACGGGCAGATCGCGGGCGCCGCCGGTCAAGAGCTTGAGGTGGCTGCTCAGGGCGTGGCGCATGGCCTGTGGGGTGAGGTGGCGGGCGCGGGCCGCCGCCAGTTCAATCGCCAGCGGCACCCCGCCCAGCCCGATGCAGACCGCTGCCACATCGGCGGCGTTCTCCTCGGTTAGTGCGAACTCGGGATCCACCGCCTGAGCACGCTCCACAAACAGGGCCACCGCCGGATAGCCCGCCAACTCGGCTAAAGCGGGTAATTGTTGCAGGTCGGGCAAGCCGAGGGGCGGTACCGGAAAGCGGCGCTCGCCCCGCACGTGCAGCGCCTCCCGGCTGGTCACCAGCACCTTCAGCCATGGGCTGGCCTCCAACAACCGCACCACCGCCAGGGCCGCGTCGAGGACTTGCTCGAAGTTGTCCAACAGCAGCAGCATCCGCTGCCCGCGCACATAGCCCAGCAGCACCCGCGCGATCGGCTGGTCGCCCGCCTCCTGCAGGCCGAGGGTCCGCGCCACCGTGGGCAAGACCAGGTCCGGATCGCTCACCGGGGCCAGGTCCACGAAGAACACGCCATCGGCGAAGTGGCCGACCAGCCCCACGGCGACGTGCAAGCCCAGGCGAGTCTTGCCGATGCCGGGTGGGCCGGTGAGGGTGAGCAGGCGCGTCTTCGGGTGGCGCAACTGGTTGGTTGCGGCCGCTCCCTCGCGCTCCCGCCCGATCAGGGGCGCCAGCAGGGCCGGCAAATTGGTCTGGTGCAGGTAGGCGCTGCGCCAGGGGGCGCGCGGGCTTCCCGCGCCGGATATCGTGCCCACATCTGCGCCGGTGGCCGGCCCGGTGCGAGCAAAGGCGACGAACGCAGCGCGCTCATCCGCAGGTACGCAGAAGTAGTCCGCCAGTAGCTCGGCGATCTGGCCCGAAGGCCGGCGCTCGCCCGCCTCCAGCTTACGCAATAAGGCCGCGGAGAAACCCAGGTGCTCCGCGAGTTCGTCCTGGGTTACACCGCGCGCATGGCGCTGCTGGTGCAACCAGCCGCCAAAGGTCCGGCTATCGCTCATCTCTGGTCCTCAGACCCCGTGGCCCCCAGGGCGATGCATATCACCGGCTGGGGGGAGTATAGCAGGTTTTGTAGCGATTGTGTAACGCTGGTTTGCAGCGGTTCCGCCCTATACTGATGACAAGACCCCATCATACGGGGCCGCCGGCGAAAGGAGCGCAGTGGTGAGGACACCCCGGCACTACAAACGCGCCGATTTGTTTCTGGTGCGACTGTGGCCGAAGGAGAGCGATGGCGGGAGCAACGCCGGCAATGAGAGCGGGCAGGTCGAGTGGCACGGGAAGGTGCAACGCGTCGTGGACGGCGAAGCGCACCGGTTCAGTAGCCTGCAGGGTCTCGTCGACTGGCTGCTGGTCATGCTGGGCAACAACAAAGAGAGGTAACGACGATGAGCCGATTTATAGGAAGATGGATTGCGCAGATGGCATTCGGGCTGGCCCTGGCGCTGGGCCTCGTGCCGGTGGCTGCAGCCCACCCCGCGTCGCAAGCCGGCGACCCGGCAGCCGTAGCGAACGCGTACATTGCGGCGCTCGGGCACCCGGAAGCCCAAATAAATCTGGTTACCGACGATGTCACGCTCCGGATTGTGCCGCCGCCGCCCGGTACACCGGGTGTTTGGTCCGGTAAGGAGCAAGCAGCCGGTCTGTTTGCGTTCACCAAAAGCCAGAACTCACACGCGGAGCTAGTCGGCAGTTGGCAGGTGACCGGCGACAGCGTCAGCGGGACCGTCATGGTGACCACGAACGACTTCGTGAAGTACAATGTGGGCGCCGTCCAGCACCAGTACGAC
>DASSGZ010000325.1:0-2094 GCA_035693165.1 Chloroflexia bacterium | reverse complement strand
CCCCCTTCTCGCGGGGCGAGACGGCGGTCCGTGTTTCTGGTATAGTGGTCGTGGTCATCGCCACCCATGTTATATAGAACCAGGGGCGTCTGTCAAGCCGGTTGCGGGTGGAGGATGCGCGTCCGGCGTTGGCACCCGGTTGGGCGGCAGCGCCCGGCCCGTCAACGGGCGGGCTAGCGCGACGCAGCCCGCCTGCGCGGGCTGGGTTGGGGAGAGACAGGCCGCGCAGGCGGCCTTCGCAGCTATAGCCGGCGGCTTGTGGGGTATACTCCAGCCGGGCGGCGCCGGGCGAGGAGGAACGTTGCGTATGCGGTTAGCGGTGCTGTCTGATATTCATGGCAACCCGTTCGCGCTGGATGCCGTGCTGGCCGATGTGGCCGCGCAGGGTGGCGTGGATGCATACTGGGTGCTGGGCGACCTGGTGGCGTTCGGGCCCGACCCGGCGGGGGTGATGGCGCGGCTGGCGGCCTTGCCCAACGCCCGCTTCGTGCGCGGCAACACCGACCGCTACCTGGTGCGCAACGAGGACCCGCCCGGCATGCGCGAACGGGCCGCGCAGGAGCCGCCGTTCCTCGACATCCTGCTGGAGTTCGCGCGCAGCATCGCCTGGACGCGCGGCTACCTCACGGCGGGCGGGTACCTGGACCGCCTGGCGGAGCTACCGCTGGAGCAGCGCCTGACCCTGCCCGGCGGCACCCGCATGCTCGGCGTCCACGCGGCGCCGGGCACCGACGACGGGCCGGGCATCCACCCCGGCCTCAGCGACGCCGAACTGGCCGCGGTGCTGGCCCCGGCGGACGCCGGCCTGGTCTTCGTCGGCCATACCCATGTGCCGGTGGACCGCACCGTGGGCGGCGTGCGGGTGATCAACCTGGGCAGCGTCAGCAACCCGGCCACCGCCGACCTGCGGGCCTGCTATGTGCTGCTGGACGCCGACGAGTCCGGCTACCAGGCGCGCTTCCGTCGCGTGGCCTATGACCGGGAGGCGGCCATCGCCGCCGTCGAGCGCGCGGGCCATCCGGGTGCGCGGCACATCTTGCGCTATCTGCGCGGCGAAAACCGATCCCGCTGGGCCGACCAGGCGGCGGGCTGAGCCGGAAAGGAACCCCCAGCGTGGCGACAGACAACGTCTTCCCGATTTTCGACGGGCACAACGACACCCTGCTGGACCTCGCGCTGCCCAAGCCCGGCGAGGATCGCAGCTTCTTCACCCGCAGCGAATACGGCCACCTGGACCTGCCGCGTGCCCGCGAGGGCGGCTTCGGTGGCGGCTTCTTTGCCGTGTTCGTGCCCTCGTTCCCGCGCTCGGAAGACGACGAACTGGGCATCATCTTCACCGAGGACGGCTATGAGGTGCCGATGGCGCCGCCGGTCGACCTGATCCCGGCGCAGGAAATGGCGCTGGCCCTGGTGGCGAGCCTGTTTCGCCTGGAGGCCGCGTCCGACGGCCAGATGCGCGTGGTGCGCACGGCGGACGACCTGGCGCGCTGCCTGCGCGAGGGCGTGCTGGCTGCGGTGCTGCACTTCGAGGGTGCCGAGGCCATCGACCCCGATTTCGATGCGCTGGAGGTCTTTTACCAGGCGGGCTTGCGCTCGCTGGGCCTGGTCTGGAGCCGCCCCAACATCTTCGGCCACGGGGTGCCGTTCCAGTTCCCCCGCTCGCCCGACACCGGGCCGGGCCTGACCGAGGCCGGGCGCGACCTCGTGCGCGCCTGCAACCGCCTGCGCATCATGATCGACCTGTCGCACCTCAACGAAGCGGGCTTCTGGGACGTGGCCGCGCTGTCCGACGCGCCGCTGGTGGCGACGCACTCCGCCGCCCACACCCTCTGCCCGTCCACGCGCAACCTGACCGACCGCCAGCTTGACGCTATCCGCGAGACCGGCGGCATGGTCGGCCTCACCTTCACCGTCAGCGACCTGCGCGAGGACGGCGGCAACGACGCCGGCACGCCGCTGAGCACCATGGTCCGCCACATCCGCTACCTGACCGAGCGCGTGGGCATCGACGGCGTGGGCTTCGGCTCGGACTTCGACGGCACCACGGTGCCCGCCGCCATCGGCGACGCGAGCGGCCTGCCGGGCCTGGTCGCC
>DASSGZ010000324.1:0-2369 GCA_035693165.1 Chloroflexia bacterium | reverse complement strand
GCCATATCGGGCGGCGGGGCAGGCTGGAACTGGGTGGTATCGACGCCGTTGTAGATGACCTCCGGGCTTATCCCGTAGCGGGCGCGGATCTGCCCGGCATTATACGCGCTGCACGAGACGGCGGCGTTCATCGCCCGCGTGAACAGGCGGTCGCCCAGCCAGAAGTCCTTGCCGTGGCAGCCGAAGATGGCCTTTGTGCCCACTAGGCGGCTGACGGCGGCCACCGGCAGATCGTAGGGCTTCTGGATATGCACGATGTCGTAGCGGTGGATCAGCAGGTAAGGCAGCCCCACGACGGCCAGCGAGAGCCGTTCCAGCAGCTTGGTCAGCGTGTACTGGCGGCCCAGCAGCGGGATGCGCCGCCAGAGCGCCCGGTCGATGTAGGGCAGGGTGACCACACGCACGCCGCGGGCCGGGCGCCGCTCCGGCCCGCGCCCGCCGATCACATCCACCCGGTAGCCGCGCTGCGCCAGCCGCGCCGCCACCTCCCAGACAAACGTCTCGACGCCGCCCACCTTCGTCGTGGTGGTCACGTTGTAGAGCGCCACCTTCATCGGCGGGGCTTTTCCAGGCGGGCCTGGAACGTGCCCTGCCACCCGAAGCGGTAGACGCGATAAATCGGTCCCAGCAACCCCAGGCGGCGCACAACATCCAGCAGCGTGCGGCGCACGCCCGTAAGCTGGCGGATCTCGCCCCGGCGCAGCCGCTCCTCCACGGCATCCACGGCGCGCAGGCCGTGGCGCCGGGCCAGGGCGGCGAACCCGGCCCAGGTGTAGGTGTTGAGCGCCGACAGCGCCTGGCGGTCGGTCAGCAGGCTACCTTCCTCTTTGGAGTGGCCGCTGTGCCGGATGATCGCCTCGGCCCAGGGGCGCGGCAGCCAGTTGATGCCCGGCAGGTGGTAGTGGGCGTCGCGGAAGGCGAAGCGGTTGGGCGCGCTGGTCAGGCAGGCGCCGCCCGGCTTCAGCACGCGGGCGATCTCGCTGACCACCCGCTCCGGGTCGGCCACATGCTCCAGCACGTCCAGATTGATCACCACGTCAAACGCCGTGTCGGGGAAGGGTAACTGCTCACCGGCGCCGACCAGCAGCGGCAGGTGTACACCATGGCGCCGCGCTCGCAGCCGGGCGATGCGGCAATAGGCCGGGTTGTAGTCCATGCCGACGATGTCCGCGCCCTGGCGGGCCAGCGCCACGGCCAGCCCGCCCATGCCGCTGCCCAGGTCGAGCAGCCGCTTGCCGCCGAACTGCCCGCGCACGGCGGCGCGCACCGTGGCGACGTTCGCCGCCTGGTAGTCCTCCTGGTAGAGACGCCGCTTGCGCCATACCGCGAAGTCCTTGCGCCAGCGCATGTGCGCCAGCCAGGGATCGACGGCCGCGGCGATCTCGGCTTCCAGCGCGGGGTCGGATGCGGCGGGGGTTTGCCCGCTTGTCTGTTGCTTCTGCTGCATTAACATGTCCCGCGGCGCGATACGACCGCGCCGCCGCTTGGGGCTACGGGGTCTTGCCGTAGCGCCATTGATAGTATTGCAGCCCGACGTTGCCGAACTGCACGTTCCAGGGCGCCTGGTAGTCGGGGATGTAGGTCAGCACCTGGCGCTGGAACGCCTGCACCATCACGTCGCGCACCTGCCCGGCGATGGACATGCGCGTCCAGTACGGCTCCGTCACCGGGTAGCCCACGGTGAAGACCCAATCGAGCACCACGTCGGTGCGATAGCCGCCGTCGCTGTAGACTTTGCCCCGCGCGGTCAGGAAGTTGTAGAACACGTCCGGGATGTTGTGGCCGGTCTGCGGCGCGAAATAGGCGATGCGCGGCGGCGACGGGAAGGTGCCCGTGCCCCGGATGCCGTCGGCGTTCAGCGTGGCCGTGACCGGGCTGCCCAGGGCGGCGGCGGCCTGGTTCTCGCCCGCCAGCGAGGCCACGCGGGCCAGCGCGGCGTAGGACGGCGCGGGGTTGCTCGCGCCGTCGCCGCCCACGGCGACGGCGGCGGGGATGCGCGCCTCGTACTGGGCCGGGCCGACCTGGATGCGCCCGCTCAACATCTCCACCACCAGCAGGCCGTTGGTGACATAGGCGGGCTTATCGCCGCTCGCCGGGTTCAGTTCCATGCGCGCTTTATCGAAATACTGCACCAGCCGGGTGCCGCCGCCATAGGGCTCATGCTCCACGGCGCGGCCTACCGGCCCCCAGATCCACGAGCGCACAGCGGCATTCTCGCGCACGGCGCGGTCCACCCGCTCCCAGACGCGGTAGAACAGCGGGTCGGGCGTGTCGATCAACTGCCCGGCGGGAGGCGGGCCGGGCGTGGGGCTGGCGGTGGGCGGCGCGGCGGTCGCCGTGGGCCCCGGTTCGGGCGGGGCGTTGCGCAC
>DASSGZ010000323.1:0-15741 GCA_035693165.1 Chloroflexia bacterium | reverse complement strand
CGCCGGGCCGAGCAGGGGTTGCAGTGTGCGATAGGCTTCCTCGATGCTGCCCACCTGGGTCTGGCCGCTGCTGTAGAAGGTCGAGGCGGCCATGATCAGCATGGCGGCGTTGACCAGCCCGGCCAGGCCCATGGCGATGCCCACGTCGAGTTGCTCGAAGCGAAACAGGCGCAGGCGCTGCCGGTCGTCGCGGACGACGATGCGGTGCTGGGTCAGCGCCGAATGCAGGAAGATGGCGTGGGGCATGACCGTGGCGCCCAGGATGCCCGCCGCGAGCACGATGCTCTCAGGGCCTGCGAACTGCGGCGTGACGGCGTGCAAGGCGATGGCGCCCCAGTCGGGCCGGTCGAGCAGGGTTTCGACGACATAGCAGGCGGCGATGATGCCGATCATGGCCGTGATGACCGCTTCCAGGGGCCGGAAGCCGCGCCGCTCCAGGCTGAGGATGACGAAGGTGGCGACGCCCGTGAGCAGTGCGGCGGGGAACAGGCCGGTGTGGAACAACAGATCCAGCCCGATCGCCGCGCCCAGGAACTCGGCCAGGTCAGTCGCCATGGCGACGACCTCCGAGATGCCCCACATGGCCCAGACCACCGGCGGCGCGAACTCGGCCCGGCAGACCTCGGCCAGGTTGCAGCCGGTGGCGATGCCCAGTTTGGCCGACAGCGCCTGGATGAGCATCGCCATGAGGTTGGCGGCGACGATGACCCACAACAACAGGTAGCCGTATTTCGCGCCGCCCTGGATGTTGGTGGCGAAGTTGCCAGGGTCGACGTAGGCGATGGAGGCGATGAAGGCCGGACCGAGGAAGGGCAGCACACGGGCCGGGCGGGGCCGGCGGCTCTGACCCTGCAGCACGGCCTGCGCGGCGGAGATGGCGGCGGCGTCGTGGCGGCCCGGCGCCGCGCCCGCCGGACGCGCGGGCGGCCCGGCCTCCCGGCGCTCGCCCTCGGCGCGGACCTCCGGCGCGCTGTCGCCCGCTACTTTGCCTTCCATTCCTCCGGCCTCTCCGTTCGTGCGGCACCGTGGGCGCGTCCCAGCGGCGCGGCCCGGCCCTGCGAGGGTTACAGCAGGAGATATTCCACCGCGGATTGGGCCACGGCTGGCGGAGGTAGATTGCGCCCCATGTTCGTAGCGGCGCGATTGATCGCGCCGCTACGAACATGGGGCGCCGGCAGCCGCCTTACTGCTCAGGGATCGGCTTCAGCAGAAACACGGGGTGCCGGGGCACCTCGCGCTCAAAGTCTTCGAGCGGCGAGTCGGGCGTCACGTCAAAATAGCCGTGCAGCATCGACGGCGCGGCGGCCAGGCTCTGTTTCAACATCGGCGCGGCTTCGTGCGGCGGCAGTTCGACCGAGGCGACGCGCTCGGTGCGGCGCCCGCGCGTGACGGTGGCCTCACCGGCGGCGCGCAGGTTGCGCACCCAGTTGACCTGCCCGTAGGGCGAGATCAGCCAGCGCTGCCCGTCGCGTTCCTCCAGCCAGACCGGCGTCGTTCGGGGTTGGCCGCTTTTGCGCCCGCGTACCGTCAGCAGGCTCATGCCCCCGATTTTGATCCCGGTGCGCAATAGGGTTGTGATCACGAAATTGGCGGGTTTGAGAATAACCGGCCTTGGTGTCTGCTTTGCCATGGGATTATGCCTTCCTTTCCGCGCCGGCCCGACCGGCGCGTTGAACCTGTGGGCGGGTTATGCGGTTTCCGGGCCGGTGCCCGGCGTAGCGGCGGGGAAATAGCCCGGCGCCAGGCCGCGCACCAGCATTTGCACGAACGTTTCATCCGTCTGCTGAAAGGGTGGGTCGCCGGTAAACTGCCGCACGAACTCGTACTGAAAGCACGGGCCGAGCAGCAGAATCGCCAGGGTCAGGGCGGGCACATCCGGCGTGATGCGCCCGCGTTGCTGTTCCTCGCGGATATAGGCTGCCACCAGTTCAAACACGACGTGTGGTCCGCCCTCGATCTGATGCAGCAAGGCGCGATACTTGTCCAGCAGATCGGTGTCGGCGAACAGAGCCGCGCTGATGGGCAATAATTGCCGGTAATAGCGCATGGTCGCCAGGGCGATGCCCTCCAGGTTGGCGCTGAGTGCGCCGCTGCCGGCGGTGTAGGTCTGCAAGGTGGCGAGATAGGGGGGCAGGTGCTGGGCCAGGATGGCGAAGAACACCTCCTCCTTATGCACAAAGTGCCGGTAGAGCGCGCCTTCGGACAAGCCGGTCTGCTGCGCGATCTCCTTGGTCGTCACCCGGCCCAGCCCTTTGATCTGGGCCAGGTGCTCGGTGGCCTCCAGGATTTTCCGTCGTGTTTCTCCCACCATGCCCGGTCCTTTCGCGTTAGTGTGTGAGTACTCACTCACATTATATGCGAGAACAACCAGGCTGTCAAGAGGCAATCGGGTAACTCGGCAAGACACCGCGCCCGAACCGTCATTCTGCGCCAACCCTGGGCGGCCGCACGCTGTGAGGCAGGAACCGGCAAGGATGGCGGTGTGGGGGCGGGTTTGAGACCCGCCGTGCCGCCCCGCGCGCTCGGCCTGGTTTGAGCGCAGCGTCGCGAACAATCGCCGTCTCGTCGGGCAAAAGACGAGACTCTTCGCTGCGCTCAGAGTGACAAGGAGGTCGGGGGTGGCGACTCAGGACTGGCCGGCGCCAGGGTGATCGCCTTGCGCCCTAATCGTTCGCAAACTCCAGCGTGACCGGCGTATGCCAGAAGGCACTCAGCCGCGCGGCTTCGGCGGCGATCCCATCGCGGATGGGCGCCGCGGGGGGCGCGAACATCTGCACCTGGACCGTAGTCTGCGCGGGGCGCGCGGTATAGTCCCAGACGCCGGCCATCTGCCCGTCGACCAGCACCACCGCGGAGATCCAGCCCTGCGGGCGAAAGACGCGGCTTTTATGAGCGCCGGGCAGCAGGGGTTCGAGATCGCGCCCCAGGCCCAGGGTGTAGGCGTCGAACAGCGGCAGCAAGCGCACGACTCCCGCCGTGTTGCACGCCAGCATCGGCTCCAGCGTGGCCCGCAGGGCATGGGCCGGCCAGCCCTCGACCTCGACGGGTTCCAGTTCGTCCGCGAGCGCCCGGAAGAGCTTGCGGGCGGCGCCGATCCCCGCGCCGCCGCCCCACCAGCGGGCGAAGTCGACCGGCGTGGCCGGGCCGTAGGCGCGCAGGTAGCGGCGGGCGATCTCCCGCAGCGCCTCGTGCGGATCGCGGGACTCCCACGCGCCCAGCCAGGCGCTCGGGCGCACGAAGGTGACGTTGCGCCCCTGGTTGGGGCCGAAACAGAGGTCGCCGCGCCAAGCCGACGGCTTCCACAACGACCCCCAGCTTGAGGCCAGCAAGCGCGGCCCCAGTTCGGGCGCGCCGATCTGGTCTGCCACCGCCGCCGCGAGTTGTTCGCGGGTCAGCGGTTCGCTGCCCAGGACCTGCGGCACGGCGGCGAGGAACGCCTCGTACTGGGCCGGGGTGAAGCCGTAATAGGTGAAATCGGCTAACCAGTTGCGCGTCGCCGTGATGCTGCGCGCGGCGACGTACAGCGGTAACTCGTGAGCCGGGAGCAGGTGCAGGGTGGCGCGCATGGCCCAGGTCTTGACCAGCGTGCGGTCCTGCCAGAGCGCGGCCTGCACGTCCCGTGGCGTCAGGCCATCCACGCGCGCCCCGATCGCCAGTTCGGCGGCGGACATCACCTGGGCCTGGATGCCGCCGGTGCGCGTCACGGCCTGCACGTACTCGGCGCGGGGCAGGCGCGGATCCAGCCCGTGTTGGGCCAACCGCCAGCCATGGACCTGGCGCCACGTCAGTGCCTTCACCGGGCGGCGCCCGCGGGGGTGGCGACCAGGGCCACGACGGCGTGGAACAGGTGCTGCTCGCCGACCTGCACGTCGAAGCCGGCGGCGCGCAGCAGGTCGGGCGTGCGGCGGTTCAGGTAGCAGCCGACGAAGTGGTTGTTGATCGGGCTGGCGGCGTCGGCCAGCAGACCGAGCACGGGATTGGGCGGGCGGATGTGTTCGATAGCCAGCAGTTGCCCGTCGGGGCGCAGCACGCGACGGATCTCGGCGAACAACTGCGCCGGGCGCGGGATGCCGCAGAGGCCCAGCGAACTGACCACGGTGTCGAACGACTCGTCGGGGAAGGGCAGCGTCTGGAAGTCGAGCCGGCGCAACTCGACGGGGAAGCGCAGGGCCGCCGCCTTGGGCCGGGCGCGCTCCAGCATGCCCTCGCTGGCATCGACGGCGATCAGGCGCGTGAGGTCGGGTGGGTAGTGGGCGAATGTGGCCCCGGTGCCCACGCCGAGTTCGAGCACGGTGCCGCGTGCCCGGCGCAGCAGCGCGGCGCGCATCCCTTCGAGGAACGCCCAATGCGTCGTGTCGTCATAGGTACCCGCGAGGCGGTTGTAAATCCGCGCCACGCGCCCGGCTTCGGCCATAATCTTACCTCCCGCTGGATCGCTGCCCGTACTCGCGCCCAGCAGGAAGCGCGCCGCCGGTGGGGATCCGCGGGTGCGGTGCGTCCGTAATCTCCCCGGCGCGGGCCGCGTTCCTATGGCAGCGCCGATTTGCGGTAACAGGCGCGGTTATTGCTGTGGTAGAGGCAGGGCGGCGGGTAGGCAAGGCCGCCGACAGCACAGCGCGCATAATGCGGCGTCCGGGCCGGGAGTGGCCGGGCGGCTAGAGACGAGGGATTGCATGATTGAAGGACATATTTCGGCGGGCCAACGGCGGCAGGGACGAGAGCACGAGTCGCGGATCTGGGACCGGGCGGTGCCCGACGCGCCCCTGTTTCCGGCGGACAGTGTCTTGCGCCGGCTGGCGAGCGAGTCGGCGTTGATGCTCGGCGGGGGGCGGGCGCTGCTGTTGCAACTGGCGCATCCGCTGGTCGCGGCGGGGGTGGCCGCCCATAGCGGGTTCCGGCAGGATCCGCTGTTGCGCCTGGAGCGCACGATGGATCTGATGCTGGCGCTGGTGCTGGGCGATCAGCAGCAGGCGCGCGAGATGCTGCGCCGGTTCCACGCGGCCCATGTGCCCATCCGCGGCGTGTTGGCGGAAGACGCGGGCCACTACGGCGCGGGCACGGCCTACAACGCGGCGGACCCGGCGCTGCGCCTGTGGGTGCTCGCCACGCTGATCGATACAACGCTGCTGGCCTATGAGCAGTTCGTGGCCCCGCTGACGGCCCGCGAGCACGAGGCGTTCTACGCCGACTCGCTGGTCTTCGCGCGGCGCATGGGCCTGGGGGCCGGGGTCATGCCACCCACGCTGGCGGCGTTTCGCGCCTATATGGACAGGATGCTGCACGGCGACGCGCTGGTGGTGAACGCGACGACGCGCGACCTGGCCCAGGCGGTGCTGCACCCCAACGTCGGCCTGGTGCCGCGCACGGGCATCCGGGTGGCCGGGTTCGTGGCGGCGGGCCTGCTGCCGCCCCGGCTGCGCGCCGCCTACGGCCTGCCCTGGGATGCCCGGCGGCAGCGCACGCTGGATCTGCTGAGCCGGACCCTGCGCACGGTCCACCCGGTCTTGCCGCGGGCGATCCGGCTGATGCCGCAGGCCGGCGGGTCGGGCCTGGTCGATTGGGCCATCCACAGCGGGCGGCGGGCCTAACCCCCCGGCCCCCTTCCGGCGCGGAAGGGGGCGAAGCACGAGGCGTGGGGGGCGACGGCTGTTCAGGCGGGGGCGGCGACGGGCATGCGCGCGGCGATGTCGTGGGCCCAGGCGATGGCGCGGTCTCGCTCGCCGTCCTCCAGCGGCCCCTCGCTGCCGGCGACGAAGAAGCTCTCCGGCGGCACGAGCATATGGCAGTCGTGCTGTTCCAGGCGTTTCGCCAGGCTGTGCGCCGCGGACCCCGTGAGCCAAGCCGGCTTGCGGAAACGGGTGTCGAAGGTGACGGTGGGGAGGCCCTGCGCGGCGTCTCGCGGCAGGTTGGCGAGCCAGGCGGTCAGCGCGGGGCTGATCCCGTGGGCCTGGGTCGGGCCACCGGCGGCGAGCAGGTCCACGCCGTCCAGCGTGACGGTCTCGGCCTCGGCGACGGGCACCAGCCGGACCAGGCCGTGGGCCTGCAACACCTCGGCGATCGCCTGCGCGATCTGCTCGGTGTTGCCGAATTTCGAGTCGTAAATCACGAGTGTATTCATCTTACTGCCTCGCTGTTCCCTACCCATGCGGGTCGCCGGACGCCCGGCGACGCAATCGGGGACCGGGGGCGGATGGCGATCCGGCCCGAACCCAGTGCAGGGTGGCCCGGCGGCATCGCGCCGGGTCGCTCACTTTGACTATAGCACCGGGTCGGGGCGCCTGCCGTAGCGGGATGTTAACCGCCGGATATGAATCGACAGCAGGCGCGCGGGGCAATAAAAGACCCCGGATAATCCTGGCGGATCATCCGGGGTCAAGGTATTGAGCCATCGCCCAATACCGCCCGATTGGCTTTCGGCTCAAATTCTGTCAGGTGCGGTTGCCCGCCAACGCATCTTTTGAGCCTACTAGCGATCTGTTTCGGGCCTGTCCGAAAGGGGCATTGCCGATTACCCATCAATGGGACGCTCGAACTGAGTCCATTGTAGCCTGGTCCCACGGCCGGGTCAATACACGCGCGGTGGAGGAACGGTGAAGGATTCGCCACTTTGGCGCGGCGCGGGTGCGCCATGCCGGGTAGTCTGCTATTCTGGTACAATGGAGCAAAGTTGCGCGGCCGGGCGGGATGCGCACCGGCGCGTGTTTGGCTGCTTAGAGGCCCCTGCCGGGGCGTCCGGGTTGGACCCGGTGGGAGAGACAAGGAATGAAGCTGATCGATAAAGCGACCGCCGAAGGGATTTTGTTCACCGACCAGTACCAGCTCTCGATGGGCCAGCTCTATTACCGCATGGGCCTGCACGAGCAGCAGGTGCAGTTCGACCACTTCTTCCGCGACTATCCGCACTACGGCACGCACACGGCGGGGTATTGCATTAGCGCGGGGCTGGAGTGGTTGCTCGACTGGATGACCGGCGTGCGCTTCACCGACCGGGACATCGAGTATCTGCGCGGGCAGACCGGGCGGGCGGGCGCGCCGGTGTTTCAGGACGACTTCCTGGCCTGGCTGCGCGAGCACGGCAACTTCGGCGGCCTGAGCCTGCGCGCCATCCCCGAGGGGCGAGTGGTGCACCCGCATGTGCCGCTGACGGTGGTGGAGGGGCCTCTACTGGCGGCGCAATTGCTGGAGACGGCGCTGCTCAACCACCTTAACTACCAGACGCTGATCGCTACCAAGGCGTCGCGCATCCAGGAGAGCGGGCGCGGGCGGCTGATGATGGAGTTCGGCGTGCGCCGGGGCCAGGACCTGGGCGCCAACGCCGGCACGCGCGCCGCGCTGATCGGCGGGGCCGATTTTAGCTCGAATGTGGGCATCTCGCACGTGCTGGGCTACCCGCCCAAGGGCACGCACGCCCACAGCATGGTCCAGTTGTTCATGACCATGGGCGAGGGCGAACTGGGCGCGTTTCGCGCCTACGCCGACGTATATCCCGACGACTGCCTGCTGCTGGTGGACACGATCAACACGCTGGAGAGCGGCATCCCCAACGCCATTACCGTGTTCGAGGAACTGCGCCGCAAGGGCCACGAGCCGGTCGGCATCCGGCTCGACTCCGGCGACCTGGCCTACTTGAGCATCCAGGCGGCGCGGATGCTGGACAAGGCCGGCTTCCCCGATACGCAGATCGTGCTTTCGAATAACCTGGACGAACTGGTGATCTGGCAGATCATCACGCAGATCACCGACGAGGCGCCGCGCTACGGCGTCGAACCCGACAAACTGCTGGCCCGGCTGGTCTACGGCGTGGGTACGCGGCTGATCACCTCGGAGGGCGACCCGGCGCTGGGCGGCGTCTATAAGCTGGTCGCCGTCGAGCACCAGGGGACGTGGCTGCCGGCAATCAAGGTGTCGGAGTCGCCGGATAAGACGCCGAACCCCGGCAACAAGCAGGTCTGGCGCGTCTACGACCGGCGCGGCAAGGCCACGGCGGACCTGCTGAGCCTGGCCGGCGAGAACCCCCGCGCGGAGGAGCGCCTGGTGCTGCGGCACTACGGCGACGCGACCAAGTTCCGCACGCTGCAGCCGGGCGACTGTTCCGAGTTGGAGCCGCTGCTGGTGGACGTGCTGCGCGCGGGCAAGCTGGTCTACGAGTTGCCCACCATCGAGGCGATGCGCGCCCAGCGCCGCGCCGACATCGCCCGGCTCGACCCCGGCGTGACCCGCCTGCTGAACCCGCACATCTACCACGTCTCGCTGACCCCGCAACTATGGGACCTCAAGCAAGCGCTGATCGCCTCGGCGATGGAGCAGAGCCGCTAACGGCCCGCGCAACGCACCATCCGGCATGTGCGCCGAAGGCGCGCCGGGTGGCCTGGCCCCATCCTGGCCTCGCCCACCTGAAACATCGTTCACCGATATATACCCGCTGTTGCCCGGTGTTTTCACCGGGCGCTGCTACGGTGGAGCTATCGGTTGCCCGCGCTTTCCGGCTGGGCCGTCCTGGCCCGGTGTCGAAGGCCGTTACCCCGCCGGCCCCGGCGAAGGAGGACCTCTATGAGCGAGATCAGTGCGGCGCTGCACGCCCACAAGCAGGAGATCATGACCACGTTCACCGAGCATGTGACCGCGATTGTCGAGGGGCTGCCACAGGCCGACCCCGACGCGCTGGTGAGCTTTCTGCAGGGCGACCTGCTGCCCCACGCCATCGGCGAGGAGCGGAATTTCTACCCGGCGATGGACCCCGTGCTGCGTGTCCATGGCCGGCCCACCAGCACCATGACCGTGGACCACGAGTTCATCGAGGAGTATATCCGGCGCATCCGCGAGACGACCGGCGCGCTGCACACCGCCGATCCCGCCGACCGGCCGGTGGTGGAGACGCGGCTGCGGCGGCTCTGCCTGCAACTGGAGGCGCTGTTGCAGTTGCACCTGGAGAAAGAGGAGCGCATCTATATGCCGCTGTTCGAGCGCTATGTGCCCGAGGACGATCAGCGCCGGGTGCTGGCGGCGATGGACGAGGCCGCGGCGGTGGAGCGGCTGGCCCGCGCGCCCGACACGCTCGACCTGCGCACGCTGCTCCCGGCGCAGCGCCACCAGTTGATCGCCGAGGCGTTCGAGGCCCTGGCGCCCGGCGAGTCGTTCGTGCTGGTCAGCGACCACGATACCCGCCCGCTGTATTACGAGTGGCAGGCCGAGCACGCCGGGGAGTTCACCTGGGCCGACCTGGACGACGGTCCCACCGTCTGGCGCGTGCGCCTGGGCCGCCCCGGCGCGGTCGACAGCGGCATCGACCCGGAGCAGATCATCCTGGTGCGCTAAGCGCCGGACGGCTCCCCGCTCTTGTCACTCTGAACGGAGCGAAGAGTCTCGGCGTTGCCCCGAAGGAGACGGAGATTCTTCGCTGCGCTCAGAATGACGGGTTGCTGGTGCGCTAAACGCCCGGCGGCTCCTCCACCAGGAAGCCCTGGCCCAGCGTGTCGGCGGAATCGACGATGAACTCGTGGCGCCCGGTGATGAAGGCCGTGCCGCTGACCTCCGGCACCACCGCGGCGTGCGGCCCCACCTGCTCCTGCCCCACCACGCGCCCGCCGAAGACGCCGGCCGCGCCCAGGATGCTTTCGATCATAATCGGTTCGCCCGTGGCGAGTTCGCCTTTGGCGTGGTGCAGGGCCAGCCGGGCCGAGACGCCGGTGCCGGTGGGCGAACGGTCCACCTCGGCATTGGCGAAGACGCAGATGTTGCGGCTGTGGTGGCGCGAGTCTTCGGGCGGGCCGGTCAGGATGGTGCCGTAGAGGAAGCCGAGATCCGGCTCGAAGGGGTGTTTGATCGGCAGCGCGGCGTTGACGGCGCGCTTGACCGCTTCCCCGGCGGCGACGAGGGCGGGCGTCTGGTCGCGCACCACCCGCAGGCCCACGCGCGCGGCGGGCAGCACGGCGTAAAATGCGCCGCCGAAGGCCACATCGGTCGTCACCGCGCCGTAGCCCGGCACGTCGAGGGCCACATCGGCGGCGTAGAGGAACGACGGGACGTTGCGGAACGCGACGCGCTCGACCCGGCCCCGCCCGTCCAGGTGGGCGACGGCGCGGACCAGCCCGGCGGGCGTGTCGAGGTTGACCGGAGTCTGCGGCCCCGCCGCGGGCAGCGCGCCGGTCTCCAGCAGCGTCGTGACCAGGGCGATGACGCCGTGGCCGCACATGGTGCTGTAGCCCTCGTTGTGCATGAACAGCACGCCCAGGTGGGCCTCCGGCGTGACCGGCGGAGTGAGCACGCAGCCGTACATGTTGTAATGCCCGCGCGGCTCCCACATCAGCGCGCGGCGGATATGATCGAAATGCGCCCGCATGTAGCGCCGCCGCGCCAGGATGGTGGCGCCGGGTAGCTCCGGCAGCCCGCCGGTGATGATGCGCAGCGGCTCCCCTGCCGCGTGCGCGTCGATGGTGGTGATGCGGATCGCCTCCCCATCGGATTGCCGCCGGTTCCAGTCGAGTTCCATGCCTGTGGTTCTCCTTCGTATCATCGTACCGCCACCATCCGCGGGGCTGCTTGCTCGTTACACCCATAATACCATAGCGGGATCAGGCAATCGTGCTATGATAATGAGGCAGCAAGCAGGGGGCGAACGGCCCTTCTTGTCGCCTACATATCCCAACTACTATCGTGAGTAAACAGGAGACAGCACGCATGGAATGGTTAAACAAGCCGCCGGAGTGGACCGACCGGGATGGGAAGATCACCGTCCATACCGGGCCGCGGACCGATTTCTGGCGCACCACGCACTACGGGTTTATCCGCGACAGCGGCCACTTTTACTACCGGCCGGTGGCGGGGGACTTCACCGCCGAAGTAGAGGTGCGGGGCCGCTACCGCGACCTGTACGACCAGGCGGGGTTGATGGTGCGGCAGGACGCCCACACCTGGATGAAGTGCGGGATCGAGTTTGTCGAGGGGGTGCAGCAGGCCAGCGCCGTCGTCACCCGCGAGTACTCCGACTGGTCGGTGGCGCCGCTGGCGGCGAACCCGCCGGCCATCCGGCTGCGGGTGGTGCGGCGCGGGGCGGCGCTGGAGGTCAGCTATAGCCTCGACAGCGCGGCCTATACCTTGCTGCGCCTGGCCTACCTGGCCGAGGGGCCGCTGCAGGTGGGGCCGATGTGCGCGTCGCCCGACGGCACGGGCTTTGATGTGACGTTCGCCGGGTTCAGTGTGGACGAGTGAGGCCGGCTTGCCCGCCGGGCGGAAGGAGCGATGGCCGTGCCGGATTTATCTGCGGAGATGGGCCGGGCGCCGGACACGTTACGGTTTGTCGTCGAGGCCATTCTACAGAACCGCTTCGGCGGGCGGGTACGGCTGGACTCGGGCGCGCCGTTCGAGGCCGGGTCTCGCGCGCAGGTCTACCGCTTCACCATCCTGGACGGACCGGCCGGTCTGCCCGCGACTGTCATCGCCAAGCGGGCGGCGGGCCGCGGGGGCAAGACCTATGACCCCGATGATCCTACCGGACCGGCCTGGTGGCTGTTCAACGAGTGGGCGGGGCTGCAATTCCTGGATGCGCTGGGCGGCGAGCGCCCGCCCGCCGCGCGGTTCTATGGCGGGGATCGCGCCGCCGGGGTCGTCGCCCTGGAGGACATGGGCGAGGCGGCGCACCTGCACACCTTCGTGCTGGGCAGCGATCCCGCGGCGGCGGAGGCTGCGCTGATCGGGCTGGCGACTACGCTGGGCCGCATGCACGCGCTGGCCGCGGGTAAGACCGGCGAGTATCGTCGCCTGCGGGATGCGCTCGGCCCCGCGAATCCCGAGGCGATCCTGGACGGCTACGACTGGCTCGCGCCGGCTTTCGACAGCATGGTGGTGGCGCTCGGCAGCACCCCGGCGCCGGGCACTGCCGGCGATCTGGCCGCGTTGCGCACCGCGTTGCGGGATCCGGGGCCGTTCCTGACCTACCTCCATGGCGACCCCTGCCTGGACAACTGCCTGCAGACGCCGGCGGGTGTGCGGCTGTTCGATTTCGAGGTGGGGGGCGCGGGTCCGGCGCTGACCGACGGTGTGTACGGGCGGATGCGGTTCCCGTCCTGCTGGTGTGTCGGGCAGTTGCCCGCCGCCATCCCGCTACGCATGGAGGCGGCCTATCGTGCCGAACTGGTGCGCGGCTGTCCCGCGGCCGCCGACGATATGCTGTTCTACCACGCGGTAGCCGAGGCGTGTGCGTTCTGGATTTTGCGCATGGGCCAGGCGCAGCAGCTTACCCGCGCGCTGGAATCAGATTATGATTGGGGCATCGCCACAGGCCGGCAGCGCTTCCTGCTGCGCTTGCCGATGGTCACCCGCCTGCTGCAGGAAATCGGCCATCTGGAGGCACTGGGGGCCTCGTTTGGGGCGATGGCCGATCAGATGGCACGCCGCTGGCCGGATCTGGCGCCCATGCCCGCGTACCCGGCGTTTCAATGACCCGGCGCGCCGGGCACGCATGCGCGCCCAGGCACAGGAGTTGCTGACTCCCCTTCCACGTTCATGCCGCCGCTGCGGTCTTGGATCCCAGATCCAAGATAGCCCATCGAAAGGGGTGGATGATGAACACATCGACCATCGTCCTGGTCGTGCTCGCCACGCTGGTGGGCTTGTTCTTCGGCAACGCGCTCGGGGGCCTGCTCTGGGCGCTGATCCTGGGCGTGGTGACGGCCGTGGTGGCCTATGTCATCGGCCAGCGCACACAGAACACCGATGTGGAGGTCGAGGAGAGCAGCCTCGGCCACTTCCTGTTCAATGACGTGCGTTCCAGCGCGCTCTGGCTGCCGGTGCGCGTCTTCACCGGCTGGCAGTGGATCGACGCCAGCCTGCACAAGCTGCAGAGTCCGGCCTGGATGGACACGGGCGCCGCGCTGAAGGGTTACTGGACCAACGCCGTGGCGATCCCCGCCCAGGGCAGCCCGGCGATTACCTATAGTTGGTGGCGCAGCTTCCTGCAGACCATGCTCGACGCGCAGGCGTACACGTGGTTTGCCAAACTCGTGGCTATCGGCGAATTCCTGATCGGTCTCGGTCTGATCGTGGGTGCGCTGGTGGGCATCGCCGCCTTCTTCGGCGTGCTCATGAACACGTCGTTCCTGTTGTCGGGGTCGGCCTCGACCAATCCGGTCATGCTGCTGCTGGCGATCGGCCTGATCCTGGCCTGGAAGGTCGCCGGGTGGATCGGCGTTGACCGCTACCTGCTGCCGCTGCTGGGCACGCCCTGGCACCGGGGCCGCCTGTTCCAGGGGGGAGGCCCGCGGGGCAGCACGGCCAGTCCCATCGGCGCCGCCCGGCCTTGAGCAGGCATGCATGCGCGCCGGCTTACCCGATGATTTAGCGATGCACAGTTATGCGGGTTCTTGATCGTTGCTTGCGCCTTCCCCGGCGCGGGCAATCACGCGATGCGAGACCGGGCCGGTTGGCATTGCTGGTGCTGGCGCTCGCCGGGGCGGGGTGCGGTGGGGCGGCTAGCGGGGAACGGCCGCCGGCATCCGCCGTCACCGCGACGCCCGGCGCCGCCCTGGTCTTTCCCCGGCAGGCGGCGCTGCCCGGCCCGCCAAGCTATCCGACAGCCCGGCTCGACGGCACTCTCGTCGTGGCGGAGCGGTGCCTGCGCATACTCGCTACCGAGTCGGGTACCAGCTACCTGCCCATCTGGCACGCCGATTTTACCCTGGGCAGCGATCAGGGAGTCGTCGCGATCCGGGATGCCCGTGGCCAGGTGCTGTGGCGGGTGGGGGACTCCGTTCACATCGGGGGCGGGGAAATGCCCGCTGATGCCGCGGCCTGGGCGGCGATCCCGGCGCTACGGCAGCCGCCGCCCGCCGAATGTCCGGGGCCTTACTGGCTGGTGGGTGAGGTCAGCAACTAACGAATTCGTCTTGTTTTAGCCTCCGAGACGGAGATTCTTCGCTACGCTCAGAATGACAGATCGCGGTTGAGAGCCTGCTGAGACCAGGAGCCGTGGGGGGCAGCCCAGGGGCGGGAATTAGAGCACGCGGGCCGGAGTCGAACCGGCCCGCGTGGGCTTACACCTACCAAGTCTTCTCCGAATCGAACGGAGCCTCAGCCCTCGTGCTAGCCGCTAGCGCGTGCCGTTGCCCGTTGCTGGTCCAGGTTCGACGCCGCTTGAACGGGCACCTGCGGCGCGTCAACTGGGCCGCGGCCCCGGCCAGGCCGGTTCCCGCGGCGGATCTCTGTGGCGAGCGGATCTCGCTGTTGGGCAGGAGAATCGACCCGTCGCTATAAGTATACCACAGCGGCGGCGGACGGCGCCGGGCCGGTTTGAAACCGGCCTCTACCAGGGCAATTACTGTGGGCGGGCGCCCTCCGGCGCCCGGTCAGGCGGTGGGGGGACGTGGGCACGCACGGTGGCCTCGGCGGCGGCGCGGATCACGGGCCAGTTGCGCTTGCCGTCGGGCCGTGTGAGCTCGGCGGGTGGTACGGCGGTGAGCAGGATTTCGGCGCGGCGGGCCGAGCGGGCGGGGGATTTGATGAAGAGCACGGCGATCTGGCCGTTGAACCCCGCCGACCGGTCCACCTGGCCCGCGGCCGTCAGTCGCCCGTAGAGCGGCTTGGCGGCGGCGTAGCCGAGCAGTCGCCCGTTTGCGCGTATCGCTTGGAAGTCGCTATGATAGAGCGGGTAGCGGAAATAGTAGGCGATCTGGGGATCGCGCCGCAGGGCGGTTAGATCGAAGTGCTTGAAGATGGGCACGGCTTTTCCTCCTCGTGCCGCGGCCTGGCTCCCCTATCCGGCGCGGGCGCTGCTGTTATCACCCCGGCACAATCTGTGCCCCGACTCCACCTGCGTGATCAGCCTGGTTGTCTATCAACGTAACGAGGGGGATGAGCCCGACCGGGTGGCAACCCGGCCCGCCCCCGCAAATCTTTGGGCCGATAGTCTGATCAATTTCTTACCTGGTTCTGGCCCGATTCTAACGCTAAGGCGCTACACTGAGAGCAGGCGCAAGTGGAACGCGATTGCCGGGGCGTGCCCCTGGCGCGGTATCGCAGGGGCGCTTGCCGGGACGATATGGGCGGGTCAAACGAGGACAATGGGAATGATCACGACTACCGACACGACAAAAAGCGCGGTCCTCTCGGGCCGTCTCACGCGGGACTCGGTCCTGGCGTGGTTGGGGCTGGCCGGGCCGCTGGTGGTATCCGCGGTGCTGAACCTCTGGAACCTGGCGCAGAACGGCTACGATAACCTCTACTACTCCGTCGCCGTGCAGAGCATGTTGCAAAGCTGGCATAATTTCTTCTTCGCGGCGTATGACGCGGGCGGCTTCATCTCGGTCGATAAGCCGCCGGTGGCGCTCTGGATCCAGACGCTGAGCGCCCGGTTGCTGGGGTTCAACGCGCTGGGCATCCTCTTGCCGCAGGCGCTGGCCGGGATCGCGTCCGTCGGCCTGCTCTATTACCTGGTGCGGCGGCTGTTCGGACCGCTCGCCGCATCCGTGGCGGCGCTGGCGCTGGCCCTGACACCCATCGCCGTGGCGGTGGAGCGCGGCAACAACACCGATACCTGGTTGATGTTCACGCTGTTGCTGGCGGCCTGGGCCGTCACGCGGGCCACCGAAGCGGGGCGGTTCGCGCTGCTGGCGCTGAGCCTGGCGCTGGTGGGTGTCGCGTTCAACATCAAGATGTTGGAAGCTTTTATTGTGCTGCCGGCGTTCTATCTGCTGTACCTGGTGGCCGCGCCGGTGGGCTGGCGCAAGCGGCTGCTGCACCTGACGCTGG
>DASSGZ010000322.1:0-4632 GCA_035693165.1 Chloroflexia bacterium | reverse complement strand
AATAAGCGGACAGTAACGCAAACGCGGCCTGCAGATGGGAGCGAGATTGGTGGCACGCACACAGACGGAACCGGCGGCGCGGGCGGCGTCGCCCCTGGCGGCCTTTGGTCCGGAACTGGCCCAACTGCTGGTGATCAGCATGTGGGCCTCGACCTTTGTCGTAACCAAGGCCGCCTTCGCCGAAGTCAGCCCGATGGCCTTCATTTTCGTGCGCTTCTTGCTGATGACGATCCTGGCCTTCGGGGTGCTGGCGGCGCGCGGGCGCAAGGCGCAGTGGCGCATCCGCCGCGCCGACCTGCCGCGCTTTATCCTGGCCGGGCTGGCGGGCTACACGCTCTACCAGTTAGGGTTCGTGCTGGGCCTCGACAACACCTCGCCCTTCTCCAGTTCGCTGCTGATCGCCATGGTGCCGTTCTTCACCATGCTGATCCTGGCGGCGATGGGCGAGCGGTCGGCGCTGGGCGCCTGGCTGGGCCTGGGCGTCGGCATCGTGGGCGTGATCATCTTCCTGGCCGACAAGCAGGGCGGGGCGGGCACGCTGCTGGGCGACGCGCTGAGCCTGGGCGCGGCGGTATCGTTCGCCTTCTACGGCGTGATCAACCGCCCGCTGGTGCGTGCCTACCCGCCCGAAACCTACACCGCCTACGCGGTGGGCCTGGGCAGCATCCCGCTGCTGCTCCTCTCGACGCCCGCCGCCGTGGCCCAGCCGTGGGGCGCGATCACCTTCTGGGGCTGGGTCGCCATCCTCTACATGGTGACGCTGCCGGTCTACGTGGCCTACATGCTCTGGAACTGGGCCATCGCGCGGCGGGGCGCCGCGGCGGCCACCAGCTTCAGCCTGCTGGTGCCGATCGTCAGCGGCACGCTCTCGGCCATCTTCTTCAGCGAGGACTTCGGGCTGCTCAAGCTGCTGGGCGCGGCCTGCGTGCTGGCCGGGCTGGTCATGCTGCGCAGCCGGGCACAGAAGCCGGCGGCGCCCCCGGCGGAGGGCTCACCGGCGACGGAGTAGCGGATGGCCCGCCGATTTCGTTGTCATGCTGAACGAAGTGAAGCATCTCGTCTTGAGTCCGCGGGAGACGAGACTCTTCGCTGCGCGCAGAGTGACAAGCCTGCATTGTCATGCTGAACGTAGTGAAGCATCTCGGTCGGGTGCGGGTCCAAGACGAGACTCTTCGCTGCGCTCAGAGTGACACGGTTGCGAGGTGCGGATGATCAACGACGAGTCGGTGCGGGCGGTGGCGGCGGCGCACTTTCCGCCGCAGTTTGTGCGCCCCCTGTACGACAGCTATTGCTTTTCGCAGATCCCGCAGTTGGTGCGCCACCTGCTGCTGGGCGACCCTAACCCCGGCCTGCCGCCCACCGTGCTGGCGGGCTTGCCGCCCGCATATGACAAGGTGGTGCTGTTTTTCGTCGACGCCTTCGGCTGGCGCTTCTACGAGCGCCACGCGGGCAGCGACCCGTTCCTGCAACGCATCGCCGCCGAAGGCGTGGTCTCCAAGCTGACCTCGCAGTTCCCCTCGACCACGGCGGCCCATGTCACTGCCATCCACACGGGGCTGCCGGTGGGCGAGAGCGGCGTCTACGAGTGGTTCTATTACGAGCCGCTGGTGGACGCGCTGATCGCGCCGCTGCTGTTTTCGTTCGCCGGGGACCGGCGGCGCGAGACGCTGCGGCAGACCGGCATCCCGCCCGCCGACTTTTTCCCGCGCACGACGCTGCACCAGGAACTGCAGGCCGGGGGCGTGCGCTCGGTCATCTTCCAGAGCCGCGAGTATACCCCGTCGTCGTACAGCGATGCCGTGTTTGCCGGGGCGGAAGTGGAACCCTACCGCACGCTGCCCGAAGCCCTGGCCCGGCTGGCCCACCGCCTGCTGACCGACGCGGGCCGGGGCTACTATTTCCTCTATTTCGACCGCATCGACACCATCGGCCACATGCACGGCCCCGACTCGGCCATGTTTCGCGCCGAGACCGACGCCTTCCTGGCGGTGATGGAACGCGTCTTCCACGGCACGCTCGCGGGCGCCCTGCACAACACGCTGTTCCTGCTGACCGCCGACCACGGGCAGGTCAGTGGCGACCCATCCGCGACGATCTACCTTAACCATCTCCTGCCCGACCTGGCCGCCGACCTGCAAACCAACCGCGCGGGCATGCCCCTGGTGCCCGCCGGCTCGGCCCGCGACGTGTTTCTGCACGTCAAAGAGGACCGGCTGGACGCGGTGCAGCGCCTGTTGCAGACGCACCTGGCCGGGCAGGCGGAGATCTATCGCGTGGCCGACCTGGTCGCGCGGGGGTTCTTCGGGCCGCGGCCCCCGGCGCCGGTCTTCCTCGATCGGGTGGGCAACCTGCTCATCGCACCCTACCGCGACCAGACGATCTGGTGGCACGAGCCGGGGCGCTTCGCCCAGGAGTATTACGGCCTGCACGGCGGCCTCACGCCGGAGGAGATGGAGACGGTGCTGCTGGCCTACGCCTACGCCTGAGCCGCGGGGCGCGATGAATCGCGCCGCCACGGCGAGCGGGGAGCTGGGGCGACGGGCCGGTTTCAAACCGGCCCCTACAGAGCGGGCGGGGCGGTGGGGCGACGGGCGCGATGAATTGCGCCGCTACGGAGGGTTAATTCGTAGCGGCGCGATTTATTGCGCCCGTGGCGTTGGCCGATATGCAGGGGTTATCGCGGATCGGCGCGGCCTGGGCCGGGTCTGGCGCCCCGTGCGGGTTACGGGGTGCAGGTGCGGGCGAGCAACTGGTCAACGGACGAATTGGCCGGCACTTCGCTAAGCTGGGCCTTGGTGATGCTCCAGAGCGCGTCCAGCGGGTTCTGCGAGATGCCGGGGTTGACGTGGTGCAGGAAGTAGCAGCCCGCGTAGACGTGGGTGCTGTTGTCGGTGTGCTGGGCCGTGAGCACAACCGGGATGCTGGCGTAGACGTTCCCGGCGCCCGCGTCGATCATCGCCTGGCCCACGGCCAGCGTGACAGAGGTGGTGTCGGCATAGCCCTGGACGAACTGCGCGTAGGGCGGAGCCACGTCCGCAGGCGGGTTGGGCGCGCCCTGGAAGTAGCTGTAGGCGCGCTCGTACTCCTTGCGGTTGATTGCGTTGTAGTACGACTTCAGCAGGTCGGCGGGTGAGGCGTTGCGGATCTCGTAGAACGGCTGCTGGCCGGACACCGCGGGGAAGCCCTGCGGATAGTTGCTGCGGCCCAGGTAGGTGCCGAGCTGGCTCAGCAGCACTTCATAGGGCGTGCCGGCATATTCGGGATGTAGCTCGAACACGGCGCGCTCGAAATACTGCACCGTGTAGGGCTTGCCGTTGAGGTCGCTGGTCTCGACGAATTCTTCACTCAGCGGGTAGCCCTGCTGGGCCAGGCCGCCGTGTTGCTGCCAGTAGGTGAGGAACTTGCCGCAGACCTTGTGGTTGGTCTGCGGAAAGGTCTGGCAGCCGCCCGATTGGGCCAGCGAGCCGTAGGTGTGCCAGGTGAGCGTGAGCAACATGCCGAGGACCATCCCGGCGCTCACCAGGAGCACCGATCGTAGACGCTGCTTCATCATACTTCTCCTTATCGTATGTCCCAAAGGCCGCGACTTTATAACTATACATCCGTCTGCACGGGCCGCGCAAAAACGGGGCTAGTGCCAGCCGTCATACAGGCTATGGCGCGGTGGGCGCGGCCAGTTACGGCGGCGCGCGCCCGCGGAGCAGGGATGCCTGATCATACGACGCGGGAGCGGCGGGGGTGGTTGCGCGGGAGGGCAGATCAGCCGGGCCAGATGGCGGGGCGGATGGGCGGACCGGGAATAAGGTCGACGTGCTCGGCGCAGATGTGGACCGCGGGGTGGCCGGGCGGGTCGTGGACCCAGCCCTGGGCGACGGGGCCGCCGCAAAACGCGCAGACGGCGGGCGGGTCGCCCACGAAGGATCGCCAGGGCTGGCTCGTGCTGTCCAGCACTTCGTCCCCGGCGCCGGAGGGGCGGTAGAAGACGAAGCGAATGCCGGTGCCGTGGGTGCCCGCGGCTTCGACGGCGGCGCGGAAGAGGTGCTGCCACTGGCACGTGGCGCAGTAGGCAAAGCCGAGGTCGGCCAGGGTGAGCGGCGCGCCGCACTCGCGGCACACGGCCACGCCGTCGGGCCGCGGGCGGCTCACGGCGCGAGCCTCCCCGCAGCCCGGCGCACACCGGGCCGGCCCAGGAATCGCGAACGGCGGCAGACCCTTTCCATAGTAGCATGATACCCGAAGCGGCGCGCGAAGGCAACCGGACAGGGTACGCCCCCCACCAACCTAACCGCCCCGCCCCCTTCCCGCCGCGGGAAGCGGAAAGACGACTCCCTCGCCGCGGCGGAGAGGGGCTGGGGGCGAGGTTAAGCGCGGCGGGGCAGGCGCAGGGCCAGGCCGGGCAGCGCGAAGAAGAGGGCGATCAGCACGTACAGCACCAGCATGGCCGGGACGCTGACCAGGGCCAGGAGGCAGCAGGCGAGATAGAGCAGTGGGCCGAAGGCGTATTGCCGCGAGATGTTGCCCACCTGGACCGGGTCGGCGTCGCGGGCCAGCAGGCGGTTATGGCCCGCGGCGTAGCGCCACAGTAGGTTGAAGACGCAGGCGAGGGCCACAAACGTGCCGCTGAACACGACC
>DASSGZ010000321.1:0-4203 GCA_035693165.1 Chloroflexia bacterium | reverse complement strand
GTGGGCGAAAGTCGTGGCGATCTGATCGAGCAGCTGGTGGGAGTGGCTGGCGTCGATGGACTGGACGGCGTTCTGATAGGAGATCCCCGCGAAGACGAGCAGTAGCAGCAAAGCTGCGAAAAACGCGGCAGCAATCTTTTGTTCGAGGGACGAGATCATGCGGTCAGCACCTCCTGGGGCAGTTGCAAGAAGCGGGGCATGGCTGGCGGTTTGGTCAAATAGCCGCGCACGCCGGCCGCGTAGAGGCGATCCATGGTATGCGCTGCGGCAGCGGCGCGGAGCACCACCACGGGGATAGACGGGGGCCCGGGATGGCCGCGCAGTTGTTCCAGCAGCTCCGCGCCGCTGATATCGAGCAAATGCAGGTCCAATAAGTTGCGGCTGCACCGCGGCGCACGGCAAGCCGCCAGATGGCTTGCGCCCATTGTGGCGGTGACTACCGCGATGCTCCTGTAGCGGGAAAGGTGGCGGGACCCATAGGAGTCGGCGCCTGCACTGGGTGTGCAGGGATAGATCGGGAAGAGGAGCGTCCGCCGGTCAAGGCCCGATTTAGAGGCGACTTCTTGAGAAGGACTGCCGGGACAGTCGATAGCGAGCAAAGGTCGCCAATGCCGGAGAAGATGATTAAGAACATGTAAGTGGCCGCGCGAGGGCACCTTTCTAGGAGCGATGAATGCTCCTCGGGTCAGAAAATCGCTCAGTAGCAGCTTCTGCTGATTATAAACTATCGAGTGCACTGATGCGTTACGTGTCCCCCCAGGGCTATGTCGTGGATTAATACACGATCGAACAGGATAAGTCCTGTCTCATTTCTCCTGAACTATATACCATGGATATTTCTTGTCTAGATCGTATGCCTCGCGATCGTACGATTAGCCCATGATCTAACCACATTGGTCAATTTACACTAATAGCGCGGAGTCTAGGTGCGCGTCGATTTTCGGATTAAATACTCTGGCGAAACGCCTATAGCAACTTCAGAATGACTCCGCTAACTCGGCACCGGGCCCGGTAAGCTGCGTAGCCGGTTGCCCTGCCTACTCCAACTTCTGCCGCCCCTGCGCTGGCGACGCCGCTCGAGAAACCGATCAGGGAATGGGCTTGTGCGGGCCGAGATGCCCGCGGCCATCCTAGATCACAGGGAAAGGCCGAATACAACTATAGTATCGGCGTGGTTCTGACGAACCACTGACAGCGCCGTCAACATGCAGACTAGCAATCAACTCGCCAGGATCATGCATGGGCGCTGCGGCCTCTTCGTGGGGGTCATAACTCGACCGTGAGCAGGATGCTATTGGGTTAGGAAATTCGCCCGGCCGGCTCCTGTGCATTCCGGCAAACCCTGGGAACTTATTTGCCGGGCGACCGGTTGTGGGTCCTGGTATTGCGCCAGCGAGCTGACAGTCATGAGCTCCGCTACCAGCCGATTACACACCAGTTCGGCGTCCCTCATGGTCAGCAGGCCCAGCCCGCTCTTGGTCATCTGTTGGGAAATATGCCCCTCGGGCAAGGTCACCGCCAGCAGTGTGCTGTACAACCTGCAAGGACTGGGTAGGGATTGCACTTGCTATAGGGAGGATCGCGGGCACCGATGGCGACTCTGCCATCGGTAACAACCTACCGATCCCCCGTGAGGCTGTCGCCAGTGCAGCGAGTGTTTGGGGTACTAGGGATGGACAGGCTGACCTCAGGTTCAGTTGTCCCCGCCCGCCGGCGATCCTCGGCTTCCGCCAAGACGATGCCTAATTGGTACATCCGGATAGCTAACCGCTCTAGTTGCCCCCGCGCTTGGGGCCAGGCGGCGCGGGCCTGCGCCGCCTCGGAGCGTAATCGCGCCGCCTTCGCTTGAACTCTCCGCCCCTGCACCTCCATCGGCGGACTCATTTCTACTCTCGGTGATGCGGATCGCAACGCATTCGTCAGGTACCCCATTTGGTCGGCTCCTTGCTCAGCGGGACCGGTGTCCCAGGACGTAGAGGGTACTATCTGCCAGGGGCGCGATTCGGCACAGTAAGCCACCCGCTCCAGTGCGCTCACAGTCTAGCGTACCAGATGGCCAGCAGTAGCCAGAGCCGTTGGAACGGCGGGGCATGCGCCTGCAAAGGCGGCATAAGCCGGTCGCCGGTATCCGGGCTTATAGGTCGTGACCCACAGGTAGTAGTTCTCGGGATGGCTTCCTTGTTCCAGTTCGACGATCCAGATGGTGCCGAATGAAGAAAATTATATGATATCAATCAACTGCCACTCTCAGACTAGATGCGCAAACGACATGCGATAACCTTCCTTCCGGAATTTAGTTCTAGTCAGAGTGTGGTGTGTCACAGCGGGACACTGGTGGGTATGGAAAGTTGCGATCATTAGTGTCCCGATTGATACTCTTCCTTTCGACTTTCAAGGAAGGTCGCGGAGGATCGCCGGGGCGCAACTGTACTTCCAGCGCAAGCTCTAAAACGGCTTTAGATCGTTGCTACGCTTGCTGTAAAAGACGAATGGGTAAAAAGTCCGCTATTCCGCACAGCACCATCTACGCTCCAGACAATGCTAATGCCGGATCCTGGATAAGTCTAGGGCCAGGGGATGCTAAACAGTCCCGGTTCAGAGGGACAATGGTCCCTATTGATCAGGACATAGAGATCTTATACGTTTGGCAGGGAATCTGCTCTGCTTTGGCTATGAACACACTATCCTCCAAACAGGCCGTGAGTTGGCTCGAAGGCCGCAGGCGCCGCGCCTGGGACCTACACCAGCAGGGCTGGTCGCAACCGCGTATCGCTGCCGCCTTGGGCGTCACGCATAGTGCGGTCAGTCAGTGGTTGCAGCGCGCCGCCACCGGCGGGGTGGACGCCCTGCGTGCCCACTCGGCCCCCGGCCCCGGCCCCCGTCTCACCTCCGCCCAACTGGCCCAACTGCCCGCGCTGTTGGCGGCGGGCGCCGCAGCCTGGGGCTTCCGCGGCCCCGTCTGGACCCGCCGCGTCGCACAGGTCATCTACGAGCAGTTTGGCGTGCGCTATCATCCGCGCCATGTCGGACGCCTCCTGGCCCAACTCGGCTGGACGGTGCAAAAGCCGATAAGGCAGGCCACCCAACGTGATGAGGCGGCTATTGCCGCCTGGTTAACCCAAGAGTGGCCAGCACTCAAAAAAAGGCCGCGCGGGAAGGACGGACCATTGTCTGGGTAGATGAGACGGGCTTCTATTTGTTGGCGGGGTGCGTGCGCACCTATGCCCCCCGCGGGCAGACGCCGCTGCTGGTCGTGCCGCTGACGCGGGATCATCTGGCGGTGATCGGGGGCGTGACCTGCGCCGGGCGGCTGCTGATCCACATCCAGGATCCTTCTTATAAGGGACCGGATGGGGTGCACTGCTTGCGGCATCTGCTTACGTTTGGCGATCGCGCGCTTGCGGCAGAAACCAGAGGTGATCTAGGGCTGCATCAAGCACGCGGGCTATTAGTTCTCTATGGCCTCATCAATAACGACGCCAGTCACGGCACTAAATAACGAGGGGAGCTGATCATCTTTGGCGGTGTCGTGTTGGCCTGCGGGATGTGTGGCGCCACCCTGGCCTGCGACCACTGGTCGCGCCCCGTCACCATTGTGCGCGTCCTGCCCGCTGGCGGTAACATCACCGTAGCCTTGCGCCCGTCTGCCTGGTGGTTCTGTCCAGTTGGTCCTTTGCCCAGATCCTGTAGGAGTTGTGTGGCGCGCACATCCGACGCAAATCGTGGTGACGAAACCTTTGGGGTTGCAGCGCAGTTGGGAGTGACGAGACCCGGCCACAAAACCACTGACAAAGCTAGCAAATGGATCGCCGACCTGCTGCGAGATGGCCTGCTGCACGCCCGTTGCATCCCACCCAAGTCCATCCCACCCACGTGCTCTAGGATCCCGGGAGCGGGATCCCATCCGCCATCCCTTGCTGGGCCTATATGGCCAGTATCCAGGGCAACACAGCTTGTGATTCTTGCGCTTGATGTTCAGCTGTTGCTGCTGGCACAATGTCGGTTTGTCTGCCCGTGCAATAGCAGGCCACGGATGACGGTACTCTGACACGCGAGGCGCTCGAATTCGGGGCCGGGGCGGCCCCCCACGCCCCCAGTTCGGAGAGAATTCGGAGCCGCCCCGTATAGTGGACCCAGCACCGTCCGCGGACCCATTGGCCGTCCGCCTCTTGTCGAATCGATTGGCTCCATACTCTCAAGGAG
>DASSGZ010000320.1:0-2923 GCA_035693165.1 Chloroflexia bacterium | reverse complement strand
GGAGTATTGGTCGGCGTGTCGGTCGGCGTGTTCGTCGCCGTGGGCGTTTCCGTGGCGATGGCCCCGCTCTGGATCTGGTTATCCCGGTTGCCGACCGAGGCTCCGTCCAGCAGGTCCCACTTAAAGTGGTACGGTCCGCCGCTGATGTTGCCGGCGCCCAGGCCGGGGCCCCAGCCGCGCGGCCCGCTCGACGCCGCCGCGTGGCCGCCGAGCAACAGCATGACCCGGCTGGGCACCGCGCCGACGTTGAACGTCACCGTCACCGTCGCATAATCGTCGGAGCAGTTCCCACCGGGGCAGGTGGGGCTATCATGCACGGGGACCGAGACGCCGGTGATCGTGGCCCCGTACATTGTCGCCTGCCGCCCGGCGCCGGCGGGGATCATGTGGACACTGGTAACCGCGCTTCCCGCAGCGGGTGGCACCACCTGCGGGTCATCCGGGATGGCGAACGTGCTCGCCGCCCCGCCGGGGCACGGGGCGATCCCCTGGCAGCGGTCTGCCGTAACCTGCGTGTAATTCCAGGTCGCCAGCGAGTCGTAGGCGTGGATATTGCCTTTGCGCGCCTGGTAGCGGAAGGTGATCGTGTGGCTGCCGGCGGTGGTGATGTCGAGCACCCACCGCTGCGGTATCACATTATCCTCCGCGTAGTGCGAGTTGTTAGGGTTGAGGATGCCGTTGATCCAGCCCCCAGGACAATCCGTGGCGGTGCTGGGGAAGGCGTTATTGGAACATTGGGAAAAATCCACGATACTCGTGGCGAGGGCGTGCCGCGCGGCGGGTCCCAATGCCACCCAGCCAATGATTAAGCCGAAGGTCAGGGCGGCTATGGCCATAACACGTAGGGTGCGGCGTGACCTCCCTGCAGGGTTTACGTTCATGAGTGCGACCTCCCGTCGATCTCTGGTAACGGGGCATTACTCTGGGATTGGCAGAATGTCAGATACGCGCCAAAATGGCCCGGTGCGATCGCGCAACCCGGTCCGGCGGGCCGGCCGCCTCACTTGCCGGCCGGCCCGAGGGCACCTCCCTTCCCGTCAGAAAGGATCAGGCTACCGCAGCTTTGCCGATGCTCCTGTATGAGCTAGCAACGACTCGCGCCCCGTGGTGCTCGTGATCCTGTTGAGCGATTGAAATTGGGATGCGGTGGGCCCTGTGCGCCGGCGGCCGGCGGTGGCGCCACCGTATCTATTCTTGATTTGTCCTGGCGGGGTGAGGGGTGGCTACGAAATAAGGTGGTACAACAAAAGAAGCATGCAGCAGGCGCAAACGCGCCGAGGGTACTGCTCCTTGGTGGTGAAAAGGCGGTGACCACGTAGCTAGGAAAGAAGTCCTGGGACCAGGTAGGACCATTGTACTATAGGTATGTGCGCAATGTCAATAGTCTCTGAGCCTGTGGACAGTGCTGGTATCGATTGGCACGTAATGTTCATTCCTTACGAACTTGGTAAGGTTACTCCGAGACATTGCGAGAATGCGAATTGTGATCACTCGTAGCTGATCGGGCAATTTTCCATCTTCTTGCGGGGAAGACCACCGGGGTGCGAAGAACAAGACTACCATGAATGGTCTTCGCCTCCTGCGTTCCTTCGTGGCGAACTGAAGATGGGATGCGCGAGATGCGCGGGTTTGCGCCTTGACAGGGCGCGATCCAGCGACTAAGATAGCGCCACCGCGGCTGCTACTGCTGCGCGCCGGAGCACCTCGATGGCCCCGCTGCCCGCGCCACCGCCGGTCCATTCGGCAATCCCGGTCCTGTGCCGCGCTACGCCAGGCGGATGCAACATCACCCGGCACGCCACCGGGGCGCCGCGGGGTCCTCCGCGCCGCGGTAGCCTCGCTATACAGTCCAGCAGGAAGGACACGCCCTATGACCAATCCGCATCGCCCGGCGGGGCCGGCCCTCACGCGGCGGCAGTTTCTCGCGGGCGCCGCGGGCCTGGGCCTGGCCTGGGCCGCCGGGCGCGCCGGCCTCGACCGGTTCGCCGCCGCCGCGCCGGCTGCCGCGAACCAGGCGCCGGGCAGCCTGCCCCCGCCCGGCAGTTCCGGCCTCGAACATATCGTCGTCGTGATGATGGAGAACCGCTCGTTCGACCACTTCCTGGGCTGGCTGCCCGGCGCCGACGGCCGTCAGGCCGGCCTGACCTATCTCGACCGCCAGAACGTGGCCCACGCCACCCACCCCCTCGCGCCCGACTTCCAGGGCTGCGGCCTCAGCGACCCCGACCACTCCTACCGCGGCGCGCGCCAGGAGTATCGCGGCGCCGCCTGCGACGGCTGGCTGCAGGCCGGGGCCAACGACCTCTACGCCATCGGCTACTACACCCAGGCCGACCTGCCCTTCCTCGGCGCCCATGCGCCCTACTGGACGGTCTGCGACCGCTACTTCTCGGCCATCCTCGGCCCGACGTTTCCCAACCGCCTCTATCAGTACGCCGCGCAGACCGACCGCATCCAGAACACGCAGACCATCTCGGCCCTGCCCACCATCTGGGACCGCCTGGCCGCCGCCGGGGTCAGCGGCGGCTACTATTACAGCGATCTGCCCGTGCTGGCTCTGTGGGGATTCCGCTACCTGGGCATCAGCCATTCCTTCGCCAACTTCATCGCGGCCTGCGCGGCGGGCGGCGCCACATGGTCGAAGAACCCGCCCCACTCGTCGAAGTTGATGATCAGCAGCGTGTTGGGCCACGCCGGGCTCGATGTCACCGCGCGGTAGACCCGGTCGAGGAAGGCCTCGCCGTTGCGGATGTCGGCGTGCGGGTGGTCGTCGTTGCCCTGATCCCCGGCGAACAGGCTGGGATCGACGAAGGAGACCTGGGGCAGGGTGCCCGCCGCGCAGGCCGCGATGAAGTTGGCGAAGGAATGGCTGATGCCCAGGTAGCGGAATCCCCACAGAGCCAGCACGGGCAGATCGCTGTAA
>DASSGZ010000319.1:0-8800 GCA_035693165.1 Chloroflexia bacterium | reverse complement strand
AGGCAGCAGGGTGGCGCGGCGCCGCACGCCCGGCGTCGCCAGCCCGCGCGTCCAGAGCACCGCTTCCTTCACGTCGCCGTGCCAGGAGACGACCTCTACCTCGCCAACCGGGCTGGCGTCTTGGGCGTCATATCCCAGGAGATCCGTGTAATCTATGCCGGGTGCGACCTTGACGGCCAGATCAACCTCGGCATAGCGGTCGAGGATGGAGTCGAGGGGCGGCTCGTAATCCGCCGGGCTGAAGATGCGGCGGCCTTCCTCGCTGCGGCGACCCGGATCGCAAAAGGAGGCGTCGTAGCTGCCCGCCCGCAGGGGCGCGGCCAGCAGGTCGGCGCAGATGTAGGCGGCTTCGCGTTCGTAGACGGCGAGGTTGTGGCGGGCGAGGCGCAGGCGGCCGGGGTCGCGGTCGAGGGCGAGGAGGCGGGCGGCGGTGGCGGCCAGGGCCAGGCTGTCCCCGCCGATGCCGCAGGTGAGATCGGCCACCCGCCGCCCGGCGAAGCGCGCCGCGCGGTGGGCGGCCACCGGCTCGGCGCTGGCCTGCTGCAACCCGGCGGCGGTAAACAGCATCGCCGCTGCCCGCGCGAACTTGGTGAGCCCCCGGCGGCGTAGGGTGGCTTGTTCCAGCACCGCGCCGGCCTGTTCGGGCGGCAGCGTGCGCCGCAACCGGCTCAGGTCGGCCAGGCGGCTCTTGTCGGTGAGCGGCAGCGTGGCCGCCGCTTCCATCCGGCGCGCGCCCTCGGCGCTGAGCAGGAAGTCGACGATCTCGGTTGGCAGTTCGCCTACCGGCATGGATGGGCGCCTCCTTGAGACGAGACTCTTCGCTCCGCTCAGAGTGACAAGGCCGCTAGCGTCATGCTGAACGCAGTGAAGCATCTCGGTCTTGGAACCCCACGAGACGAGACTCTTCGCTTCGCTCAGAGTGACAAGCTCCCGCTGTCATGCTGAACGCAGTGAAGCATCTCGTCTTGTCCCAAATGAGACGAGACTCTTCGCTTCGCTCAGAGTGACAAGCTCCCGCTGTCATGCTGAACGCAGTGAAGCATCTCGTCTTGTCCCAAATGAGACGAGACTCTTCGCTTCGCTCAGAGTGACAACGGATGGGTGCCGGCTTGTGTAATGTACCAGATCGGCCCGCGCCCGGACAGAGAGCGCACCGGCGCTCCGCCGAAGGGCGGATTGACAGGGCGCGGGCTGAAGGCGTATAATTAGCGCATAACTGCATAATACAGACGTCGAGCAGGAGGAGTAGATCCGCTCGGCACCTTTCAGAGAGCGGGCGCCACCGGCTGCAAGCCCCGCAGGTGTACACGGATCGAACGTCGCCTGGGAGTTGGTCCGCCGAACGGCCCCTATCGGGCCAGTAAGCGGATCCGGCAGCCGCCCGTTACCGCGGAGTAGAGCGCCGGCACGGTGGGATTCGACACCTGTGCGGCGGAACTAAGGTGGTACCACGAAGGGTAACTGGCCCTCTCGTCCTTATGCGGCGAGGGGCTTTTTTGTTGCCTGCGAGGTTGCTGGGAATGGATACGATCGCTTACGGAATCGGTGAGGAGCTTGGCGGGGGCCGGTTGTCAGCCCCCGCGCTGGTCTCCGGCTGCGACATTGCGCGAGATTTGAGTACGATAGTTGCAGCCACAAGGAGACAGCACGATGAAAGGCGCATCCGATTTCAATACGCAAGAACTGGTGCGGCAGCGTCCGCAGCCGGCCGGCGCTCGCTATGCCGGGCTCTATAGCTGGGCCGATCTTTATGGGGAGGAGACATTCTTGACAGACACACCGGAGACCCAGGCGCCCGCGGCCCCCGCGCCGCGGGGCGAAATGGCGAAAGCTTACGATCATAGCGCGGTGGAGAGCCGCTGGTATGACTGGTGGGAGCGCCAGGGCTACTTCACGCCCGAACGCGACCCGAACAAGACACCGTTCACCATCACCATGCCGCCGCCCAACGTGACCGGCGAGCTGCACCTCGGCCACGCCCTGACGACGACCATCGAGGACATCATGATCCGCTGGAAGCGGATGCAGGGCTATTCCACGCTCTGGCTGCCCGGCTTCGACCACGCGGGCATTTCGGGGCAGTACGTGGTGGAAAAGGAACTGGCGAAGCGCGATCTCAGCCGCCACGACGTGGGCCGCGAGCAGTTCCTGGAACATGCCTGGGCCTGGATGCGCAAGTACATCCCGATCATCAGCAGCCAGTTCCGCCGCCTGGGCGCGTCGTGCGACTGGACGCGCGCCCGCTTCACGATGGACCCCGGCCCGGCGCGCGCCGTGCGCACGGTGTTCAAGCACCTCTACGACAAGAAGCTGATCTACCAGGGTGAGCGCATCATCAACTGGTGCCCGCGCTGCATGACCTCGCTGTCCGACCTGGAGGTGGAGAACGAGGAGACTCCCGGCTCGCTGTGGACCATCCGCTACCCGCTGGCCGAGGGTGACGGCGGCATCATCGTGGCGACGACCCGCCCCGAGACGATGCTGGGCGATACCGCCGTGGCCGTGCATCCCGACGACGCCCGCTGGCGCGGCCTGATCGGCAAGCAGGCGCGCCTGCCGATCATGGACCGCCTGATCCCGATCATCGGCGACGAGGCGGTGGACCCGGCCTTCGGCACCGGCGCGGTGAAGATCACGCCCGCGCACGACCCGCTCGACTTCGAGATCGGCCAGCGCCACCACTTGCCCGCGATCAACATCATGAACCTGGATTCGTCGCTCAACGAGAACGCCGGGCCGTACCAGGGCCTCAAGCCGCTGGATGCCCGCGAGCAGATCCTGGAGCGCCTCAGCGCCGAGGGGCTGCTGCTCAAGACCGAGCCCCATACGCACATGGTGCCGCATTGCGAGCGCTGCAACACCGTGCTGGAGCCGATGATCTCCCGCCAGTGGTTCGTGGACATCAAGCCGCTGGCCGCGCCCGCGATTGCCGCCGCCCAGGACGGGCGCATCACTTTCGTGCCCGATCGCTTCCAGAAGGTGTACATGCACTGGATGGAGAACATCCGCGACTGGAACATCAGCCGCCAGCTCTGGTGGGGCCACCGCATCCCGGTGTGGTACTGCGCCAACGGCCACCAGTTCGCCAGCGCCGCCGACCCGGAGACGGTGACCACCTGCGAGATCTGCGGCAGCTCCGACATCCGGCAGGACCCCGACGTGCTCGACACCTGGTTCTCGTCGGGCCTCTGGCCGTTCACCACGCTGGGCTGGCCCGACAAGACTCCGGACTACGACTACTTCTACCCGACCCAGGTGATGGAGACGGGCTACGACATCCTGTTCTTCTGGGTGGCGCGCATGATTATGCAGGGCCTGGAGAACACCGGCCAGGCGCCTTTTTCCACGGTGTACCTGCACGGCCTGGTGCGCGATGAGATCGGGCGCAAGATGAGCAAGTCCATCGGCAACACGGTGAACCCGCTGGAGGCCGCCGACAAATACGGCACCGACGCGCTGCGCTTCAACCTGGCGACTGGCTCGACGCCCGGCAACGATATGAAGTTCTCGGAGTCGCGCCTGGAAGGGATGCAGCGCTTCGCCAACAAGCTCTGGAACGCGACGCGCTTCATCGTGTTCGAGAGTCCCGGCGGCACCCGGCGCGTGCCGGAACCCGACAGCCTGCGGCTGGAGTTGCCGCCGCCCGAGCGCCGCACGCTGGCCGACCGCTGGATCCTGGCCCGCCAGCACGATCTGGCCGCCGATGTGCAGCGGTTGATGGATGACTACCAGTTCGGCGAGGCGGGCCGCCTGATCTATGAATTCATCTGGGGCGAGTTCTGCGACTGGTACCTGGAGTGCGCTAAGGGGCCGTTGAACGGCGACGACGCGCAGGCCAAAGCCGACACGATCGCCGTGTTGCGCTGGACGCTGGAGCGCTCGCTGCGCCTGCTGCACCCGTTCATGCCCTTCGTGACCGAGGAGTTGTGGCAGTACCTGCTGGGCCGGCCCGCCGGCCGGGCGGACCTGCCGCCCGCCGAGCAGAGCATCATGGTGCGCCCGTGGCCCCGCCCAGAGGAAGCGCCCGCCGACCCCGCCGCCGAGCGCGACTTCGGCCTGCTGATGGCGATCATCACCGCGATCCGCAACGCGCGGGCCGAGGCGATCAAGGACGCGCCGGAGGGTCAGAAGGCCGACCTGGCACGGCGGCGCATCGCCGCGTACCTGGCGGCGGGCGCCTGGGCGCCGCTGCTGGAGGACCAGCGCGACATCCTGATCCGGCTGGCGCACCTCGACCCGGCGAACGTGATCAGCGGCGCGGAGATGCCCGAGGCGGCCTCAACCGGGCGGATGACCACGCTGGTGGTGGAGGACGTGGCGATTGCCCTGCCCATGGCGGGCCTGGTAGACCTGGACGCCGTGAAGGCGCGCCTGGCGACCGAGGCCGCGCAGGCCGAGGCCGAGATCGCCCGCATCGGGGCGCTGCTGGCGAACGACCAGTTCGTGAGCAAGGCCAAACCCGCCGTGGTGGACGCCCAGCGCGAAAAGCTCACGGCGGCCCGCGACCGGCTGGCCGTGTTGCAGGCCCGGCTGGCGTCGTTCGAGTAAGCGCGCACATACAGGGGCCGGGGAAGCACACACGACTTCTCCCCGGCCTTTCGTGCTATCTACCCCATTAGCCCCGGCTGCGCCGCGATTTTCGGCCCGGTAGTCCCCCCTTGCCTAGCCTATTCGGGCTATTGACTTGGTTTGTTCAGGTGTGCTACGATGCCCTTATCATCAAGCTTACCGGGCTTGCTGAGTGGCATGGGGCCGTAACTCATCGTCGCATTCCGTCACACTACTCGGTAAAGGAGGTGAATACATGGACACAACTACTCGCGATCGCAAACTCGCGTTCTTCCGCCGCATGATCTGGTGGTTGCCCGTGCTGGCCTTCGCCATCTGGGCCGCCGTGCTCGTCGCCGTCGGTGGCGCGACTTCGTACGCCGGGGGCAGCTTCATGGGCGTCATCTTGCAGGCCCTGGTCGTCGGCGTCGTGGTCGGCATCGTCTGCGTGGCCGTCTACTTCGGCTACAAGTACATGCTGGAGCGTAACCCGAATCTCTAACTCGCTGTCCTGGGGACATGGCCTCGCCGCGTCTCGTGGTCGCAGGCAGGCGGCGTCCGGCTCAGGCCGGCGCATTATGCGTCGTGCAGGATATCCGGCGTAGCGCTTTCCGGTGGTTGCCCGCGGCAGGCCGGTACTCGTACTCCTATGCGCGCCCCATACTTTCGCGTCCGGTAACAGAGAAGCCGTCTCGTTATGAGACGGCTTCCTTTTTTATGCCCTTCCCGGCCCGCGCTTAGCTATGCGCGGCGAGCAGATCTTCGAGGATGGTCAGACCTTCGTCGGCCAGGTCCTGGGTCAGGATCAACGGCGGGCAGAGGCGAATGGCACCGGCGCCGGCCCCCAGCAGCAGCAGGCCGCGGTGGAAGGCTTCGTCCACAATCTGGTCGCGCAGATCGTGGGCCGGAGTGCGCGTCGTGCGGTCTTCCACCAGGTCGATGCCGAGCATCAGCCCGCGGCCCCGCACCTCGCCGACGATGGGGAAGCGGTCCGGCCAGGTCTGCAGGCGGGCCATCATATGCGCGCCGACCTCGTTGGTGTTGGCGAGCAGTTCGGTTTCGAGCAGCTTGATCGTGGCGAGCGCGGCGGCGCAGGCCACCGGGTTGCCGCCGAAGGTGTTGGCGTGCGCGCCCGACGGCCAGGTCATCATGCGCTTGGGCGCCACGATGGCGCCGAGCGGCAGCCCGCCGCCGATGCCCTTCGCCATGGAGATCACGTCGGGAACCACACCCCAGTGCTCGATGGCGAACATCTTGCCGGTGCGGCCCATGCCCGACTGCACTTCGTCGGCCACCAGCGGGATCTCGTACCTGTCGCACAGGTCGCGCAGGGCGGGGAGGAAATCGTCCGGCGGCACCACATAGCCGCCCTCGCCCTGGATCGTCTCGACGAAGATGCCGGCGACCTCATCCGGGCGCACCAGGTGCTTCATCATCGTGTGCTCGATATAGTCGACGCACGCGCGCCCCAGGCGCTCGGTGGGCACGTCGAACGGCGGGCGGTAGGGGTTCGGATAGGGCGCGTGGTAGACGCCCGCCAGCAGCGGCTGGCAGCGCGTGCGGTGCAGCGCCTTGCTGCTGCCCAGCGACATGCTGCCGTAGGTGCGGCCATGGAACGCGCCCAGGAAGCTGATGAACGCCGGGCGCCCGGTGTACCAGTGGCACAGCTTCATCGCCGCTTCGTTCGATTCCGTGCCTGAGTTGGTAAAGAAGACCTGCTTCTCATAATCGCCGGGGGTAATCCGGGCCAGGGTCTCGGCCAGCTCCACCGCTTCCGGCAGATAGAAATCGGTGCCCGCCATGTGGATGTACTTCTGGGCCTGCTTGGTGATGGCTTCCACAATGGCCGGGTGAGCGTGCCCCGCCACCAGCACGGCGACCCCGGCGGTGAAGTCGATAAAGCGCCGGCCATCGATATCCCAGACCTCGCTGCCCTTGCCGTGATCCATGACAAAGGGGTAGCTGCGCGTGTACGACGGGGAAATGACGCGGTCGTCGCGCGCCACCAGCGCCTCGGCTTTCGGTCCGGGCAGGTGCTGCGTCTCGGCGGTGGGCTTGACAGTCGATACCATTAACAAGTCTCCTTTGACTACTACATTGCGGATGGGTTGGACCCGTGGGGGTAATTGCGCCAGAAGAACCTGGAGCGGGTACTTTAACGTATTGTATCATAGGCCACCGCCTTCCTGCCACCTGCGTCCGGAGCAGCGCGGACGGACCATGTTTGACGGGGCGCATAACCGCCGAGTATAATAGGGCTATTACCGCCGGATCCCGCGGCGGCTGGGGATGCGGGATCGCGCCAGGGCGGCACGAAAGCACTGATCTTATGCCTACAATCACACTCTACAGCAAGCCCAACTGCCCGCTCTGCGACCACGCGCGCCACTACCTGCAGCAGGTCCTCGCCGAGCGGCCCGATGGGCCTGCCTGGGTGGTGGACGAGATCAGCATCCTGGACGATCAGGACCTGTACACAGCCTATCGCTATGTGATCCCGGTGGTGGTGGTGGGCGGCGGGACGCCGATCCCGGCCCCGGCCTCACTCGATGTGGCGCACCTGCGCGCCGCACTGGATAAGGCACCGGCGGCTGCGGGCGCGACGGCGATTCCGGCCCAGCCTGCGGATGCGCCGGTGGCGACTGATCCAGACCTGGTCCCGGTTCCGGCGGCTGAGGCTACAGCGGCCGCCGTCCCGGCGCAAGCCTATCCGTACCCGTATTATTACGGCCAGCCGCGCCCGCAAACCGGGGTATTCGGGGCGTTGGAGCGCTTCGGCAACGGCTTGACCGCGCACTGGCTGGCCGTGGTGAACACGGCTATCGGCATCTTCTCGACGCTGCCCTGGCTGGCCCCGGTGTTTGCCGCCCTGGGCTGGTGGTTCCTGGCCGACCCGATCTACACGATCTACATGTTCTTTTGCCATCAACTGCCGGAGCGGGCGGGCAACCTGTTTGGCTACCAGGTGGCCTACTGCTATCGCAATAGCGCCATCTACACGACGATCTTCCTGGGCGGGCTACTGTTTGCGGCGGCCCGGCGGGGCGCGTTCGGCGGGCGGCTGGCCTGGATGTTGCGGCCCATCCGCTGGCAGGTCTTCGTGGTCCTGCTCGTGCCCATCGCCGTGGACGGCCTGACTCATATGTTCGGGTTGCGCGAGGACAACACCTGGTTCGACACGCTGACCGGGGGCCGCTTCGGCGACTTCTCGGTCGGCGACAGCGCCGGCACCTTGAACTGGTGGTTGCGCGTGATCAGCGGGGCCATCTTCGGCTTCGCCGTCGTGCGCCTGGTCTATCCCTGGGTGCTGCGGGCCGTGGAGGAGAGCCGCAGCGTGTACTGGGTGCCCGCGGCCCCGGTGCCTCCGTACGAGGCGCCGCAACCCGTATCGACCTGATCGCGCGCGAGACGGCGCGCCTGTCCCGTGGTCCCGCCGTGTGGCCCTTGCCCGCGCGGCCTATTCCTCTCGCCGACGAGGTCTAACCTGTGCCTGAAAGTAACGCGAATATCTTCGTGGCCGTGCTGGCGGGGTTCCTGTCGTTCGCGTCGCCCTGCGTGCTGCCGCTGGTGCCGGTCTATCTGGGCTATATGAGCGGGACCAGCATCCAGCGCGGGCGAGTGCAGGCCGCGCGCTGGCGGGTCTTTTTGCACGCCCTCGCTTTCGTCGCCGGGTTCTCCTTCATCTTCGTGCTGCTAGGCGCCAGCGCCGGGGTTGTGCGCGACTGGCTGGCCGAATACCGCCAGCCCATCCAGATCTTCCTCGGCCTCCTGCTGCTGATATTCGGGCTGCACACGCTGGGCGTCTTCCAGATCCCGTTCCTGAACTACGAGCGGCGCCTGGAGCTGCACCCCAGCAAGAACCTCGGCTACCTGCGTTCCGTGCTGATCGGCACGGGCTTCGCCATCGGCTGGACACCCTGCGTCGGCCCCTTCCTGGGGCTGATGTACACCCTCGCGATGCAGGAGCGCACCACAGAGGCCGTCCCTCTGTTCATCGCCTATTCGCTGGGGCTGGGCATTCCGTTTATCCTGGCCGCGCTGCTGGCCGGGCAACTGACGATCTGGCTGCGCAAGGTGATGATGCGCTCGTTTGACCTGCGGCTGGCCGGCCGCACCCTGATCGCGGGACTCAATCCCATCTCGCTGGTGAGCGGGGTGTTGCTCTTGTTCATGGGCGGGCTTCTGATGATGGACCGTGTGACGTGGCTCAACCAGTTCCTGCCGACCTGGACCCTGGGAATCTAATCCGATG